>CAJLRE010000017.1 GCA_905208975.1 uncultured Collinsella sp. | reverse complement strand
GCGGGCAACGGGACGTCCGCGTATTTGCTTCGCAAATCCGCACCGGCTGCGGTCGATCTCCTCGGATTCACGGAGACGATGGGGAAGACTTTGTTGAATTGGCCGTCCCAAGGTCTCCCGCGCTCGATGGAGCGGGCAACGGGACGTCCGCGTATTTGCTTCGCAAATCCGCACCGGCTGCGGTCGCCTATCGGCGACCTTGCCTGCTCGCTATAAACGCTTCGCGTTTATTTACGCTCGCACCCTGTCGGGTTCGAGTCCCGGCACTTTATTGAAAAAAGCACGGCACCGTGATGGTGCCGTGCTTGTGCTCTTAACTGGAGCGGGCAACGGGACTCGAACCCGCGAGTGTCAGCTTGGGAAGCTGATGCCTTACCACTTGGCGATGCCCGCTTGTGTGTTGGCTAGTATAACGCGGTTGTCTTGTTCGATACAAGGGTGGCGATGCTTGTTTTAGCTGTGGAGATTCGTTTGGAAAACATGTCAATTGTGGAGACGAGGACCTTTGACCTCCTGTTCTCCCTATCTTCTACCTGCACTTTTATCTGATTGTTGTATTTGAGTTCGATTTGTCAGAGATCGGGCAAGCTTTTGGTCAGGCTCCGGTACTTACCCGCATGAACCTCGGGGGTAGCCTCATCCTACGCGTCGCAACCTCCCCATGCGGCGCACGAGGGATAAGGAGCAGCCATGTCCAACGCACCCACGCACTCTGTCCACAGCGCAATCGCAACAGGTCCGCTGCTCCTGCTCCTCTTCCTGCTTTTCGGCTGTCTGGCACCGGGAGCCGCATTTGCCGTCGATGGCTACGACCAGCTCGGCTTCCGCACTATTAGCGATGATTGTGGGCCCTTCTTCATCGGCAAGTATGAAGCTCAAGACGCCTCGATTGCCTACTGCATGAACCAGGAGCGCCCCGGCCCCACCAAGCCGGGCGGCCCATGGCTCAACTTTGATCAAGGCTGGGTGTGGCTCGACGACGAGTTCGCGGCAATCGTTTGTCACGGATATCCTACCGCCACGTCGTTTGGCGGTTACCATCTTTCACCCGATCGCGCCCGCGCTGCCACCCAGCTTGCCGTATGGATGCTCAACGGCACTACCCATGTCGATGGCACCTACTCCTACACGACCGCTCAGGGCAAAACCAAGAGCGGGCACTTTACCGCCGACAATGAAGTCGTGGCGGCTGCGCGGTGGCTCCACGACAGCGCAAAATCAGGAAGCATCGAAGCCGCTCCGCACCGCGCGCGGCGCTATATAGGAACCGTATCGGGCGGCAGCAAACGTCAAGACATGCTCTATGTACTGCCGGCGGTCTCTGTTTCCTTCCAAAAGCAGTCTGCAAACGCTGCCATTACCAGCGGAAACAATACTTATCAGTTTGACGGGGCAACATTCGATGTTTTTGAGAGCGCCAGCGGCGCGCGTGTCGGCACCGTCCAGATGGACAGCAACGGTCGAGCGCAGGCAACACTCCTACCCAACACGGCATACTACCTAGTTGAGACAACAGCGCCAGCTGGTTATATCTCCCTGCACGATCGCATTGCCTTTACCACGACGAATAACGGCGGATACGTCACCATTGATGAACAACCCGGCACCATTACCTTGCGCATTGTAAAGCTCGACGCCGCAACGAATGCAGGCCCCCAAGTTGGAGCTTCGCTCGCAGGAGCAGAATTCGTGTGCGTATCGCAATCAACCCCTGGATGGACACAAACTCTCAGGACCGATGAAAGCGGTCGAGCTACCCTCACCGATGTCCCCCTGGGAACCTTTACCATCTATGAATCGAAGGCGCCCGAGGGCTATTTGCCCTCCGGTGACAGTTGGTCTTACACCGTTGGAGCCGACCAACTCGGCGATTCAGGCGTGGTCGAGATCGAATCTCGCGTTTCCAATATCCCCATTGCGTTTGACCTTGAGATTTCCAAATTCAAGGACTACGGCAATAGCGATCAATCCGGCCTGGAGCAGCCGGCAGGAGATGTTGTCTTTGAGGTTGTCAGTAACAGCTCTCAGCAGGTTGTTGGCACACTGACTACAAACATCTATGGCTTTGCCTCCACCAAAGACCAGCCCGAAGCATGGTTCGGCACAGGCAAGCGACCAGCCGGTGTCCACGGAGCCGTCCCATACGACCGCGCCGGCTACACGGTTCGTGAGGTTCCGGAAACCGTCCCCGAGGGTTTTAAACGTGCGGGGGAATGGACCGTCGAGGCCAATCAGATTTCCGACGGCGCCGAGCTTCAATATATCGTGGACAACCACGCCCTGTCGACGCATCTCCAGATTGTAAAACGCGATGCCCAAACAGGCGCCTCTGTTCCCCTAGCCGGATTCACCTTCCAACTCCTCGACAGCAATCACAAACCTGTCTCACAAACATGCTGGTATCCAGCATATAACGTAATGGACACCTTTACGACTGACGCGACCGGCACCGTCACACTGCCCGAATCGCTCATGCCGGGCACCTATTATGTACGCGAAACCTCGGCCAAAGAGCCCTATCTTGTCGGCGGAGAGATCGAGGTAAACATACCCGCCGATATAAACCTAACGCCCGTTGCAATCGTCTCGTATTATAACCACGCCGCGACCGGAAACATCAGGATCGTTAAAACCGATGCCGTAGACGGCAGCAGCCTCGCGGGCGCCACCTTTGAGATCCGTGCCTCAGGTGATATCGTGCGCCCCGACGGTAGCATTGCCGCGCTCGACGGTGAGACTGTCGCTACCGTCACGACGGATGAAACTGGAGAAGCACGCGCGGACGACCTCCCGCTGGGATCTGGCACCGCACGCTACGAGGTTGTCGAGACTCAAGCGCCGACCGGCTTCTTACTCGACCGGACGCACCATATCGTCGACCTTACCTATGCCGACCAGAAAACACCCGTTGTGGAAGCACGGCTTAACGTATCCGACGATTACACCAAGGTTGATATCTCCAAGGTCGATGCAAGCGGAGAGCAGGAAGTGAAAGGCGCACAGCTCACCTTATATGGTCCCGATAAAACCGAAATAGACTCCTGGACCTCATCCGACAAGCCGCACCGCATCGAACATCTTGCACCCGGCACCTACTCGTTGCGCGAAACGATGTCTCCGCGGACCTATGACCTTGCCGAGGAGATAACGTTTGAAATAAAGGATACGGGAGAAGTCCAATCCGTCGCGATGAAGGATGCGCCCATCGAGATCAAAGGACAGGTCGACAAGCGTCAGGAACTTGTCCAACCTATCGGGAAGGGTCTGTTGGCTAACGGCGATGGAAAAAACCGCGCCGCGATGCAAACCAATACGGATGGGCTTTTCTCCTATATCATCGATGCTCGAAACGATTCCGCTACTTGGGTTGATGAGTTTACGATTACCGATGATCTTGAGTGCGCCAAAGACGGCACGGCGAGATTCGTCTCAATCGAAACCCCCGTCGCCATCGGCGACCTCAACGGTCTGTGCAACGTGTGGTATCGCACGACGCCGTTGGACTCGACAGACGTCGATGAGCCGGCAAACGCGACTCTTGGCGATGGGCACGAAAATCCTTGGCTTGAGTCCGACGAAGTAAAAGAGAGTCTGGGTGAAGATTGCCGCCTCGTCGATTACGACGGCTGGCACCTCTGGAAGGCGGATGTCTCGACCACGGAATCCGCCACACTCGAGGCGAAAGAACTCGACCTTGCATCCAATACCGTCGTGACGGGCATTCGCATTGAATACGGTGCGGTAGCCGCCGACTTTACGACTCGAAGCGATACGGATTCTTGGACCCGTGATGATCTCAAAGATGAGCACGACGACCTTGACGATGCCAAAGCAATCCTTGGCACAGATGCTCGGGGCGCAGTCGTGCACATGCAGGCAACGTCGGCTTACACACCCCAAACTGCACTCACCAACAGCGCACGCGTCGATCTTTGCCGCAACGGCGGCGGCGATAAACTTGAGTCACATGACGAGGACAGTGTCATTCAACGCTGTACCCTACCGCAGGACCTACCGGCAACAGGATCAGCTCCCATCGCCGCTTGCATCACCGCGCTCCTGACCTCGGGTGCCGCAGCCCTATGGTTCGCTCGCCTTAGGTCAATCCCAAAGAAGCGCTAGAGCGATGAAAAAGCGGGCGAGCCAGTCCCCCGGCTCGCCCGCTTTCAATCATTTAAATCGCCGCATCTACTCTGCAGACGAAGATCCACCATCAACGATTGCTTGCTCGGACTCAGGAATCCCATCGGCACCCGTGCTCTGTTCTTGCTCCACCTCTTCGCTGATTGCGGAGGCGGGGGTCGAGCCCTTCGCGCCCACGATGTAGGCAGCTCCAAGCCCTAACGCAATGGCAATCAAGGTCAAAATCACGTAGACAGGCCAATGGCGCTTAATATACGAAAACACGTTGACTCCTTAGAGCTCCGTCTACGAACGGCGGATAACCTCGGTCACGACCTCGGATACCGTGGCAATGTTCGTCGGGTTGACATTGTGGGGCAGGTCGTCCTCGGTACGAGCGCAAGCCAGACGCGTGCCGTCCACGCCGGCGATGGTGAGGGCTCGGCGGCTCGCCTCGAGCGCGGCGTAGGCATCGGTCTTGGCATAGGGCATCTCGAGCGCGCCACAATCGACATGGAACGACTTGCACACCTTGCTGACCAGGTTCATGATGCGGCGATCGCCCTTGAGCAGCTGCTGTTCGCCCTCAACCGTCACCACCGAAAGCCTACCGGCGCCGACGGATTCAAGATTGATGAAGAAGACGCCGCGGAGCTTATCGCGATGCGAAGCCAAGAAGGCCTTCATACCGGCGCCATCACAATCCGAGGCGCCCGTTGCCACAAACCAGATATCGTGACCGAGCAGCTCATCGTCACCCATAGAGGCGACAGCCGAGAGCATATCTTCGGAGGAAGCGCCGTCGGAAGACGTAGCGCCGCCCTTCCAGCCATCGTTATCGTCCTCGAAATTATCCCACGAACCGATGCCGCGACCGGACTTCTTGGCATCGTAATCGTCTTCGACGCCCAGCCAATCACTCATGCTGTCCTGTTCGTTTTTCTTTTTACGACCGAACAGGCCGCCCAGGCCGCGCTTGCGAGACTTAGGTGCCGCCGGGGCGGGAGCCGAAATGGTCTCGATCGGCTGAGCGCCCGACGCAACGGGCATAGGAGGCGCAACGGGTGCCGATGTGGGTTCGGGACCCTGAGCGGTAGCAAAGGGGTCGTTGACCTGTGCGGAGGGGTCGGGAAGGTCGAACAGCGACGTGCGAGACGCAACGTTTGCCTGCTTCATCGACGGCAGCGACGGATCGGGGACCGAAGCCAGCGGAGACGAGGAAGGTGCAGGCGACGGAGCTGACGCCGGATCGGGAACATTCATCTGCGGACGCGGCGATGCCTGGGAGGAAATCTGGGCCATAAGGGAATCGACCGTTTCGTCCTGGGTGGGAGCAACATCGGCAACCGTGGCACCGGAACCACTCGGGGTCGGCATGGTGAAAATCTGCGTGGAGTAAGGCCTCGACTCATCTGTCTCGGGAGCCTCGGAAACCGCAGGCACTTCCTCCTGCTCGACCTCGGTCGAATCATCTTGCTCGGCTGTTGCGTATTGCTCTTCGTCAGAGTTGGCCTCGACGGGCTCGTCCTCGGCGGCATCTTGGATTTCGGCAGTATCGATAGGCTCGTCATCGTCTGCCGCGTCGCCCTGCTCATCGGAAACAGGAAGGGGCTCGGCAATCGCGGTGCCTTGCTTTTCAAACGTTATCGTGGAATCGAACTGCGCGGCATCAAACGACATGGTGCTATCGACGTGCTGTTGAGCCTCGAAAGACGTCGTCGCCTCAACAACATCCGCGGACGCCGGTTGCTGGGACTCAAAGGACGTCGTAGCTTCGGCAGCGTCGACGGGCCCGGACTGCATAGCCTCGTTCTGCTCAAACTCTTGCGCCGCGCGCTCACGTGCCGCCTCGGCTGCCTGCTGCTGAGCGATAGCCTCCTGCTCGGCAGCCTCGCGTGCGGCAGCGCGCTTCTCCTCGAAATCGTCGACAAATTTCTTGCCCTTTGCAAGCGCACCCTTAAAGAAGTTGGAAGCACTGGTGCCAATCGAAGAGAACGCGGATGCAATATCGGCATGGGGCGTTGCCGCGGGAATCTCGGCCGAGAAATCAGTATCGCTCTCGTAAGACACGCGCCTCGGCTGTTCAACGTAATCGTCGTCAGACTCGTCCGCAACGTCTTGCGCCGGCGCGGCGGGGGCCAAAATGTCCAGTCCTGCCGCGGGATCGATCGCGGACACCGCCTCAAGCTCGGCAACGGCAGCGGTAACCGCGGCAGACTCATCATCCACGGTGACGGCGGGCGCAGGTGCAGTCACGACGGGGGCAGGCTCGGGCTCAAACGTCGGCTCCTCGCCCTCCTCGTAATCGAGCGTGCAGGACTCGGGAAGCATCCCGAGCGCACGGATGGCATCCGAACCAAAGCGGATGTTGTCGGCGGCATTGCGATAGAGCTTGGGCTCGGGCTCGGCCACGACAGGCTCCTCCGCCGGCTCGGCAGCGGAAACCTCGTCATTGAACTCTTCGGCCTGGACAGCCTGATTCTGATCCTCGGGCACAATGGCGCCAATCAGCGTCTCGTCGGCAGACGCACCCTCAAAGCCCTCGATCTGCTCGTCGAAATCCTCACCCTGTTCGGGCTCGGTCTGAGCGTCGGGAGCAATCGGCTGACCGAACTCGTCCTCGGCGTAGGTAGGCTCTTCGTACTCGATGGTGTTGCCGTAGTCGTTTTGCTGTTGGGCCGCGGCATACTCCGCTGCTGCGCGCGCCATCTCCTCGGCACGACGCTTCTGCTCCCCAAAATAGGTATCGAACGGAACATCGTCGGGAAACTCGTTTTCGCCCTGGAAGGGAGCAACGTTGTCCATAACGCCGAGCATAGCGGCGACAGAAGACTTGTTGCACACTGCGCCGGACGTATAGGGAAGCACAAAACGGTTAGAAATGATGTTTGCCGCGTTGGCGAGCGCAACGAGGGAAGCGAGGATCGCGACAATCCACAGCAGAACCTTGAGCGCGCCGGGGAGCGGCAGGATACGCAAGATGGCAACGGCAGCAGGGGCAACCGTGGCAACGGGCAACAGCTTGGCGATGAGCGCACGATACGAAGCATAGGGCTCGCGGGCGAGCAGCTCAGCACGGGGAGAGTCGTAGTGTGCGACAACGACCACCGGGCGGTTGCGCGGAGACGCGAGCGGGCCCGAGGCCTTGTGGTAGGCGATGACATTTTGGCTCACGCCCGTCTTGCCCAGGCGCGAAACCACGGGATGGCCCGTGCGCTCGAGCACGTAAAGAACGGCACCGACAATGGCCAGCAAGGTGCCGACCAAGCCGATGCCGCCGCCGATGCCCATCAGCAGGGCGCCGGCAAACGCAAGAATACCGGTAACGGCAAATGCCAACCTGCTGGGCGCCGGGGCATTGAACTCCTGAACCTCGGGATCAAAGCCGTGGTTGCGGAAGATCTGAGCGATATCCTCGGCAGCCAAGCGCTCTTCTTCGCTGCATGCCGGCGTGATGCCGGTGTTCTGCAGCAGGTGGTTAATATAGTTCTGGGTGTTCGCCATGTGCGCTCCACATCCATAATCCGACAAATAGGCCCAATGCATGCACATTAGAACCGTACATAGTCGAAAGTATACCCCGAGCGAGCGCAAACGACCGAATTCGGGCCATCTTAACGCCCCGAGCGGACAAGGATATAGCCTAATCTCCATATCGGACTAAAATCATGGCAGCAAACCACCTTCTCATGCGAGGACTCTATGACGGCAAGCGACGCAACCGCGACAATTAAAAAGGAAAATTCGGAGCCCAGTTTCGATAAAACGGCTCAGCGCATCCTCAATCTTTTCTTTGTGCTCAACAGCTCCCCCGAACCGCTGACGACCGAGCAGATCGTCTTGGATTCTGACCTGGGATATGGCTCGGGCAACATCGACTCTGATAAGCGCAAGTTTCGGCGCGATCGTGACAAACTGCTCGAACGCGGCATCCTAATCAAGGAGGTTCGCCCTGCCGGCGCGCAGGAGACCGAGGAAAGCTCGTGGACAATCGACCGCGAGCACACGTTTGCAGCAGGCGGCCTCATCACCGCAGACGACGCCGATATCCTGCTCAACGCTATCGACCAGACAATAGCGGCCGGCTCATCCACTTTTGCCGCGCCGCTTGCCGATATTCGTTCCAAGATTGCCTACCTCACCGGCAGGACGACGGCGGACGAAGCACCGATCCGCCGCTCTCCCACCGTCGATGCGGTATGGAGCGCCTTTGCCGAGCGATGCGCGCTGCGATTTTTATATCAGAACGGACGCGGTGAGCAAAAAGAGCGTACCGTCTGCGTCTACGGCATGTTCGAGCGCGAGGGCGTGGCGTACTTCTGCGGCCTCGACAATGCCACCGACGACATCAGGACATTCCGCTGCGACCGTATCGTTCGCGCTTGGCGTCCTTCGAAGGCCTACACCATCCCTGCGGACTTCAACCTCAACGACTACCTGTTCTTTGAATTCGATTTTGCCGACCGACCGCCCGTTGCAGCTACGTTCTCATTCGCCCCTCAGACGCAGATCGATATGATCAACGGTCTCACGCGCGGGCGAGGTAAGCTCGCACACACCGATGCGGGATGGATCTGGACCGTTGACGTGCGCGACCTTGAAGCCGCCGCCTCATTTTGCATGGCCCACTCCATGGACGGCATGAGGCCCATGGCCCCCAAATCGCTCAAACAGGCGTGGAACCACCTCATCGAAAGGACGGTGCACGAGCATGCCCGTGCGTAAACTCACCAGCGAGCAGAGGCTCTCGCGCGCCATCGACATTATGGAGGCCCTCTACGCCGCCGGCGAGAACGGCATGACTCGAAACGAGATTTGCAGTCGCTTTGACATCACGGGGGCGTCGCTCGACGAGATTCTCGAGATCGTCTCGACGCTCGCGGACCGAGAATCGGGCGCGCGCATCATCTGCGAATGCCACGGCGAGCGTGTGGTCCTCACCGGTGACGCCGGTCGTGTGCTACCGCTGCGCCTGAGTGCCGCCGAGGGCGCCGTGCTCAACCACGAGCTTGAATCGTTGGGGATCGAGCCGCAGACGGCGGCTCGGATTCGATTTGCTCTTCTACCCGAAGAGCTCGGCTATAACCAGCGCGTCTTTGACACCGTCAACCACGGGTCGCACTGGCAGCAGCTGAGCTGCGCCATTCAGGACGGCGTTCGCTGCCGTATCTCGTATCGCTCGATGGACGATGCACGGCCACGCGAGCGTCTGGTCGACCCCTTGCGCATTACGGCAAACGGCGACCAAACATACCTGATTGCCTGGGACATCGCAGTCGATGAGCAGCGCACCTATCGCATGGATAAAATCGAGGGACTCGCCTTAACGGAAGACTCCGTCGTGCCTCACGCACCGGACGTCGCATCCCTCCACGATTCCCTTGCCCGGACGCAGCGCAGCGCAAAGCTCTTGATGCCATTCGATATGGCGGAGCATCTGGACTGGGCCGGCATCACCCTAATCAAGCGCAGCGGGACAGACATGGCAACGGTAACCGTACATTACGGCTCCGAGCGTTGGCTGCTGAGCCAGATAATCGCAGCGGGCGGAGCCATCCGCATCTTGGATGACCCCGCCCTGTCAAAGCGTCTGTGCGATATGGCAAAAACCCTCGTCTGTCCGCTTTAGCGCCGCCGCTCGTGGCGTGCACGCCACAGCTGTAGATAGTGCCCAATCTGCGCCGATTCGATGCGCTGGTAGGAGCTCGTGGGCAGCGACGTTAAGAACTTCTTGCCATAGCCCTTCGTCACCAGGCGAGGATCCGCCAAGATCAGCACACCGCTATCGGTCGACGAGCGAATCAAACGCCCCGCGGCCTGCTTAACCTCGAGCACCGCCTCGGGCAGCGAATAGCGCGCCCATGCGCGGTCTTCGCGCAGGTTGCGCTCGCACGAGAGCGGGTCCGTGGGGCTCGAGAACGGCAACTTGGGAATGATGACGCAGCGCAGCGTCTCGCCGCTGGCATCAAACCCCTCCCAGAAGGCCTTGAGCGCAAAAAGCGACGAGGTCGGTTCGTTGATAAACCGGTCGCGCAGGCGACGAGGAGATGAGTTGCGCTGCTGGCAGTTGAGCTCCAGACCCGCACGGGCCATCTTGGGCTCAACGCGGGCGTATAGGTCCTCCATGTCGCGCCGATTGGTGAACAACGTGAGCACCGATCCGCCCATGGCAAGATGGGCGTCGACCAGTACGCGCTCGAGCGCCGTAAGATAGCTCTCACGATCGCGCGGATCGGGGATATCGCCCGCAACGACTACAGCCATGTTCGAATCGAAGTCGTAGCTCGAATCCAAGTGCAGCGATGACGACGTTGAAGCACCGATGCGATCAAGGCCGACCGCATGGTTAAAGTGCTCAAAGCTTTTGGACACCGTCATGGTCGCCGAGGCAAAGATAGCCGTGTGAACCTCGGGTAGCCACTCGGTTGCCAAAGCCTCGCCAATGTCGATGCGCTCTGCGGTCATCGACTCTCCGCCGGCACGAAGTCTGCGATTGACCTGCAGCGAATACACGTAGTGCTCATCGGTGCCATCAATGATGAGTTTGAGGTTCTCGGCCAGCTCGTGCAGGCGGCGCGAGATATCACCCAGGTCGACAACAACCTCGGGCTTGTCGGCGGCGACGGCTTGCACCAGCGCGTCGACGCTCTTGTCAGCTTGTTCCAATGCGTCGATGCCAGTGTAGGCCGACTGTAAGAAATCATGCCAGTCGTCTGATTCGCGCAGCTCGGGGCCAATCCATAGATTGGCATTGTCATAACCCCCACGCGCACGGCGGCCGAGCTCGCGAACGCCATCGAACACGTCGGCGATTGCCATGCTCGCGCGGGCAACCGTCGACGTCGCCTTGGCAGTAAGGCCCAGATAGAGCGTAGAGCCCTCGGAGGTTGCCAAATCACGGGAAACCTGGCTTAGCGCGCCGGTGCTCGAGCCACCCAGGCGCTCGAACAGGACGCGTGATTCGTCCGCCGACACCACGCGCGCCCACTGACGGCGCGCCTCGCGCTCGATGGAATGGGCCTCGTCGATTACCCAATGACGAATCGGAGGCAAAATCCTGCCCTCGGCCGCGACGTTGCGGAACAGCAGGGAATGGTTGGTGACCACCACATCGGCATGCGCCGCACGACGGCGAGCACCGTGGACCAAACATTTATCAGGGAAAAACGGGCAGAGGCGACGAGCACACTCGCGCGAGGCCGTCGTAAAGTCGGGACGGTTGACGCTGCGCCACCGAATGCCGAGCGAGTCGAGGTCGCCATCGGCTGATTGGCAGACGTACGCCATAATGACCGCGACCGCCGTGAGCGTGTCCGCCGGATCGCGCTTGGTGGTAATCTCGACCTGGCCGCGGCTCATGCGCTCAAGCTTGCGCAGGCACGGATAGTGGTCATACCCCTTGAGCGCGCAAAATGACAGACCACCGTCCAGTTGCTCGGCAAGTTTTGGCAGCTCATGGTACATGAGCTGGTCGGCAAGATTGTTCGATTTGGTCGCAATACCAACCGTGATGTTGTTACGGCGTGCTGCCTCGGCAAAAGGCACCAGATAGGCCATCGATTTGCCGACGCCTGTGCCTGCCTCAATTACTCGATGAGTGCCCGTGACCAGCGCATCGCGGACCTCGAGCGCCATCGCGATCTGCTCATCACGCGGCTCGTAGGTGGGATACATGCGATTGACTAGGCCACCTGGCGCATAGTCTGCCTCAATCTCCTCACGACTCGGCATCTTGAGAACCGGCAGTTCATCGGCGTCCACCCGATCGTCGGCGCGATCGGCCTTGAGAACGTCAGCACGAGCGGCGCTGAGAGAGAAGATAGAACCAGGGTTCTGCCCTGCCAAGAATGAGAAGATAGGACGATAGGACCAAGGCACGTCCGGATGCATGTCGGCTAGGCGCGCCATGAGGCCCTGGGGCAAGTCGGTGAGCGCCACGAGCAACACGCGCCATACGCCACACAGGGCGTCGACGTCGGCATTGGCACGGTGTGATACCGAGTCGCAGCCAAACAGATCGGCCATAAAAGACAGCTTGTGCGAGGCCAGGCGCGGAAGCGCGATGCGCGACAGCGCCAACGAATCGATCCAAATATCGCTCACGTTGACGCCGCCTTTGACAGACTCGATAAACGAGCGGTCGAACGTGGCGTTATGTGCGATCACCGGGCAACCACCGACAAAATCGGCGAGAGCGGCGACGGCCTCAACGGCCGACGGGGCATCTGCCACATCGGCATTTGTAATGCTCGTGAGCTCGGTAATCTCGGCGGGAATCAGCTGCTTGGGATGCACGAAGGTATCGAAGCGGTCGACGATCTCGCGGCCCGAAAGACGGGCCGCAGAGATCTCGATCAGCTCATTGTCCTGCACCGAAAGACCCGTGGTCTCGGTATCGAGGACAATCACATCTTCCTCGATAAGACCGAAGGACTGCGTTTTGGCGCGGTCGGCAAGCGTGGCATAGGAGTCGATGACAAACTGCGGCGTTCCTGACGAAACCGCGTCCTCGATTAGCATGCAATGCCCGCTCGACGAAGGCCCATACGGATCAGGCTGTCACAGACCTGCGGGAACGTCATGTCGTCGGTGTGGCGGATCTCATCCGGATACAGCGACGTATCGGTCATGCCGGGAATGGTATTGGTCTCGAGGATAACGGGGCCGTCCTCGCTCACAATAAAGTCGCTGCGCGAGATACCCAGGCAACCGAGGGCCTTGTGAGCGGCACAGGCAAGTTCCTGAGCGCGAGCGTAATTCTCGGGTGAAATCTGCGCCGGAATGCGATGGATATCCGTAGGGTCGACATACTTCACGTCCAGATCGTAGAACTCGCAGTCCTCGGGCTTACGAATCTCGACAATCGGCAGGGCGCGCACGTCATCTTCGCCGTATACGCCGACGGTGATCTCGGTACCCTCGATGCACTTCTCGACCAGCACTTTGTCGCCGTACTCAAACGCCTTGGCGATTGCCGCGGGCAGCTCGGAGGGCTCATGGACCAGGGAAATGCCATAGCTGGAACCGTTGACGGCCGGCTTCACAAAGCAGCGCTCGCCACAAACCTCGACGATATGATCGATATCGACTTCATCGCCCACCTCGAGCGCAAGGCCGGGGGCAATGGGAATGCCCGCCTTGGCGTATAGGAGCTTAGAGACCTCCTTGTCGGCACCGCAGGCGCTGGCAAGTACGCCCGAGGCCGTGTAGGGGATACCCAGGGTCTCCATGGCACCCTGCATGGCGCCATCCTCACCGCCGGCGCCGTGCATGGCGATAAATGCCACATCGAATCCGCCGGTCGCCATGGTTACCATAAAGTCATCAGCGGCCGTGTCAAGCAGCTCCACCGAGGTGTAGCCGGCTTCCTTCAGTGCCACCACAACGTTCTTTCCCGAATCGAGCGAGATCTCGCGCTCGGCGGAATGACCGCCCGCCAAGACCGCTACGTGCATGTTCTCTAGGCTTTTACCCGGCATGGGCAGACTCCTCCTCTATAATTTCTGCAGCTGATACCATATTGTAGCGATACCCTCTACGTTTCCCCAAAATCGAAAGGCTTCCATGAATCCCAGGACTAAATCTCAGGACATTCGCGACTTGAGCCAAAACGATATTCGCGAGCTCGTGGCCGAACTTGGCCAGCCCGCCTTCCGCGCGAAGCAGCTCATCGAATGGGTCTTTGAGAAGAACGTTTGTTCGTTTGACGATATGACCAATCTTCCCAAGGCTTTCCGTGAGCAGCTTAAAGAGGCTTTTGCCTTTGATACGCCGACTGAACTCACCAAGCAGGTTTCCAAAGATGGCTCGCGCAAGTATCTGCTCGAGTACCACGATGGCATTTCCGTCGAGACTGTCGGCATGCCCCGTCGCAACAAGCTTTCCGTCTGCGTTTCCACCCAGGCAGGCTGCGGCATGGGCTGCGCCTTTTGCGCTACCGGTCTCAACGGCCTCAAGCGCTCTCTGACCGCTCAAGAGATCGTCGACCAGGTGCTTCATGTATCCAACGACTTTGGCGAGCGCGCCACAAGCGTTGTCTTCATGGGCCAGGGCGAGCCGTTTGCCAACTACGACGAGGTTCTCAAGGCACTGCGTATCCTCAACGACCCCGATGGCATCGGTATCGGCGCTCGTCACCTCACCGTCTCTACCAGCGGCGTTATTCCCGGTATTCGCAAATTTGCCGATATCCCCGAGCAGTTCACGCTTGCCGTTTCCCTGCATTCCGCCATCCAGTCGACGCGCAATAAGCTCATGCCCGGTGTCAAGAAGTACACGCTGCTTCGCCTTCACGAAGCGCTTCAGCTCTACACCGAGAAGACTGGCCGCCGCCCGACCTATGAGTATGCCATGATCGAAGGCGTCAACGATACGAATCCCGAGATGCAGGCACTCTGCGACTTCTGCGAGGGAACGCTGTGCCACGTTAACCTGATTCAACTTAACGACATCGAGGGCAGCCCGCTCAAGCCGTCGCCGATTCATAAGGTTGAGGATCTTCAGCGTCGTCTTGAGTCCCGTGGCATCGAGACCACGATTCGTAACTCCCGTGGTAACGATATTGACGCCGCTTGCGGACAGCTGAAACAGCGCTTCAAAGTTCAGAAGAACGCATAGGGGAGTCGCACTCCAAAACGTTTCATGTGAAACATCGAACGGCCCCGGTTTCAGGATATGCAACCGGGGCCGTTTCATTTATTGACCTCAATTTTGGACCAGCTGCTACCTTTCCCATTTTTTACGGACAAAATAAGGGGCCCATGTCTCATGAATCAGACAAGGGCCCCTCAAAATATGTAAAGTAATTGTTAGGTACCTAATAGCCTACATTTTCCCATTGGTTGCTAACCCAACCTTGATTAATCTTAGGATTTTTCGTTACCTGAGCAGTGCGCATGGCAACATCTTCTGTCATAACATCCATTTTCTTCTTGGATGTATCAACGATATCTTGCGCTCCACGAAGCAAACGACCTCGAAGTTCATCGTCTGTCGCGATCTTATAGCCAGCAAAGGCACCAGCCGCGACAGTCGTCACCAATGCAATCGCAGTAAAAATCTTATTCCTCATCTTGGCCTCCCTGATCAAACTGAATCATTTCACCAAGAATACGAGAGAGCTCTTCCTCGTCTTTAAACTCAATCTCAATCTTATTCTTTCCACGCGAGCTCTTCACACGCACGTTGGTATTAAATACCTGACGAAGTACACGCGCAGCCTTTTTAAAAGACTGCGGCGTTGCGGGCCGCGGCGTCTTAGGTGTCTCTCCGGCAGAAAACAATGGAGCAAGATTTTCTGTCGCTCTTACGGAAAGGCCCTCCGCAACAACCTTCTCTGCAAGTCGAATCCGAGCATCCTCATAGGGAACTGCAAGAATCGCACGTGCGTGACCAGCAGTAAGTTTACCCTCAAAAATCATCTGCTGAACTACTTCGGGGAGATCGAGAAGGCGCAGCGAGTTTGTAATTGCAGAGCGTGACTTGCTTACGGCCTTCGACAATGCCTCCTGGGTCATACCGCTAGCATCGATGAGCTGGCGATAGCCCTTAGCCTCTTCGACGGGATTCAAATCAGAACGCTGAAGGTTTTCGATAAGAGCAAGGGCCAGCATCTCTTCATCATTAACATCTTTAATGATGACAGGCAGTTCCTCAAGACCAGCAAGCTTTGACGCCTGGTAACGACGCTCACCAGCGATGATCTCATAGCCGTTTCCATGCTTGCGAACCAAGAGCGGCTGCAGAACGCCATGTTCTTGGATTGACTCGCTCAACTCGCGAAGTTCAGTTTCATTAAAGTGAATTCGCGGTTGATTAGGGTTGGGAACGATATCCTCAATAGGTAGTTTTGTTTCAGATGCGGCATTTGAAGCAGATGCAGCAGAACCACCGGTCTCATACTCAGCCTCTGAGACCAAAGCATTGAGTCCGCGTCCCAATCCACCACGTTTCTTTGCACTAGGCACGCTTGATCACCTCTTTTGCAAGGTTCATATACGCTTTTGCACCCTTATTTTGAGGTGCATAGGTAATTACCGGTTCTCCAAAAGACGGAGCTTCAGAGATTTTAACCGTACGGGGAATCAGCGTCTTAAACGCCTTATCACCAAAGTACGATTGAACTTCCTCAACAACCTGATTCGACAAAGAAGTACGTGAGTCATACATGGTCATAAGCACGCCATAGGTGTCTAAGCCCTTATTCAGACGTGATTTGACCATCTTCATTGACTCAAGCAGCTTCGTAACGCCCTCGAGTGCGTAATACTCACACTGGATTGGAATCAAAACGCTATCTGCTGCGGTCAAGGCATTGATAGTAAGCAGGCCGAGCGAAGGAGGACAGTCAATGAAAATAAAATCGAACTCGTCCTGAATCGGCTCAAGCAAATCTTTGAGGCGGGTTTCACGAGCAATTGCGCTTACGAGCTCAATTTCGGCACCTGCAAGCTGAATGGTAGCCGGAATTACGAATACCTTTTTGCAATTTGTATCAAGAACAAGCGATTCTGCCGGCACATCATTTAGCAATGCATCATAGATGCAGTGATCAAGGTCTTCTTTTTCAATCCCAAATCCACTGGTGCTGTTTCCCTGCGGATCAAAATCGACAATCAGAGTCTTACGGCCCTGCTCGCCCAGTGCTGCTGCTAGATTTACAGCCGTCGTTGACTTACCGACGCCACCTTTTTGATTGATGATTGCAATGATACGCGTGTCTTTTGCGTTCTTAGAACGCTTAACGTCGCGAAATCCCACGGTCCCTCCTGGTGTGTATTAAAGCTGTCAAACGGAGGATGTTTCACGTGAAACATTCCGAATCGATATCAACCGCCATGTTTCACGTGAAACACTGCAAGTTGTTAATATCCATTATGTTTCACGTGAAACATCTAGGCAAGCGGATTCTTCTTTGCCATGCCATTTGCACGAGGCAATGAAACGGATGCCGGATGACTCTTCTTAAGAACAATAAATTCCCTGTGGCCCAAGCCCTCAGGCAAATCGATTGCATCATTCAGAAGCGTAGTGAAGCCGCAGATCTTAGCTGCTGACATGCCGGAAGCAAGCTCCTCATCCGATGGATTACCCTTGGTGATAACAAATAGCCCTCCATCCTTGAGATACGGAGCCGCATACTCAACAAGAATCGGTAGAGGGGCCAGTGCGCGGGCGGTTACGACAGAAAACTGCTTCTTATGGCTTCGAGCATATTCTTCAAGACGATCATGGACCGCATGAGCATGTTTCAACCCAAGAGCATGAACAAAAGAATTGACGGCATCAACCTTCTTACCAACAGAGTCAATATAAGTAGCTTTACGATGCGTGGTTATGGTTAACGGAATACCAGGGAAGCCCGCACCTGTCCCCATATCGAGCAAAGCTCCCTCAGGAGCCTTATTGATATAGGGGAGCAAAACAAGTGAGTCGAGGATATGAAGTACCGCAGCATCTTCAACGTTAAGAATACGGGTGAGATTAGTTGTCTTATTTGTTTCCAGAACCAAATCCAAATGCTGAATACAATTCCTCATCTCAACATCAGATACGCTCAAGGAATACTCTTTGCAATAGGAAGTTAGACGAGTCAACATCTCGTCAGCTTGCTGATCAGTAAGTACTAACAACGAAAGCTCCTTTCTGACAAAAATCAGTGTATCGAGAACTTTTGACAAAAAAAGGGGACGTGGAAACCACGTCCCCTTAGCATAAGCTCGAGTAGATTATCGAGCAACAATCACCACATGGCGATCGGGGTCAGAACCCTCAGAATGAGTATCGACGGCGTCATTGCCACGAAGTGCAATGTGAACCAGTCGGCGCTCGTAGGCATTCATGGGCGGAAGCGAAACACTCTTATGAGTGCGGATGGCACGCTCGGCTGCAGACTGAGCCATGGAGGCAACCTTGTCCTGACGGCGGCTCTTGTATCCCTCGACGTCCACTACAACCGGATACCTAAAGCCAAGCTTGCGGCTCACTAGCAAAGAGAACATAACCTGAAGGGCATCAAGGGTGCGACCATGACGGCCAATGAGAACAGCAAGGTCGGGAGCCGTTACATCCAGAATCAGCTCACCCTCGTCGCCCTCATACTCATCGATAGGAGAGTTGGCGGCATCGAAGTGCGAAAGGATGGAACGCAGGATGGAAATCGCGACATCGGCAATGGTGTCGAGCTCCTCGTCGGTCAGCTCTTCACCGGCCTTGTAGCGCTGTGCAATCTCGGGATAATCGCCCGCGACCTGCGGGGCAACCTCCTCAAGCATATCCTCGATGATCTCTTCAGACATAACGTACTCCAAAAGTTAGGTACCTAAATAAGATTGATATCCCGCTACTTCTTCTTGTGCGGGCGCGGCTTCTTCTCGCGACGAGTGACCTCAACCTGCAGCGGCGCGTTCTTAAGGCGCTCCTCCTCATCGGCCTTCGCCTTGTCGATGACCTTCTGCGTCACAAAAATCTGCTGGATAACCTGCCAAGCAGACGAGACGTCGTAGTACAGCAGAACACCAACGGGAAGGCTCCAGCCCATCCAAAGCATCATGACCGTCATGACAACGGCCATCATACGCATGCTCTGAGCCTGCTGGCCGGTCTGGTTGCGCGACATATAGAGCTGCGGAATCAGGGTCAGGACAGCGAACAGGATCAGGCAGACCAGCGCAGGCAGCGCGACCATAAAGCCATCGGCAAAGGAGGCACTCGGCGTGGTGGTCAGGTCGGGCAGAATATTAAAGAACGAGAACGCGCCGTCGTTAAAGTAGTCCGGCAGGTTACGCAGCAGCGTAAATAGGGCGAACAGGACAGGCATCTGAATCAACAGCGGCAGACAACCAGCCATCGGGTTGAACTTGTTCTCGCTGTAGAACTTCTGCATTTCCTCGGCCTGACGCTGGGGATCGTCGGCATAGCGCTCCTGGATCTCGAGCATCTTGGGCTGCAGCACCTGCATGCGTGCCGTCGACTTAGTCGACTTGAGCATAAGCGGCGTCAGTAGCAGACGGATGATGACCACCAGGATGATGATGGACAGGCCCCAGTCGACCGCAAAGGTCTGGATGAGCTTGAGCAGCTCGAAAAGGATGTTAACGATCCAATCCCACATGTAAGTTTTCCTCCGATAGCGAGTGCCCGCTAGGGCACAGGGTCATAACCGCCGACGTGCAGGGGATTGCAGCGAGCGATGCGCCTCACGGCAAGCCAGCAGCCTCTCAAAACACCGTACTTCTCAATCGCCTGGACGGCGTATTGCGAGCACGTTGGGTAATAAATGCAGGCGTCAGGCAATAAGGGCGAAATAACCTGTTGATATATGCGAATAGGAGCGATGGCAACACGTCGCAAAACGTGATTGCTCATCGCTCCTCCCCGGCAACGCCGGCGCGTTTCATAAGCGAACGCAATGCATTGTCCATCTCCTGAGGCGAAGAAACCCTCGTCTTGGGAGTTGCGAACAAGATGATGTCATAACCCGCAACGGGAAATCCACAGCTGCGGGCGGCCTCGCGCATCACACGCTTAGAACGGTTGCGCACGACAGCACAACCGAGCCGTTTAGCACCAACGAAGGCGACCCTTCCGGAGTCGCCTTCGCCAACCGATTCACATATGGTCATTCGAATCAGAGGGTGATTGAAACGACGCCCCTGACTGAACACATGCTCGAAATCTTGCCGAGACTTAATAGTCTTCATGCGAGATGTGTGTATCGCTGCTAGACAGTGAGACGCTTGCGGCCCTTGGCGCGACGACGGGCGAGCACGGCACGACCACCCTTAGTGGCCATACGGGCACGGAAGCCATGGGTCTTGGCACGCTTACGCTTATTAGGCTGATACGTACGCTTCATCTTAAGTTCCTCCTGCTGCATTTCGAGTGTCCGCGGGGGCGCGGACGCAGATATAGACACGTGAGCTTGAAGATTGTAGGGAAATCAATGTTCAAATGTCAAGAAATCAAAGGTAAAAGGTTGCGCAGTTCACACGGTTCCCCCATAAGCCGAGCTCGATTTAGCGGTGCATGGCAACTTTTCACGATATTTCATTGAGTTTTCAACAGGTCATGTTGGCAATGTTGAGAACTTTTCGTCCGTTTTCCAAAGTTTTCAACAGGTTTTGAAAAGTTGTCGAAAGATGAGAAACATTGCACGGTGAGCTACTATTTGTCCGAAACCTTTTGAAAGATTGCGAGCGGCATGTCTGACGACTTTTACACCATGGTCGATTCCGGAGACCCGGCACCCGACAACGAGCACATCACCGGCGTGCGCGAAGAGCGCGACGAAGGCGAGCAGACGACCACGCAGGCGCCAAAAGCCATGTACGCCGCGCGCATCGCCGTCTATGACGACATGCTGTCGACACCACGTGTGATCGTCATTGATCCGCAAGATGTCCGCACGTATTTGGAAGAGACGACCAACACCGTCTACCAGTGCATGAAAGAACAAGGTGGCCATATCTCGCTCATGGTCATCCGCGAGATTGTCGAAAACTTTATCCACGCACACTTTGCCGAGCCCATCATCTCGATTCTGGACGGCGGAGACACCATCCGATTTGCCGATCAGGGGCCCGGCATCGACGACAAGGAGCGCGCTTTCGACTTTGGCGTTACCAGCGCAAACAGCAAAATGAAGCGCTATATCCGTGGAACCGGAGCAGGGTTTCCCATGGTGCAGGAGTATTTGGAAAACGCCGGCGGTGCCGTATCCATCGAGGACAACATGGGCAACGGCACCGTGGTTACGGTAAGCCTGAACCCTAAACGCGTGCAGGAAATCGAACGCGCCGGCGGACGCGGCGCTGCCGTGCGGCCCGAGACGGAGCAGCCCACATATCCCCTGCCGGGAGCTTTTGCGCAGCAGCCCATGGCAACGCAGCAGATGCAGCCCCCCGTGGGACAGATGCAGCAGCCCGGAATGCTTCCTACACAAGAGCCCCAGGCGGCATCGATGTCGATGCCGCCAAACGTGCCAGAGGCCATGCCGCTGGCGGATCAGGATGCAGCAGCAATGCAGCAGGCGACGGGGGCACCGGGCGGCCAGCAAATGGGCTATCAGCCGTACCAGCAGGGATATCCATATCAGCAGATGCCGCCACTGGGGTATGGCCAGCAGTTCCCGCAGCAGTACCAGCAGGGATATCAGCAGCCGTACCAGCAGATGCCGCAGCAGCAGTACAACCCCTGGGCCCAGCAGATGCCTCCGCAGCCTTACCAACAGTGGCCTCAAAGTTTTCAACAGCAAATGCCGCCGATGCAGAGTTCTCAACAACCAGCAGCTCAAATGATGTATCCTAATGCAGCAAATCAGTATGCGCAGCCACAACCGGACGTGTTCGTAAGCGATCGCGGCAACGCCGCGCTGGGCTATCTGGCGCAAAATCAAGCGTGCGGTGCAACCGATCTGGCGAGGGCGTTTGGAAACTCGGCCCCCACTTGGTCACGCACGCTCAATGACTTGGCGCAGGCCGGCTTGGTCATCAAGCATGGCCAGAAATACCATCTGACCGAACTCGGCGCCGCTCGCGTGCGAGCTCAGAGCTAAAGAACGGGAGAGACAGTGGACGAGGAAGCAAGCATCATCCTGGGGGATGCCATCGCCTTTTGCCAGCGCGACGGCCAAGATGCACGCCTCATCAACATGCTGGGGCAATCGCGCGCCATAAGCCTGACCGAAGATACGCTCACGATCGAGGCCCCCTCGCGCTTTGCCATAGCGCAGCTCAAAAAGCATCAGCCGACCATTGAGGCCTATCTGGAAGAAATCGCCTTTACACCGATTGCGCTCGACATCGTGGCACCGCAAGGCGCCGCGACGGAATCCGCTGCCGCGACGGCGCCCGGCGCTGCTCCCGCTGCTTCCCCGGCGGCGCCAGCCTCCGCAGGCGACGTGCCGACAATCGAGCACCAGCACAGCGATGTTTCCCGTGAAACCATGGCACCGTTGCCGACCGCGGCGGCGACGTCAACGAACGCACCCGTCACGCACATGCCCATCGCTCACGACGCAGCGGCGGGCGCGGATTCGGGCATTGCAATCAAGAACACGCTCTCGGCCGATGATTTTCGTCGCATGATGAACCAGATGAAGGGCGGAGCGCCGACTAAGTCCACGCAAGCCGCGACCCCCGCTTCACCCATGCCGGCACCGACCGTGCCGGCCGAGCAGAATGCGGATGGAGCCCCGCTCGCCGCGAACTCAAAATTCACCTTTGAGAACTTTGTCTACGGCCCCGAGAACAGCCATGCCTATCGCTCGGCACTCAAGTTTGCCGCCCTCGCGGACGAGCGCGGCACGTGCACATCACTGTTCATCTACGGCAAATCGGGCCTGGGCAAGACGCACCTGCTGCTTGCCATCAAAAACGAGCTCGCCGAAAAGTCGCCCGAGATCAAGGTCAAGTATGCCAACTCCCAGGCATATCTGGACGACCTGATGACCGAGTTCGACCGCCAAAAGAAGAGCAACGCCCCCATCATGCAGGCGTACCACGGCGTGGACGTGCTCATCATCGACGACATCCAAAACATCATCGGCAAGCGCGCGAGCGTGGACTACTTTTTCCAGCTCATGGACGAGTTCATCCGCAACAACAAGAAGGTCGTCATCGCGGCAGACCGCGCCCCCAAGGACCTGAGCATGGACGAGCGTCTAACCAGCCGCTTCAACGCCGGCATGCTCTGCCTGGTCGCAGAGCCCAGCTACGAGATGAAATACAAGATCTTGCAGCGCTATTACGAGAACACCATCGTCGCCGCTCCCGAGGCAGGCGACGACTCGCTGCTGGCGGCCTATGGGGGCGACGGCGGGCACCTAACCGACGAGCACTTTAAACACATGGCCGAGGTCTCGGGCACCAACATCCGCGAACTCGAGAGCTTTTGCGAGCGCTGCGCCGGCGAGGCGGGCGACCGCGAGCGCGAGGGCGGGGAGCTCACCTTTGACGATATCGACGCCATCGCCAGCCAGTACTTTGACACATCGGCCAAAAAGATCAACGTCCAGACGGTTCAGTCCGTCATCGAAGAGCAGTACGGCGTGACGCACGAGGAGCTCATCGGCCCGCGTCGCAACGCCAATATCGCCAAAGCACGCCATATCGCTATCTACCTGGCCATCGAGATGTGCGAGATGACGACCACGGCGGTGGGCGCCGAATTTGGCAACCGCAACCACTCGACCGTCAGCACGAGTTACAAAAAGGTCCAGAAGATGATCCAGGAAGACCGCACCGTCACCGAAGACCTCAAGTCGCTGCGCGATAAAATTACACTGCGCTCGTAGGGAAATAGAGACACCTGTTGAAAACTTGTCGAAACCACGGGCATAAGGTGTCTAAAACCCAACCCGCGGTGATGAAAAGCTTTGCGCAGGTTTTGAACGTGGAAAACCACCCCTGTTGCACACAGGTTGCTGTCGATTCTCTTTCTTGGTCTGACCTGCGTCTTTGGGAGTAATCAACAGTTTCGTCAGTGCTATTACTATTATTAAGATATTTATATCTATAGAAAGGTATTAAAAGATGAAGTTCACCGTCAGCCAGAGCTCGCTTACACAAGCCATCGGCGTCGTTATGAAGGGTGTCGCTTCGGCATCCACCCTCCCCATCCTGTCGGGCGTGCTCGTTAAGGCCCAAGACGGCATCTTGGAATTCCAGACCTCTAACTACACTATCTCGATCCGTCATCGCATCGCGGCGCATGTCGAAGAAGAGGGCGAGATGGTTATCCCCTGTAAGATGCTCTCCAATATCACCAAGACCCTCCCCGATGCCCCGGTCACCTTTGAGCTGTCCGAGCGCCAGGTGCTGATTGGTTGCGAGAAGAGCTCTTTTAGGCTGAACACGCTCGATGCCAATGACTTCCCCGAGTTTCCGGCCTATGCCATCGAGAGTGCCGTGGAGCTGCCGACCGATATCTTGTCCGAAATGGTCGGCCGCGTGTGGCGCGTCACCTCGACCGACAAGGCCCGCCCCATCCTGGGCGGCGTGCACATGAAGGTCGAGAACAACACCGTACGCCTGGTGGCGACCGATTCCTTCCGCTTGGCCGTGTGCGATACGCAGGTCGAGACCTCGACCCTCGAGGGCTCCTTTGAGCTCAACGTTCCGGCTGACGCCTTTAACGACGCGCTGAACATCATGGCCAGCCAGGCGACCATCATGATCGGGGCTACCGACACCCAGGTCGTCTTCGAGGCCGGCAACACCACCTACGTGTCGCGTCGCATCGAGGGCGTGTACCCCAACTACAAGCAGCTCATCCCTGATTCGTGCGTGACGAGCGTCAAGATCGATGTCGCCGCCTTTAACGCCGCCCTCAAGCGCGTGGCCGTTATCGCGAGCGCCAACCCCGCCGTCAAGTTCGAGATCGATGTCGAGAACGGGCAGATGGGCCTGTCCTCCATTTCCAATGACCAGGACCTTGCGCAGGAGACGATCGATGTCGAGGCCGAGGGCGAGTCGGGTACCATCGCCTTCAACTACCACTACATCTTCGGCTGCCTCAATGCCCTGTCCAAGGAGAAGGAGATCACGCTGGAGCTCAAGAGCTACTCGCAGGCGGGCATCTTCAAGTCCTACGACAAGATCAACTACCTGTACCTGGTCATGCCGGTCCGCATCTAGCGCTGCGCCATGACCATGTTCGCCCGCGATCTTTCCGTCGCGCACTACCGCAGCTTCGATAGCTATCACCTTGCCCTGGACGAGGGCGTGACGATACTTGCGGGACCCAACGCGGCGGGAAAGACCAATCTCATAGAGGCGCTGCAGCTGCTGACGAGCGGCGCCTCGTTTAGGCATCCGACCGCAGCCGAGCTCGTCCATGACGGCGTGGGCTCGTGCAAGGTCGAGCTGAGGATCGAGGGCGACGGCCGCGTGCTTGATATGGGATTGAGCGCGGAGGACGGTAAGCGCTCGTTTAGCCGCAACGGCAAGAGATGCTCTGCCGCCGGTGTGCGCGGGGTTCTGCCGAGCGTGCTGTTTTGCCCCGACCATCTGGACATGGTTAAGCGAGGCGCCAGTGTGCGCCGAGCCGCCCTCGATGACTTTGGCATGCAGCTGAGCGCACGCTATGCCGATCTTGCGAGCACCTATGGGCGCTGCGTGACCCAGCGTAACGCCTTGCTCAAGGAGACCTGGTGCTGCCGCGAGATGCTCGGCGCGTGGAACGATTCGATTGCCCGCGCGGGCTCGGCCCTGCTCGTGCACCGGTTGGCCCTGCTCGACCGGCTGGCGGGCCATGTGCACACTGCCTACGGGCAAGTGGCGTCAGGTGAGACCGCCAACGTGACCTATGCGTCCACGCTGGGGGATTTGCCCCAGGTCGAGGATCGCGAAGAGCTGAAGGGCTGGGCGTACGAGCGCATGCTGGCCGCCCTTGACGAGCATGCCGACGAGGAAATTCGCCGCGGCGTGACGTTGGTGGGACCGCATCGCGACGAGATCGAGTTCACCGTGGCGGGTCGCTCCGCCCGTTCATTTGCCAGCCAAGGACAGCAGCGCACGCTGGTGCTGTCCTGGAAGGTGGCCGAGGTTGCCGTGGCTCGCGATGTCCTGGGCACCGCCCCACTGCTGCTTCTGGACGACGTGATGAGCGAGCTCGACGGCGAACGTCGCGGCGCTTTCCTGCGGCTGATCGGCGATGATATCCAGACGGTCATAACTACGACCAACCTGGGGTACTTTACCGATGACCTGCTTGATCGAGCCAAGGTGGTGAGCATGGGTGAGACGTGCTAATTACGAGCGCGAGAGCGAAACGGTCGCCTTCAGCGGGTTTTTGAACGCAGAGCGCCAGCGCATCCTGGCGGCTGCGACCCCTGAGCGCCGTGCGCAGATGGAGGCCGCCGAGGAGTCGCGCACGGTCTATCGCGCATGGAACGCGGTGTGCTCGGGCACGCGCGAGGGGCGGCATGTGACGGGACTGCGCTACCTGCCCGAGTCCAATGAGCTGCTGGTGTATCTCGACTCGCCCTCGTGGACGCAGGAAATGACGTTGTTGCGCGAGATCATCCGCGCGCGCATGGAGCGCGCCGGTGCGCATGTGGACGGCCTGGTGTTCAAAACCACCGCGCCCGGTCACACGCCGCCCGCCGCCAAGGAGCGCCTGCGCCCGACGACGACCGAGCGATCGCCGGCCCCGCACGCCGACCTAAGTGAGGCCGAGCGTACCGAGATCGAGCGCCAAGTGGCGCCCATCGAAGACCAAAAACTGCGCGAGGCCCTCGAGAACGCCATGAGAGCCAGTGCCGAGTGGGCCAAGGGCGTGCAAAGCAAAAAAGAGCCTTAAATCGCATCTGGCGGCCTTGTAGAGCCAAATACCCTCGTTCCCGAGGGTATTTTTTTACGATAGACTAGTAAGGCTGTACACATTTTCTTGACTGAAGGAGGACGTGTGGCAAACGAAAACGATTACGATGGCGGCGAGATTAAGATTCTCGAAGGTCTCGAGGCCGTTCGTAAGCGCCCGGGCATGTATATCGGCTCGACGAGCGCCAGCGGTCTGCATCACCTGGTGTGGGAGATCGTTGACAACTCCGTCGACGAGGCCATGGCCGGTTTCTGCACCGAGATCCAGGTGACGGTCCACGCCGACAACTCCATCACGGTCGTCGACGACGGGCGCGGCATCCCCGTCGACGAGCACCCTGTTAAAAAGATCCCGACGCTCGAGGTCGTCATGACGATCCTGCACGCCGGCGGTAAGTTCGATAACTCGGCCTATAAGGTCTCGGGCGGCCTGCACGGCGTGGGCATCTCCGTCGTCAACGCACTGTCCAAGCGCGTGGTCGTTCAGGTTCGTCGCGATGGCAACACCTACGAGATGGAGTTCTCGCGCGGCAAGACCGTCAAGAAGATGGAGGTCGTAGGCACCTCGGATTCGACGGGCACCACCGTCACCTTCTGGCCCGACGACGAGATCTTCGAGACCTGCATCTACGATTTCGATACGCTGCACAACCGTCTGCAGGAGACAGCGTTCCTCAATAAGAACCTCAAAATCGTGCTGACCGACGAGCGCGAGGCGACTCCCCACGTGGAGGAGTTTTGCTACGAGGGTGGCATCATCGACTTCGTCAAGTTCCTCAACGAGGGCAAGGACGTCCCCGAGGCCTTTAAGGAGCCCATCTACATCGAGGGCAAGTCGGACCCGGACGCGCCTGTGGCCAAGATGGGCGAGGTCGAGGTTTCCCTGCAGTGGAATAGCGGCTACGGCGAGAACGTCATGTCGTTTGCCAACGACATCTACACTCCCGAGGGCGGCATGCACCTTGAGGGCTTCCGCACCGCGCTCACCCGTGTGATCAACGATTACGCGCGCAAGCAGAACCTGCTCAAGGAAAAAGACGCCAACCTGACCGGCGACGACGTGCGCGAGGGCCTTTCGGCCGTTATCTCGGTCAAGCTGCCCGATCCGCAGTTTGAGGGCCAGACCAAGGCCAAGCTCGGCAGCTCCTATATGCGCGCGCTCACGCTCAAGATCGTGACCGACGGCCTTACCGATTACCTCGAGGAGCATCCCAAGCCCGCTCGTGAGATCGTCAAGAAGGCGCAACAGGCCTGCAAAGCGCGCAACGCCGCCCGCAAGGCGCGCGAGGC
Source organism: uncultured Collinsella sp. (assembly GCA_905208975.1). GTDB lineage: Bacteria > Actinomycetota > Coriobacteriia > Coriobacteriales > Coriobacteriaceae > Collinsella. The sequence goes on along the minus strand of CAJLRE010000017.1, from coordinate 1,422 downwards.
GACCCGCCGCAAGAGCCTGCTCGAGACGGCGTCCCTGCCCGGTAAGCTCGCTGACTGCTCGGTGCGCGATGCCGAGCTGACCGAGCTCTTTATCGTAGAGGGCGACTCGGCAGGCGGTTCGGCCAAGGACGGCCGTCGCCGAGACATCCAGGCGATTCTGCCCCTGCGCGGCAAGATTTTGAACGTCGAACGCGTTGGTGACCATCGCGCGTTCTCGAGCGACACCATCCAGTCGCTGATTACCGCGATCGGCTGCGGCGTTACGACGAGCGCCGGCGACGGCGGCGACTTCGATATCACCAAGGCGCGTTACCACAAGATCATCATCATGACCGATGCAGACGTCGACGGTGCGCATATCCGCATCTTGCTGCTGACATTCTTCTACAAGTACATGCGTCCGCTGATCGATGCCGGCTACGTCTATGTTGCCTGCCCGCCCATCTTTGGCATTAAGGTGCGCAACAAGATCCACTACGTGTATCCCAACGGCCGCCAGCCCGAAGACGAGATCCTGCGCGACACCATCCAGAGTCTGGGCCTGAACCCCGACGATAACGACGAGGACGGCAAGGCCAAGGACGGCAAGATCACCAAAAAGCGCAAGGGCTATACCGTCCAGCGCTACAAGGGTCTGGGCGAGATGGACCCCAAGCAGCTCGCCTCGACGACGATGGATCCCAAGACCCGCATCCTGCAGCGCGTGTCGATCGAGGATGCCGTGGTGGCAGACCGCGCCGTGCGCGAGCTGATGGGTTCCGAGGTCGGCTATCGCCGCGAGTACATCGAGAAGCACGCGCATGACGCACGCTTCCTAGACGCCTAGCTTTCCCAGGCACCCCATCTTGCCCTTCAGGATTTCGGGCGCCGCACGCAAGGCGTGCGCCCTCATCCTTCAGGGCAACCTGGGGCACCTGGAAAACCTAGGAGGGTTATCCGGCATTCCCGGTAATCCGTCTCCGTGGTAGGGAACTAATGGACCACGCAAACCATGAGGAGGTAACGTGGCAGACGATATCAACAATAACGAGGGTATGGGCGAGGCCGGCGATGCCGGCATGCCCGACGATCTGAAGCGCCTGCTTGCCCGTGCTGAGCAGGGCGAGGACGGCGATCCGGACGCCTATAACCCCGATGCCGATGATGATGAGGAAGAAGACGACGGCGAGCTCGAGGAGAGCTTTGGCGAAGTCGACCGTGGCGCCTCGGCCGGCGAGGATATCAATGGCGGCCAGCTCCAGATTTCGGAGTTCGGCCGTGAGATGAAACAGTCGTTCATCGAGTATTCGATGTCGGTCATCACGGCGCGCGCCCTGCCGGACGTGCGCGACGGCTTAAAGCCGGTTCACCGCCGCATTCTGTACGCGATGAACGAGAGCGGCATCTACCCCAACCGCCCACACAAGAAGTCGGCCTGGACGG
>CAJLRE010000016.1 GCA_905208975.1 uncultured Collinsella sp. | reverse complement strand
CAACCCACCACGCGATCGGCCACCGCCTTAAGCGCGGGGCGCGCGTTTTCCATCGCGCAGCCCGTGCCGACAAAGCGAATGATCTCGTAGTCGTTCATCGAGTCGCCAAACGCCATGACCTCGTCGCGACCAATGCCGTAATGCTCCGCGAGCTGCGCGATACCCGAGGCCTTCGACACACCGGGCTGCATGGCATCGATCCACGCGTTGCCCGAAGGCGCAAAAGTAAAGAGCTGACCAAGTTCGCGCTGTAGCACGTACGCACTGTCCATAACCGCACTGTCGTCGCAAAAGATACTCGCTTTGATGATATTTACGCTGGGATCGGGCAGCTCCCAAATACGCTCGGCATTGGGAAGGTCCTTATCGACCTCACGCACGAACTTGCACTCGTCATCGAGCAGGAAGGACTTGGTTCGGTCAAAGAGCGCAAGATGCAGATTGGGAAACGTCCTGACGGCTTGGGCGAGCCTTCGAATCGCCAGGTGGGAATACACCTCACGGTCTACCATCTTACCGTCGGCGTAGACTTGGGCGCCGTTAGCGGCGACAAAGTCCATCTTGTCGCGAACGGGCGCAAAGAACTCGCACAGGCGATCGTAGCGACGACCTGACGATGCGGCGAAATGCACGCCATGCTCGTGTAGCGCCAGAATCAGTTCGTAGGTCTCGGGAGGCACCTGGCCGTTTTCGTCAAGCAGTGTGCCGTCCATATCGGATGCAATCAGTTTAAACATAGAAAAGCTCCCTTCGGGCTTGTTGGAATCGAACGTGTATCCGATTCCAACGTACCCAAAGGGAGCTCAAATAAGACTCCGCGGGCGTAAACGTTACAAGGACCTGGCAAATAGCTCACACATGCCAGAGGTCTCACGGTCGCGGCGTCAGGCGACACACCACCCCGACGGCTAGTCGTTTAAGAACGTCCCCGATGACTAGTCGGCGTAGGTGAAGGTCGTGACGTCGAACATGCCCTCGGGGCGGATGCGGAGCGTCGGGATCACCGGCAGGGGCAGGAAGATGATGCCCATGATGGGGTCGAGCGGCGGCTCGATGCCCATGGCGCGCGCCTTGACCATAAAGTCGTCGTGCTGCGCGGCGACATCCTCGGCCGTGCCCTCGCTCATCAGACCACCGAGCGCCAGCGGAATACGCGCCACGACCTCACCGTTGCGCACCAGCACGTGGCCGCCCTGGCCAACAGCCTCGACGGCAGCCATCATATCGGCCGCGTTGTCGCCCACCACGCACACGTTGTGCGAGTCGTGGCCGATCGTCGAGGCGATGGCACCGCCCGTAATGGTAAAGCCACGCACCCAGCCGCGACCAATGTGCTTGCCAACAAGACCCAGGCCCGCAGGGCCATCACCGTCGGCCCCCTCGGCCTGCAGTGACAAGCCGCGGCCGTGGCGCTCGATCAGCATAATGCGGCGCAGGCCCTCGGCATTCTCGGGACGAGCCATGCCCGTGATGGCCTTGCCCGGCACCACGTCGATCACGGCCTCGCCCGGCTTAAAGGCATAGTCGAACACGTCGAGCGATAGCTTCGGCAGCTTAACGGAGGCACGCAGCTCATCGGCAAGGGCCGCAACCTCGGCCATCTCGGGTGCAATCTCGCCCACAAAGGTGCCGTCCTGCGCCACCAGGGCACCGGCGGCATATACGCGATGCGGAGCCGTGGCAAACGTCAGATCATTGAGCACCAGCAGGTCGGCACGCTTGCCCGGGGCAATCGCACCGCGTAGCTCGTACGGGTCGCGGCAGCCGTGATCCAGGCCAAACGCCTCGGCCGTGGAGAGGGACGCCATAGAGATGGCAACCACGGGGTCAATGCCGGCCTCGATAGCCACACGGCAGGCGTTGTCGATCATACCGGTCGAAAGCGCGTCGGAGGGAGCACGGTCGTCGGTCGCAAAGCAGCAGCGGCGGGCACGGGCGGGGTTTTCCAGCAGCATCGGCGACAAGTTGGCCAGGTCATGGCTGCACGTACCCTCGCGCAGCATCACATACATGCCGCGGGACAGCTTGTCGAGTGCCTCCTCGGGAATCGTCGACTCGTGGTCGGCGATAATGCCCGCCGCGGCATAGGCGTTGAGGTCCTTTCCGGCAACGAGCGGCGCGTGGCCGTCAACCTGCTTGGACGGCGTCTGGTTGGCAGCATCGATGCGAGCACAGGTCTCGGGGTCGCCCATAAAGACGCCCGGCAGGTTCATCATCTCACCCAGACCGAAGACATCGCCCGGATGCTCGGCAAAAAACGCCTGCATATCGGCGGCGGTAATGACGGCACCGGCCTGCTCATCGGGCAGCGCGGGCACGCACGAGGGCATCATGTACTTGATGGAAATGGGCGCGCGACGGCCGTCCTCGATCATAAAGCGCAGGCCGTCCAGGCCGGAAACGTTGGCAATCTCGTGGCTGTCGGCAATGGCAGTGGTGGTGCCGCGCGTCGCCGCCATGCGCGCATACTCAGCAGGGCGGATGTTCGAAGATTCGATATGCAAGTGCCCGTCGATAAAACCGGGGGCAAGATAGCGGCCCTGGCAGTCGATGACTTCAGCCGCCTCGTAGGTGCCAGCAGCGTCATCGCGACCGTCGTAGAGCACGCCGACGATTACGCCATCCTTGACGGCAACGCTACCGGGCGCCACGCGCTGGCCATATACGTCGACAATCTGCGCATTGGTAAACAGCGTGTCGACGGGCACGCGACCCTCGGCAGCGTCGATCACAGACCTCATGACCTCAACGGACATACATACTCCTTTAACCGTAGAAAAAAGCTGCGGGGCGGACAGACCTTCACCGCAGCAAGTCAATAGCCATTGTATGCCCAAACGATGGGTCGGGAATACACCCCCTCCGCTTAACGGCACACGCCGCTTGGCGCAATGGGGACAGGTTGCTTTGTACCAATGACAAGGAGTGTCCCAAAGTGCCGGCACAAAAGGAACGTCCCCAAGTGCCAAAAAAGCCGCAGCCGGAATCGTTCCGGCTGCGGCCCTATTGCACATGTTAGGTTGACCTACTTGCTAGACCAACTTAAAGCCCTTGCGCTTGCCTACTGAGAGGGTGTCGCCCAGCTTGAGGGCGCTCGGGTCGATGTTGTAGCTCTTGGGAGCCACCGCCTCGCCGTTGATCTTGACGCCGCCGCCGTCAATGTCGCGACGGGCCTGGCCGGCGCTCGCCGAAAGGCCCAGGTCCTTAAGCAGGCCTGCGAGGTAGATCTGGCCCTCGTCGTTGACGGTCAGCTCGACATGCTTCTCGGGGAAGTCGGCAAGCTGGCCCTCCTTGAACACGCGGTCGAACTCGGCCTGAGCCTCGTCACCGGCACCGGCGCCGTGATAGGTGTCGCACAGGTCGCGGCCCAGCGCGCGCTTGAGCTCATAGGGATCGGCGGAACCGTCGGCCAGGGCAGCGTCGATCTTGTCGACCTCGGCCGGGGTGAGCGAGCTGGCCAGACGATAGTACTTGCCGATCATCTCGTCGGGGATGGACATCGTCTTGCCGAACATATCCTTGGGAGCATCGGTCAGGCCGATGTAGTTGCCGTAGGACTTGGACATCTTGCGCACGCCATCGGTGCCCTCGAGCAGCGGCATGGTAAGCGCGATCTGCGGCTCCATGCCCATCTTCTCCATGAGCTCGCGGCCGGCGAGCAGGTTGAAGAGCTGGTCGGTGCCGCCCATCTCCACGTCGGCCTTGATCTGAACGGAGTCGAAGGCCTGCATCACGGGGTACAGGAACTCGTGGAGGGCGATCGGCGTCTGGGACTGGTAGCGCTTGGTAAAGTCATCGCGCTCGAGGATGCGGGCGACGGTGAACTTGGAGCACACCTGCAGCAGGCCGGCCAGATCCATCGACAGGATCCAGTCGCCGTTGTGCACGATGGTGGTCTTCTCGGGATCCAGGATCTTCATGGCCTGGCTCACGTAGGTCTCGGCGTTGGCCTCAATCTGCTCCTGCGAAAGCTGCGGGCGGGTGGAATTCTTGCCCGAAGGATCGCCGATCAGTGCGGTGCCGTTACCGATGATGAGGGTGACCTTGTGGCCCAGGTCCTGGAACTGACGCATCTTGCGCAGGGGCACGGCATGGCCCAGGTGCAGGTCGGGGCTGGTGGGATCGACGCCGAGCTTGATGTTGAGGGGCTCGCCCTTCTCAAGCTTCTTGCGAAGGTCGGCCTCGGGGACGATCTGCGCTGCGCCCGAGGTGATGATACGCATTTGCTCGTCGACAGACAGCATTGGGTATCCTCCTTTTGCTATAGCACCCTCACCGGATACGGCGGTGCTCGAAGTTCATAAACCCACTCATAATAACCAAAACGGCGCGGCCGAACACCTACGACAGGAAAATCCTCGTCCTGCCGCACGCGTCGATAACGACCGGCAAACGCGTGCCGTCACGTTCGACCAAAAAGCGCGCCTGCTGACGGCGCGAGCAGTCACGGCAACGGACCTGCCCCGTTGCATCCGTGGCGCAGGCGCCCTCGGCAGTCAGCAAGCAGTGCTCGCACACCATGATCTCGGGACGGTCGGCATCGACAGGCCCCAAGACACCGGGGCAAGCGGCAAGCTCGGCAACACGCTCCGCATCATTGCCGAGCAACTCGGCCGACAAGCACACCCGCCCCGCACCGAGTCCGCGCAGCCAGGTAAGCGTGGCCCGATTGGCACAGAACACCGGCGCCGCCACGTCAAACGTTGTGCCCAGCTCGCGGGCCATCGCCACTTGTCCCAGATTGCGGCAGACGACGCGCCCGGCACGCTGCATAAGCGCCCGAGTCCGCTCGGCGTCGCCCGCGCGGCACACTTCGTCGAGCACCACCGTTGTATCGGACAGATCTCGCTCATCGCGCGGACCCACATCCATCAGCTCCCAGGCAAAGACCATACGAGCAAAATCCTCGCGCTTTACCGGCCCCGCCGACCCCGCCAACTCCGTCGACGCGCCGCCATCCACCGCAGCGTCCTCAAAGGGCAGCACCTCAACGGCACGCGCAACGGGCGCAATCGCATCCGCCTCGGCCCGCATGCGCTCCAACACCGCCGTCGTCTGATCCAACACGCCGGCGCTGCGAATCAGATAGACCTCGCAGCCCGCGTCCACCTTACGCTTGCAATGCACGACGACGCGCTTCCCCGCTGCGGCATCCACCGGGCAGGGCACCTGCGGCCAGCGCTTGGGCACATCGGGACGCGCGTCGACACCCGGATAGAACCGAATCTCGAGCGTGTCACCCGCCGCCACGGCGGCATCGAGCTCAACGGTCACCTCTTCGTGGCCCACAGCGACCAAGCGCCCCACGCGCACGCCCTGGTTGATCGCGCGCTCAAAGCTCATGAGCTCGGCACCCGAACGACCCCGCAGGTAAGCATCGGTAAACCCACGGTTAAACGACCTTCCCAGCTCGCGTTCAAGCTCTTCCACGGCACCGGAGTCCCACGCGCCGTCGCACAGCATATCGAGTGCCCGACGCCACACCCTCACCACGTTGAATACGTAATCGGGATTCTTCATGCGTCCCTCGATCTTGAGCGATGCCACGCCGGCGGCAACAAGCTCGGGCAGGTGCGCGATACCCAGATAGTCACGCGGACAAAGCAGGCGGTCTCCCTCGACGGCAACAACACTCTGCCCCGCCTCGTCCACTAGGTCGTACGCCAGACGGCACGGCTGCGTGCAGTCGCCGCGCATCGCCGAGCGCCCACGCCGCAGGGCCGAGAACTCGCACGCCCCCGAATAGCCGATGCAAATCGCACCGTGGCAGAATACCTCGATGGGCACGCCCGTGGCACATAGCGCCGCAATCTCGTCGACCGTCAGCTCGCGTGCCGTCGTCACGCGCTCGACCCCCAGTTCATCGGCGGCAAGCCGCACGGCACCCTCGCTATGAGCGCCCGCCTGCGTGGACAGGTGAATCTCGACCCCGGGAATCGCCGCGCGCAGCGCGCAGGCCAACCCGGCATCGGCGACAATCAGAGCATCGGCGCCCAGCTCCAGTGCATGAGCTCCCAACGCCACCGCGTCGGACAACTCATCGTCAAACACGAACACGTTGAGCGTTACGTACACATGCACGCCATGGGCATGCGCCACGGCGCAGCCGCGCGCAAACTCGTTATCCGTAAAGCCATGGGCGCTCACACGGGCGTTAAAGCCGCCCAACCCCGCATAGATGGCATCGGCACCCGCGGCGATAGCCGCAAGCATCTGGTCGAGTCCGCCCGCCGGCGCCAGCAGCTCGGGCAGCGCCGCACTGACAACATCCAATCCAGTCTCGTATTGTCCGCTCGGCCCCATCGTCCGAATCGCCATCGACAAACTCCTTACCAAGGTATGCATTCACTCTGAAAAATGCCGTCTTCCAGCATACACGAGGCCTCGCGCGCCCCGTTTGGTTTATCGTGTAATAACTTATGTCCATCCTGCCCCGACGGCACATCCACCGTCTGGCACGACATACCTGGAGGTCAATATATGGGTCCTCGCCAACGACAGGGACACAGCCGTTCAAAGACGCACGCCCTGCCCATAATCCTGCTCTCGTTTTTGGGCTTTCTGCTGATTGCGGGCGTGGCGTTTGGCATCGGCATGGTCGGTAACGTCAACCGCTGGCTGTCCGATCTGCCCGACTACACCGACGCCAACGCGTATCTGGTGAGCGAGCCCACCGAGATCGTCGACTGTAACGGCAACAAGATCGCGAGCTTCTACACGCAAAACCGCAAGTCCATCACCAAGGACGAGGTCTCCCCCTACGTGCTGCAGGGCACCGTTGACGTCGAGGACGAGCGCTTCTACGAGCACGGCGGTATCGACCTGTGGGGTATCGCGCGTGCTGCGGTGGCAACCCTCGGCGGCGGGCACGAAGGCGCCTCGACGATCACCCAGCAGCTTGTGCGCAACACCATCCTGCAGGAGGAGCAATTCGACTCGACCATTGAGCGTAAGGTGCGCGAGGCCTACATCGCCATCAAGATGGAGGACATGTACTCCAAAGACGAGATCCTCATGATGTACCTCAACACCATCTATTACGGCCACGGCGCCTACGGCATCGAGGCCGCAGCCGAGACCTATCTGTCCAAGAGCGCCGCCGACCTCACCCTGAGCGAGGCCGCGCTACTCATCGGCCTTCCCAACTCGCCTTCGCAGTACGACCCCACGGTCAATCCCGATCTGGCACTGTCTCGCCGCAACAAGGTTCTCGACAACATGCTGCGCCTGGGCCACATCACCCAGGAGGAGCACGATGCCGCACAGGCCGAGCCTATCACCCTCAATGTGACCGAAATCTCGGGCAGCGGCGTCGACGTATACTCGCAGCCCTACTTTGTCTCCTACGTCAAGCAGCTGCTGGAGCAGGAGTTCTCGACCGACGTGCTCTTTAAGGGCGGCCTGACCGTCAAGACCACCATCGACCCCACGATGCAGCAGGTGGCAGAGAATGCCGTCCGCGAGCAGCTCGACACGCTCTCGCTTGACGGCCTGGACATGGGCATGGTCGTCGTCGACCCCAAGACCGGCTACATCAAGTGCATGGTGGGCGGCTACGACTACAACGCCGACGAGAACCACGTAAACCATGCCACGGCCAAGCGTCCCGTCGGCTCCACCTTTAAGGCCTTTACGCTGGCAACTGCCATCCAAAACGGCATGAACCCCAACGTCACCCTCAACTGCAACTCGCCGCTCAAGGCCAAGGGCACCACGACCGAGGTCCAAAATTACGCCAACCAGAGCTACGGCAACATCACGCTTAAGCAGGCGACGGCATACTCCTCCAACACCGGCTACATCCAGGTGGCGGAAGCCGTCGGCAACAGCAAGATCATCTCGCTCGTCAAAAAGCTCGGCATCGACCCCGCCAAGGACAACATCGAGGACGTTCCCGTCATGACGCTCGGCACCGGCTCGATCTCGCCACTCGAGATGGCCGCCGCCTACGCGACGTTTGCCAACGGCGGCTACTATCGCCAGCCGATCGCCATCACCGAGATTGATTCTCGTACCGGTTCGGTGCTGTACCAGCACACCGACAATCCCTCACAGGTGCTTACCGAGGGCGAGGCCGCCGCGGTCACCGATGTTCTGTCCGGCGTCATGAAGGGCAGCGGTACGGGTGCTGCCGGCGCCCTGAGTGTCAACCAGCCCTATGCCGGCAAGACGGGCACCACCGACAACACCACCAACCTTTGGTTCTGCGGCTATACCCCGCAGCTGGCGTGCGCCCTGTGGACCGGCTATTCCGCGGGCGAGATCCCCATCCAAAAGTACGGCACGGACCTGCTGGGCGACAGCACCAACCTGCCTGTCTTTAAGCGGTTTATGAACACCGTTCTGACCGGTACCGAGCGCGAGGAGTTTGCGACCGGAACGGCGCCCACCTACAAGAACAACAGCGTCTGGAAGTTCTACGGCACCAACAACACCAAGAAGTCGGAGAACGACGACAAGGACGAGGACGAAGAGGAAGAGGAAACCACCACAACAACTACCACGACGACCACGACCACCGAGACCACGGGCGGCGACACCACCGGCGGCACCGGTACGACCGGTGGCTCGACGGGCGGCTCCACTGGTGGCTCGACGGGCGGCTCCACTGGTGGCTCGACCGGCGGCGATGGCGGCACGCCTACGCCTACGCCCACTCCCGACCCCTCGCCCACGCCTGACGATACGGTCGGCTAAGAAGTACGCGACTAAAGCCAACAAGGCCCCGAGCAGCTTATTGAACTGCTCGGGGCCTTTTAGTTTGAAGCGACCTGGTGGGCGGTCTTTATACCGGCAAACAAAAAGGGGTACCGACCAACGTCGATGCCCCTTACAAGCCACTATGTCAGCGCACACAATGCCGAGCGCACGACCCGCACACCTACTTGCGAGAATTGCTCAACTTATTGATCAGCGCCTCGAGACGCTCGCCGTCCTCGGCCGTCTGGGCAATAACCAAAATCGTATCGTTGCCGGCAAGCGAGCCAAGCACATCGGGTAACTCTGCCGCATCAACGGCGGCGGCGATGCCGGAAGCCGTGCCAGGCTGAGCCTTGATCATTACCAGATTATCAGTACGCAGAACGCCCGTTACGAGCTCGGAAACCATACGCTGCAGGTGCAGGTCCTCTGCCAGAACATAGATGCCCTCAGGGAGCTTACGCAGCCCCATATCGGCAATATCGCGAGAGACAGTCGCCTGCGTGCAATCAAAGCCCATAGCACGGAGCTCATCGACCAGCACGCGCTGCGTGCGGACATCCTTATTGCGCACAATATCTCTAATGGCATCCTGGCGCCCATTGCGTTTTTTAGCCATACAAACCCTCTCTCCAAAAGATGGCGGAGACAATCAATCAGTGATTGAATAGTTTAACGCTATTTGAAGGCTTTTGTGTATAAGAACGCATTTCGAAACAATTCTATGCAAGTTTGTTTCGTAATGAGCCGTTTAGGCGGTTTTTGCGCCCGTCCGGTTAAGAAAAGCTGCCAGATGCGTACACATCACGCAGCGCGCGGGCTTGGCGCTGGCGATCGGCCCAAACAACAGACCGAGTCCCCGATGGTTATCCTTGAGCGCGGCGACCATCTGACGGGTTCGAGGCGCCTCGAGCATATCACGCATGCGGGCGGAACGCTCGATTGACGACACCCCATGCGGGCTCAGACACAAATTCTCGATGCAGGCGACCAGTCCGGCAAAGTAGAACTTTTGGCTTGCCAGCTTGAGCCGACCACCGCTATCTGCTTCCGAGAGTGAGTCCGCAAGCTCGTCGAGCGCTCGAGTGTCATCGGATATCCTGGCATACATGGTGGGATCAAAGGCATCTGTAAGCTTAGGTGCCGCCGCGTGGAAACAAGCGTCGCCGCATCCGGAGACGCGCTGTGCCTGCGAGAGCGCGCACGCCATAAACCCAACCGTGCGAAACGTCTTATCGCACAAAAGACATGCCTCAAACAGTGGACGGCTGTACATCACGCCAGAGACTTGAGCAACCAAGCCGCCCAAAATCAACTGGGGCAGCCCAGTCACCATAGAAGACTCGTCTTCTATGGCAATAGAGGCAGCATCCAAGACACGCGAATGGCGCTCTCGATGTGCATCATAGCGGTCGAGCGACACCGTGGGGAACACTATGTCTGCCGCAGTATCGCACGCGATATCGACCATCTTGGAAAGGGACTGCGGAGCAAACCACTCATCGGCGTTCATAGCGATGATTTGAGAGCCGCGCGAGGCAGCAAAACCGGCACGAAGACAAGCGCTGTGCTTCGCGTCCTCGACGTCAATCAAATCAATATGGATGTCCCTGTCGGCAGCAACTTGAAGCGAATGGCGCACACCGGGCGCAGTATCGCGACAGACAACGACAATCTGCAAATCGTAGAGGTCTTGGTTCTGGATACTCTCGAGCGCACGCATCGCATAGCTGGGCGAACCTTCTACCACAAGGATCACCGAAAGTCGCGGATGCGAGCCACGTCGAACCAAGTTTTCCATCCTCTCGATAGCACCAAATCAAACTGTCGTTCATGGTACACCCGAGCTATAAAAGCAACGAGCCGCCTAACATGTTGCACGCCAAGAACAGATGTTGCACACGCGCAGCTCACACATAGTATGTGCAAGGCACAGACGCGCCGAGCACTCCCCTAGTCGAGAACGACAAGCTCGTCGGGGCCGTAATCCACACCCATAAACGTAAGGCCGCAGGCAGGCGCCGTGGGACCCGCAGCGGTTCGGTCACGGGCGTCAATAACCTCGCGCATCCACTGGGGATCGCGACGATGCATGCCAATCTCCACGAGCGTTCCTACAATGGTACGCACCATCGAGTGCAAAAACGCATTGCCCTCGATAGTGAAGGTCAGGATATCCTCGCCAAAAGCGACCTCGTGGCCAAACTCCGCACGCATCACGCAGCGGTGCGTGGGCTTGCCCACAGCAGAGGCAACCTTGCAAAAGCTCTTAAAGTCCTGCTCGCCCAAAAGCGCAGGGCAGGCGGCCGCCATCGCATCGACGTCGAGGGGATAGCGATGCCACCACACCGCACCGCGCGAGAGCACGGGGCGCGCATCGCGATCGGCAATACGGTACGTATACGTACGGGACCGCGCGTCAAAGCGGGCAGAAAAGCCCCTACGGGCCTTGTAGACCTCGTTTATGGCGATATCTTTGGGCAGGAGGGCATCCATAGCCCTCAGCCACCTACGGCGCGTCAGAGCAAGCTCAGCGTCCGTTACGGGCACGCTAATGTACTGGGCCACCGCATGCACGCCGGCATCGGTACGACCCGCACACGTCAGATCGATCGGGCGGCGCAGCAGCGTCTCGATAGCGCGGCGCAACTCGCCCGCAACGGTCGTCTGGCCCGGCTGCTCGGCAAATCCGCTATAGGACGAGCCATCATAGGCAACACAGAATACAAGCGTGGCATCGAGCTCAGGAATCGAATTGAAATCAGACGGCGCGGTCATGGGCGCTCCCAACAAACAATCAACGGTATCGCGACAAAAAAAGAGGGGTACGCGAACGTACCCCTCGAATATAGCCTATGCAGACGGATTGTCTACTCAGCGGTCTCCTCAGCAGGAGCCTCCTCGACGGCCTCGACCTTCTTGGGAGCAGCGGCCTTCTTGGGGGCCGGAGCAGCCTTCTTGGCCTTAGGCGTGCAAGGCTCGGTGACGAGCTCCATGATAACGATAGGAGCGTTGTCGCCCTTACGGTTGCCGAGCTTCATGATGCGGGTGTAACCGCCGTTGCGGTCCTGCCACATGCCCTGGGCAGCCTTGTCGAAGATCTCGGCAACGAGCTGCTTATCGCCGAGCTTGGCGATGGCCAGACGACGAGAGTGCAGGTCGCCCTTCTTGGCCCAGGTGATGATCGGGTCGACGACCGAACGCAGCGCCTTAGCGCGGGTCTCGGTGGTCTTGATGCGGTCGTTCTCGAAGAGGGCCTTGGCCAGGCTCTTCTTCATGGCCTTGGTGTGGCTCGCATCGGTGCCGAGCTTCAGGCCCTTCTTAACGTTGTGACGCATGGTCTAGTTTCTCCTCAAATATGCGAAGCATTAAGCCTTCAGGCTCAGGCCCATGGACTCAAGCTTGTCCTTCACTTCCTCGATCGACTTAACACCGAAGTTACGGATGTTAAGCAGATCGTTCTCCGAGAACTCAACGAGCTGACGGACCGAGTGAATGCTGGCGCGCTTAAGGCAGTTGTAGGAACGGACGGAAAGGTCCAGATCCTCGATCTGCTTGTCCAGCTCGGCGTTGTCGTTGGTGACCTCGGGAGCGAAGATCGAAGCCTCCTCCTCGACCTCGGGGGTCTCGGCAAGGTTCATAAAGGCAGCCATATGCTGGTTGATGATATTGGCAGCCTGGACCACGGCGTCGCGCGGAGCGATGGAGCCGTTGGTCTCGATCTCGAGGACAAGGCGGTCGTAGTCGGTGTGCTGACCGACACGGCAAGCCTCAACGAGCTTGGCGCAACGGGAAACCGGCGAGTACAGCGAGTCGACGTGGATCACACCGATGGGATCGTTGTCGCGCTTGTTAGCCTCGCCAGAGACATAGCCGCGGCCATAGCCGATGCGCATGCTCATGGTGAGATGGCCACCCTCGGTGAGCGTAGCGATGTGCTGCTCGGGGTTGACCAGCTCAAACTCGGACGGAATAAAGAAGTCCGCACCGGTGACCTCGCAGGGGCCGTCAACCGAGATGGTGGCGGTCGCCTCGTCGGTCGTGCCGAGAGCCCTGAAGACAAGACCCTTGACATTCAGGACGATGTCGGTGACATCCTCGACCATGTTAGGGATGGTCATGAACTCGTGCTGCGCACCATCGATCTGAATAGCCTCGACGGCGGCACCCTCGAGCGAGGACAGAAGAACGCGACGAAGGGAGTTACCCAGCGTATCGCCGTAACCACGCTCGAGCGGCTCGACGGAGACACGAGCAGACGTCTCGTTGATCTCTTCGACCTGAACCTGAGGCCTAATGAATTCTGACATGTATTACCTCCAGCCTCAGCAGCCCGGATGGACTACTTAGAGTAGAGCTCGACGATGAGCTGCTCGTTGATATCACCGCTGATCTGCTCACGCGTCGGCAGAGCGAGCACGTTACCAGACAGCTTCTCGATATCGACCTCGAGCCAGCCAGGGACCTCAAAGCGCTCGGAAGAAATCAGGGCCTCCTTGATGGGGAGGAGGTCACGGAACTTCTCGCCGACAGCGACGACGTCGCCGGCCTTGACGCGGTAGGACGGGATGTCCACGCGCTTGCCGTTCACGGTGAAGTGGCCGTGACGGACGGACTGACGAGCCTCTTTGCGGGTACGGGCGAAGCCAAGACGGAAGACAACGTTGTCGAGGCGAGACTCAAGGATGATCATGAGGTTCTCACCGGTGACGCCGTTCATCTTGCGGGCCTTGTTGAAGTAGCCGTGGAACTGCTTCTCCAGAACGCCATAGATAAACTTGACCTTCTGCTTCTCGCGCAGCTGCATGCCGTACTCAGATTCCTTGCGACGGCGCTTGGGCTGACGGATAGATTCCTTCTTGCTGCTGTAACCGAGCTCAGCGGGATCGATCCCGAGCTGACGGCAGCGCTTAAGAACAGGAGTCCTGTCGATTGCCATATTGATACGATCCTTTCAGTTACACGCGGCGACGCTTCTTGGGGCGGCAGCCGTTGTGCGGAATGGGGGTCTTGTCCTGGATGCTCGAGACCTCGAGGCCAGCAGCCTGGAGGGAGCGGATGGCGGTCTCACGACCGGAGCCGGGGCCCTTGACGAAGACGGAAACCTTCTTCATACCGTGCTCCATGGCCTGCTTGGCAGCAGCCTCGGCAGCCATCTGGGCAGCGAACGGCGTGGACTTACGGGAGCCCTTGAAGCCCACCTGGCCAGCCGACTTCCAGGAAATGACGTTGCCCTGGGGATCGGTGATCGAAACGATCGTGTTGTTAAACGTAGAACGAATGTGAGCCTGGCCCACGGAAATGTTCTTACGGTCCGCGCGCTTCAGACGGGCAGCGCGAACGTTCTTCTTAGCAGTAGCCATCTATCTAGCGCTCCTTATTTCTTCTTCTTAGCACCGATCTGACGCTTCGGGCCCTTGCGGGTACGAGCGTTAGTGTGGGTGCGCTGGCCGCGGACCGGGAGGCCCTTGCGGTGACGAAGGCCGCGGTTGCAGCCGATGTCCATAAGGCGCTTGACGTTCTGGTTGCGCTCACGGCGGAGGTCGCCCTCAACCATGATCTGGTTCTTATCGATATAATCGCGGATGGCGTTAACCTCATCCTCGGTGAGGTCCTTAACGCGCGTATCCACGTTAACGTTGCACTCGACGCAGATCTTCGTCGCAGTGGTGCGGCCGATGCCGTAAATGTAGGTCAGACCGATCTCAACGCGCTTCTCACGCGGGAGGTCGACACCATTAATACGGGCCAACGTAGTCTCCTCTCTTAACCCTGACGCTGCTTATGACGGGGGTTCTCGCAAATGACGAGGACCTTGCCATGGCGCCTAATGATTTTGCACTTATCGCACATCTTCTTGACCGAAGGACGTACCTTCATCGTTCTTCCTTTCGGTAGCGCTCAAACTACTTCCCTACTATCTACTCGCCCAGCCGCAGGCGTTTAAAACTATGGCTGGTCTTCACACACAATCCGACCGTAGGTTGAGCTAAGCCTGCAGTCGGAAATGGAGTGCGTGTATGCGTGCCGCTATTTGTAGCGATAGGTGATGCGGCCGCGGGTCAGGTCGTACGGGGAAAGCTCCACGACAACCCTGTCACCGGGGAGAATACGGATGTAATTCATTCGGATCTTGCCAGAAATGTTGCACAGAACCGAATGACCGTTCTCGAGCTCGACCTTAAACATGGCGTTGGGCAGCGGTTCCTTTACCGTACCCTCGAGCTCAATTGCGTCTTCCTTCTTCACAAGCAATCATCTTTCTCTAGAAAACGACAGCGATTGAGTATTTTACAACACGTATGCACGCATCGTAATAACTTCGTAATGGCTCCACAACTAAGTGGAACTTGTTACATTTCTCCGCCTTGGAGCGAACACCAAGCACCTTGGGCATCCGTGGTGAGAATCACCGGACCGTCATTGGTAATGGCGACGGTGTTCTCGTAGTGCGCGGCGGGCAGGTGGTCGTTGGTCGTAACAATCCAACCGTCGGAGCCCGTGCTCACATGGTTGGAACCCATCGTAACCATCGGCTCGATGGCAATGACCATGCCGGCCTGGAGGCGAACGCCCCTCCCCTTCTTTCCATAGTTAGGAACGTTGGGGTCCTCGTGCATCACACGGCCAATGCCATGGCCCACATAGTCGCGAAGCACGCCGTAACCGTGAGACTCGGCGAGAGACTGAACGGCATAACCGACATCCCCGATATGGTTACCGGGGACAGCCTGCTCGATGGCAGCCTTAAGGCAATCGCGCGTAACCTCGCACAGGGCCTTGGCCTCGGGCGTTGGGGTGCCAACGAAAAACGTCCAAGCGTTATCGCCGACCCAACCGTCGACAACGGCTCCCGTATCGATGGAAATGATATCGCCATCGCGCAGGATCATGTCGGGGTTGGGAATACCGTGGACCACGGCATCGTTGATCGATGCGCAAATGGTTCCCGGGAACCCGCCGTAACCCTTAAAGGCCGGGGTGCCGCCATGCATGCGGATAATCTGCTCCGCGAGCTGATCGAGCTCAAAAGTCGAAACGCCGGGGCGCACCATGGCTCCAACGTGGCGGAGCGCCATCTTAGATAGCGCTCCTGCCTTCTTCATCTGCTCGATTTGCGTTGCAGACTTAATCTTGATCATAGACCGAGAGCCTCTTTGACATCCCCGTACACGGTCTCGCGAGCCTGGTCACCGTTGACCGACTTGAGCAGACCCTGGCCACGATAGTAGTCGACGAGCGGGCTCGTGGACTTCTCGTAGACGTCGAGACGGTTCTTGATGGTCTCGGGCTTGTCGTCGTCGCGCTGATACATCTCGCCGGCACACTTGGGGCAGGTAGCATCGGCAGCGGTGCCGGTGTAACCGCAGGCGCGGCAGGTGCGACGCGAAGACAGACGATCGATGATGACCTCGGGGGCCACGTCGACCAGAAGGGCGCAGTCGATCTCGCGACCCATGGCGGAGAGCTCGGAATCGAGCGTCACAGCCTGGGCGGTGTTGCGCGGGAAGCCATCGAGGATGAAGCCCTGCTGGGCGTCATCGGCGGCAAGGCGCTCCTTGACAAGGTCGATCACGAGCTGGTCGGGAACGAGCTCGCCAGCGTCCATGTACTTCTTAGCCTGAATACCAAGCTCGGTGCCACCCTTGACGGCAGCACGCAGCAGGTCGCCCGTGGAAATGTGAGCGACGCCAAACTCGGCGACGAGCTCCTGTGCGACGGTGCCCTTACCGGCACCCGGAGCTCCGAGCAATACGAGGTTCATGAGCAATCCTCCTCTAGCCTATTTAAAGAATCCATCGTAATCATACATCTTGATCTGGCCTTCGAGCTTATCGACCGTGTCGAGCACGACGCCGACCATGATGAGGATGGACGTGCCGCCAAATGCCTGGATCAGATGGTTACCCGTGAAGGAGAAGATGATCGAAGGCACGATGGCGATGAGCGCCAAAAAGACAGCGCTGGGAAGCGTAATCTTGTTGAGCGCGTTCTTGATGTAGGCCGCGGTAGCCCTACCCGGACGCACGCCCGGAATAAAGCCGCCCTGCTTCTTAAGGTTATCGGCCGTGTCATCGGGGTTGAACACCATGGAGGTGTAGAAGTACGCGAAGAACACGATGAGGACAACGTTAAGCACCCAGTTGAGCCAACCGGTCGAAAGCGTAGAGGCAACTGCCTGAATCCAGCCGATGCCGGGGAAGAACACGGCAATCTGAGCCGGGAAGTACAGCAGCGCCGAAGCGAAGATGATCGGCACGACGCCCGCGGTGTTGACCTTGATGGGCAGGTAGGTGGTCTGTCCACCCATCATGCGACGGCCCACGACGCGCTTGGCATAGGAGACCGGGATGCGGCGCTGGCCGCGCTCAAGGAAAACAATCAGCGGGATAACCAGCAGGATGATGGCGCAGATGATCACCATGGTGATGATGCCACCGGCATTACCCTCGGTGCTGGAGAAGATAGCCTGCGGAAGGCCGGCCATGATGTTCGCAAAGATGATCAGCGACATGCCATTGCCGATACCGCGCTGGGTGATGAGCTCACCAATCCACATGATCAGCATAGCGCCTGCGGTGAGCGTACCGACGATCATGAGGTCGAAGATGATCTCGGGAGCGCCGGCGCCATTGAAGCTGATGCCGAAGCTCTTAAAGAGGAAGAGGTAACCCACGGAGTTGAGGATTGCCAGAGCCAGGGTGAGGTAACGCGAATACTGCGTAATCTTGGTCTGACCGACCTCGCCCTCGCGGGCAAGCTCATGCAGGGAAGGCACGACGGCCTGGAGCATCTGGAGGATGATCGAGCTGGTGATGTAAGGCATGATGCCCAGCGAAAACACCGACACATAGCTCAACGCGCCGCCAGAGAAAAGATTCAGGAGGGCCATAGCACCTGCGGCGACCGAATTGTTATCGGTCGAGAAAAGGCCCAGCATCCCCTGGAAGGGAATGCCGGGCACAGGAACGTGCGCACCAATGCGGTACACGACGAGCATAGCTATGGTAAAAAGAATCTTTTCGCGCAATTCTTTGATGCGGAAAGCATTCTTAAGACCATTTAGCACGGCAGCTCGACCTTTCCGCCGGCGGCCTCGATCTTGGCCTGCGCAGAAGCGCTTACCTTGTCGACCTTGACCGTGAACTTCTTGGTGAGCTCACCATTGCCGAGCACCTTGACGGGCTCGAACTCGCTCTTGGTGATGCGAGCGGCCTTAAGAGCGGCACCGTCGATCACAGCGCCATCCTCGAACTTACGCTCGAGACGCTCAACGTTAACAGCGGTGTACTCGATACGACGGGGGTTGCGGAAGCCCGGAAGCTTGGGCAGGCGCATAGCCAGCGGAGTCTGGCCACCCTCGAAGCCGGCACCCTTGGTGCCGCCAGAGCGGGAACCCTGGCCCTTCTGGCCGCGGCCAGAAGTGGTGCCGTGACCCGAAGAATTGCCACGGCCGACGCGCTTGCGGTTCTTGGTGGAACCGGGCGCGGGAGTAAGATCGTGAAGCTGCATTTGCTACTCCTCTACAATCTCGACAAGGTGCTTGACCTTGAAGATCATGCCGCGGACGGACTCGTTGTCAGCAATCTCGCGAACCTCGCGGATCCTGTGGAGACCGAGGGCACGGACAGTACGGACCTGGTCCTGCTTGCAACCGTTGGTGCTGCGGACCTGCTTGATCTTGATGGTGTCAGCCATGCTTAGTTCTCCTTACCGACGAACATCTCGGAGACCGTCAGGCCACGGCGAGCCGCGACGTCCTCAGGGCTGGAGAGCTCCTTGAGGCCCTCGACGGCAGCCTTGATGATGTTGAGGCCGTTGTCGGTACCGAGGGACTTGGACAGGACGTTCTTGATGCCGGCAAGCTCGAAGAGGGGACGCACAGCGCCGCCGGCGATAACGCCGGTACCCTCGACAGCGGGCTTGATGATGATGCGGCCGGCACCAAAGTGGCCGAGAACCTCGTGCGGGATGGTGCCCTGCTCGGTCACCGGCACGTGGAACATGTTCTTCTTGGCATCGAGAGACGCCTTGGAGATGGCCAGGGGCACCTCAGCGGACTTGCCCATGCCAACGCCGACGTTGCCCTTGCCGTCGCCAACGACGACGAGAGCGACGAGGCTCATGCGACGACCACCCTTGACGGTCTTCGACACGCGGTTGATGTAAACGACGCGCTCCTCGAACTCGGAGGCCTCGCGCTGCTGCTTCTGATTACGAGCCATGTGCTACATACCTCCTAGAACTCGAGACCGGCGGCACGAGCACCGTCGGCGAGGGCCTTGACGCGGCCATGGTAGATACGGCCACCGCGATCGAAGGCGACCTTGGTGATGCCGGCCTCGATGGCGCGCTTGCCAACGAGCTGACCGACCTTCTCCGCAGCCTCCTTGTTCGAGGTGTGGGTGCCCTTGAACTCGGCCTCGAGGGTCGAGGCAGAGACGAGCGTCAGGCTAGAGCCCTTGCTGTCGTCGATGATCTGGGCATAGATGTTGGCGTTAGTACGGGTCACGCGAAGACGCGGACGCTCGGAGGTACCCGAGACCTTGCCGCGAACACGACGCTGACGACGCTTGAGGCCTTCCAGCTTCGCCTTATGCTTGTTCATACGTAAACTCCTAAAAAGGTTGATCTTGCCAGCACCTGACGGGGTGCTGGTCTTATGCGAGTGAGTCGGTTACGACTACTTGGCGGCCTTACCCAGCTTGCGGCGGATGTGCTCGCCAACGTAGTGGATACCCTTGCCCTTGTAAGGCTCGGGAGGACGATGGCCGCGGATCTCAGCGGCGATCTGACCGACCTGCTGCTTGTTGATACCCTTGACGTTCACGTGGGTGTTGTCGGGAACCTCGAAGGTGATGCCCTCGGGAGCCTCGACGATCACGGGGTGCGAGAAGCCCAGGGAGAACTCGAGGTTCTTGCCCTTCTGCTGCACGCGGTAACCGACGCCGGCGAGCTCGAGCTTCTTCTCGAAGCCCTCGGAAACGCCGACAACCATGTTGTGGATGAGGGCGCGGGTGAGGCCGTGGCGGGCACGGGTCTCACGCTCGTCGTCGGGACGGGAAACGGTGAGGACGTTGTCCTCGACGTTGATAGCGAGCTTCTCAAAGACATCGAGCTCGAGCTGGCCCTTGGGGCCCTTGACGACAACGTTGTTGCCGTTGACTGCCACTTCGACTCCGGCGGGAATCTGGACAGGCTTATTACCGATACGAGACACGGTGATCTCCTTTCCTTCTACCTACCGAGCGAATTACCAGACGTAAGCGATGATCTCGCCGCCGACGTTGTGCTTGCGAGCATCGCGGTCGGTCATGACGCCATGGCTGGTGGAAATAATGGCGGTACCAAGGCCGCCGCGGACGCGGGGCATGTCGGCAACGCCGGTGTACTTACGCAGGCCCGGCTTGGAAATGCGGCGGATGCCGTTGATGACCTTAGCCTTCTTGGGACCATACTTAAGCGTGATGTGCAGAGTCTTCTGGGGAACGGTGTCCTCGACATCGTAGCCCTCGATGTAGCCCTCCTCGTGCAGAACACGAGCGATCTCGACGAGCTTCTTGCTGCTCGGCATGGAGACCGTGGCCTTGTTCACAGAGTTAGCGTTACGGATGCGCGTAAGCATATCTGCGATCGGGTCTGTAAGGTTCATACAGATTCTCCTTCGTTCTTGATGAACACGTGCTCTTGGTTCTTCGCCGCCCTTAACGGCAAAGCCTTTTTAGCGCGTTTTCCCTGTTCCAAACTGATGCTTGAAACGCTGGTAGTGACTTACCAGCTGGCCTTCTTAACGCCGGGAAGCTCGCCCTTGAGTGCAAGCTCGCGGAAGCAGACACGGCACAGGCCGAACTTGCGGTACACAGAGTGCGGACGGCCGCAGCGCTGGCAGCGCGTGTACTCACGAGTAGAGAACTTCTGCTTGCGATTGCACTTGACGATCATCGATGTCTTAGCCACTTATATCCTCCTCACATAGAGTATTGTTCGCCCCAAGCGCCGCCCCCTTGTGGGAACGGCGCTTATAGGGCAGGTGAACCTATTTCTTGAACGGGAAACCGAAGGCGTCCAGAAGGGCCTTGGCCTCCTCATCGGTGTTGGCGGTGGTCACGAAAGTGATGTCCATGCCACGCTGGTGATCGACGGAGTCGAAGTCGATCTCGGGGAAGATGAGCTGCTCGGTAACGCCCATGGAGAAGTTACCACGGCCGTCGAAGCTCTTGGCGGAGATGCCGCGGAAGTCGCGGATACGGGGGATCGCGACGGAGGTCAGACGATCGAAGAACTCCCACATACGGTCGCCACGCAGGGTAACCTTGCAGCCGATCGGCATACCAGCGCGCAGGCGAAAGGTAGCGATGGACTTGCGGGCACGGGTGATCATCGGCTGCTGGCCGGTGATGGCGCGCAGGTCGCGCACGGCACCGTCGATGGCCTTGGAATCGGTAGCGGCCTCGCCGACACCCATGTTCACGACGATCTTCTCAAACTTGGGGATCATCATGACGTTCTCGTACTGGAACTTGTCCTGAAGCTGCTGCTTGACCTCGTTGTTGTACTTGGTCTTCAGACGCGGCACATACTTCTCTTCTGCCATTGTTCACTCCTTCTTGGGGTTTTAAGCACGGGGCGTGGCCACGATGGGTTGTCCTCGTGCCTCCTGGCTGCATCCGCGCCGCTCATGGCATTTCGCGGTTTGGACTCGACGCAGCAGGAGCCGACAAAACAATCGGTACTATACGCGCATCGGGAGCGTATTTCCAGAAAAACCTCGTCTGCCTGCACAACTCCACAACTCCCCCGCACAAATGGGTCCCAACAAGCAGTTGCGGTGAAATAGGGACTGTTTGGCGGCCTAACAGGCTTAAACAGTCCCTATCTCACCGCAACTCATATATGGGGCGTTATTTTTGGCGCGGGAGGACCAGGTTGAGGATCACAGCAACGAGCGCGGCGACGGCAATGGAGGATCCGCCAAAAACGGTGCCAACCCATGCGGGGAATCCAGCGCCGGCAAGCGCGCCGGCCGTGCGCTCAATGCCCGTGCCAAAGGCGATAGAGAGACCCATGAGCGTGGTATCGCGCTGAGACAGGCCGTGGCGGGCAAACATGACCACACCGTTCATACCGATGGTCGCGAACACGCCAATCGTGGCGCCACCGATGACCGGCTGCGGAATAGACGTGAGCACCGCCGCACACTTGGGCAGCAGGCCCGCGATGAGCAGGATGGCAGCCGCAAGCGTAAAGACCATGCGGTTGACGACCTTGTTCTCGGCGATAATGCCCACATTCTGGCCAAAGGTTGCCGTGGGGACGCCGCCAAAAAAGCCTGACAGCATACCGACCAGGCCGTTGGCGATCAGGCCACCCGAGATCTGGCTATCGGTCGCAGGGGTATCGAGCGCAGCGGACGACACGGCGGCAAACTCGCCCATGACCTGTACTGCGTTGACAATGGCGACAACGCCCACAACGGCGCACGCGGCCGGGTCGAACACCAGGCGATGGGCGCCCAGGGCCGGCGGGGCGAACCAGCTGGTGGTCGCGATGGCCGAGAAATCGACCATGCCCAACACCGCAGCCAAAACAAAGCCCGCGCAGATACCAGCCAGGATGCTGCCCAGCCTAAGCGCGCCCTTGCCGTAGTTGCCAGCCATAAAGGTGACGACGAACGTCACAAGTGCGACGGCCCAGTTGGTGACACTGCCAAAATCGGCCGCGCCCTCCCCGCCCGCCATGGAGGCAACTGCCACTGGGCATAGCGACAGGCCAATGACAAAGATGACGGTGCCAAGCACCGGGGCCGGAAACAGAAAACTCACGCGCCTAAACAGTAGGCCGAAGAGCGCGACGAGCGCGCCGCCGATTACCTGGGCGCCCAGTACGGCCTCAAAACCAAGCTCAAGACCGACTGCCTTGAGCGCCGGCACGAAGGTAAAGCTCGCACCCATCACAATGGGCAGGCCCGAACCGACGACACCTTTTATGGGAAACTGTTGAAGGAAAATGTCAATCGCCGAGAGGACGAGCGACGCCTGGATGACAGCGGCTTCCTCTTGAGGGGTAAAGCCACAGACCGACGCGATAATGATGGCGGGCGTGACGATACCCGCGAATGCCGCCAGCACATGCTGCAGTGCATGGGGTAATACCTGCACAAACGAAACTTTTCCCGTACGCTCGAACAGGGCATCCCCTGCTGCCGACTCTGCCATTTGCGCCTCCCATACCCTAGGCAGCGGCCCCATGCCGCTCAACGGTCGGACATTATAGGGCATATGGCACAGGTAGCATTTTGACCCGCATGCGGCAGAGGGCTGGGGCAGCTCATTTGGGATGCGACTAGCGCTTGCGGGGGACGAGTTTGGTGCGACGCAGGTGGATCATCTCGGCGGCGATGGAGATGGCGATCTCCTCGGGGTCCTCGGCCTCGATGGCGACACCAATCGGCAGGTGCAGCTCGTCGATCTGCTCCTGCGTAAAGCCCTCCTGCTCCAGGCGGGCGCGCACAAAGGCGGTCTTGCGGCGCGAGCCCAAGCAGCCCAGATAGGCGGGTTTGGCGCGCATGGCCTGAATCACCACATCGATATCGGACTTGTGACCCGCCGTGGCGACGACCACCAGGTCGCGCGGGCCGATGGGGCACTGCTTGCTCAGGCTCTTGTAGTCGACCAGACGACGGTCGTAGACACCGGGCACCCAATCGGGGGTCAGCGTGCCGGGGCGGTCGTCGCAAGCCACGACGGCAAAGCCCGCCGCCGTGAGCACGCGAGCCGTCGCAGCGCCCACGTGGCCGCAGCCAAAGATATAGGTCAGGCCCTCGGGGCAGAGCGTCTCGATGTGCGCCGTGGGAATCTCGGAGGCGGCGTTGGTGTAGGTGACCTTACTCCCCTCCTCCACCAGCGAAAGCCCGGGGCAGCCCGCAATGGTGCGGCGCGATTCCTCGCCATGGTACTCGGCCACATCGCCCTCGAGCACGCTCGCGATAAACGGCTCAAAGTCGATGACGAAGTCGCCGATGCGCCGATAGGCCAAGATGTCGGCAACCGACTGGAACAACGGCGCCTGCGATACATCCAGGCGCAGATAGCACAGGCAGATGGCTCCGCCGCAGATCATGCCGGTATCGGAGTTCTCGCCGCCCATGGTGTAGCGGACCAGACGCGACTGTCCCGCGCTCAGGAGCTCGCGCGCCTCATCCAGCGCAAAGAGCTCAATCTTGCCGCCGCCGATAGTGCCCGCCTGGCTGCCATCGGCAAAGACGGCCATCCAGGCGCCCACACCGCGCGGGGACGACCCCGCCGTACCGGCCACGACCACCAGCTCGCACGTCTCGCCAGCACGCAGGGCGGCAAGCGCCGCATTCACAACATCGAGCTTTTCCATTGCCGCCTTCTATCCTCTAAAGACATCGGTGAGCATAGCGAGTGCCTCGAGCACGCCGCCGCCGACCGACGTCGCTTTGTCCGAAATGTAGTTGATATAGCTGGCATCGCCGCGCGGGTCGACATCGGCGCATTTAAAGCCCTCAGTCACCTGCACGCCGTTCGCCAAAAGCCCGCGCAGACAGCCATCGATCTGCGTGCACATGGGCGTATCGCCCGCGTAGCCAATCACGTCTCCGGCGCTCACGATGTCGCCGATTGCGCGGTCGGACCGAAACACGCCGGCGGCGGGGCTGTGGATAACACGTTCCTTGCCATAGCCGGCGATAATGCCCGGCACGCCCGTGTTGGGCTGGGGCGAACCTTGGGTAATGACACGGCCGAGAAAATGCCCGCGCATGGTCTCGACCACGGCGTCGCAGTCAACCGGCGCGGTAAAGCCCGGCCCCACAGCGATGACGGCAGGCGCCATGTCGCGCGTGGTGCCCAAGTTGCGCTTAGCCAAAATCGCGTCGACCACAGCCGCGGGTTTCAGCTCGCCGAGCATCTTGGCCTGAGGGTCCACCACAACGGCGACGTCTCCAGCCTCGGTAATCTCAAGCGCCTCAGCCGGCGTCCGTGCCAAGCGAGCGCGAATGCCTTCGACCTCGACCTCGCCCAGGCGAATGGCCTCGCAAAAACAGATTGTGCGGCGGATGCACGTGGGAACCGCGATATCGGCCATAACGACCGAAACGCCGGCGCGCACCAAGCGAGCGGCGACGCCCGTGGCGATATCGCCGGCGCCGCGAACATAAACGAGCATTCCCGGGGCACCTCCCTGTGCTACGGTTTGAGCAGAGCAAAAGCGGTTCGGCCGCTACTCTGATGATTATTTATTATCACAGTATTATACGGCGGTGAACAGATGGAAACGGTTAGCGGCAATCTTGCCTCCGCGCTCAGGATCGAGTCGGGCATTACCGCGATTATCGGCAGTGGCGGCAAGTCGACGCTGCTGAAGACGCTGGGTCTCGAGCTCATGCGCGCTGGCGGCCGCGTGCTCCTCTGTACCACCACGCACATGTTTCCCGTCGCCGGCGTGCCATGGGATGGGTCGAGCCGTCGCCTGGACGCCGCGCCCTGGAAGCCAGGTGCCTTGCACGCCCCAGGCTGCACCTGCGAGGCCTGCTCGGGGCTTGTGCGGGGAAGCATCTGCCAAGCAGGCGTCTTGGACCCCGAGACGGGTAAGCTCTCCTCCCCTGCCGAGCCACTCGACGAGCTGGCGCAGCGCTTTGACTATGTGTTGGCCGAGGCAGATGGCAGCAAGCGGCTCCCGCTCAAGGCCCACGCCGCCTGGGAGCCGGTGATTCCCTCTGGCACGGCCAACATCGTCTGGATCGTCGGCGCCTCGGGGCTCGGCAAGCCCATCAACGAAGCCGTCCACCGCCCCGAGCTCTTTTGCGAGCGTTGCGGCTGCGAGCTCACCGATATCGCCACGCCCGAGCGCGTCGCCATGGTGCTCAATGCCGAACTGCGGATGCTGAACCTCAACAATGCCCGCATCATGCTCAACCAAGTCGACACGTTTGCCGACCCGGCCGTGGCAAGCCGCTTTGAGACTGCCCTCAGCCGCCCCATCGTCGCCACCAGCCTCAAATAGCCGGCGCTGCCCCAGCAGGCCTATAAGTTGCGGTGGAATAGTTCCTGAAACGACCTATTTAGCGGCTAAACAGGAACTATTTCACCGCAACTGCGGAGGGGGTCCGGCACCCCCCCCCATTAGCGGGGCACGTAGCGGCCGGGTTGGGCTCCGGTGGGCTCGCCGTCGCACGCGGCCAGCACGCCGTTGACGAAGACGGCCTTGGCGCGGCCATGTGCCTCAAAGCCCTCGAGCGGCGTATAGTCCACAGCCTGATGCTGCGTCGCGGCGCTAATCGTCCAGCGCGCCTTGGGATCCCACACGCACACGTCGGCATCGGAGTCCTCGGCAAGACAGCCCTTGCGCGGATACATGCCAAAGACGCGCGCCGGGTTCTCGCTCATCAAGCGGCACAGATCCTCGGGGCCCAGCTGTCCCTCAAAACTCGTAGCGATCGCGACGGGGCGATGCTCCACACCGGGCCCGCCGTTGGGAATCGCGCGGAAGTCATCGCGCCCGCGGTCCTTTTGCCCGTGCAGGTTAAAGCTGCAGTGGTCGGTCGCAATCGTATCGATCTCGCCAGCCACAAGCGCCTCGCGCAGTGCCGCACGGTCACCCGCATGGCGCAGCGGCGGGCTCATCACATACTTGGCGCCCGCAAAGCCGTCCTCGCCCTGCTCCAGATAGCAGGTATCGTCGAGCATCAGATACTGAGGGCAGGTCTCGACATAGATGCTCTTCTGCCCGCGCGTCTTGGCAGCGCGAATGGCCTCGAGCCCCAGCTTGGTCGAAAGGTGCACCACGTTGACCGGAGCATCCCCGGCCAAGTGCGCCAGATACAGCAGGCGGCTCACGGCCTCGGCCTCACACACATCCGGACGGCTGAGCGCATGGCCCTCGGGCCCGTGGATACCCTGCTCAAACACGCGCTTCTGCAGCTCGTTCACGAGCGTGCCGTTCTCGCAATGCACGCACAGGATACCGCCTACGCGCTTGAGCTCCTCCAGCACCTCGAGCGTCTCGGCATCGTCCAAGCGCAGGTGGTCATAGGCAAAGTAGGTCTTGAACGACGATACGCCCGCCTCGCGCATGGCCGAAAGATCGGCGCGATTGCGCTCATTCCACTCGGCAAGCGCCATATGGAAGGCGTAGTTGGCCGTGCAGGTTCCGTCGGCGCGGCGATGCCACTCGGCCAAGGCATCGGGCATGGTCACGCCGCGATCGGCTGTCGCGTAGTCCACGATGGTCGTCGTGCCGCCGCAGGCAGCCGCACGCGTACCGGTCTCAAAGCTATCGGCCGTCCAATCCATGCCAGTCCAGCACTGCATGTGCGTGTGGCCGTCGATAAAGCCGGGAAACACCCAGCAGCCCGCGGCATCCTCGACGGTATCGCCCTCGGCCGGCTCGATTGCCGCGGCAATCCGCACAATCTTGTCGCCCTCCATGGCAAGATCGGCGCGGCGAAGCCCCTGGGGCGTCACGAGCGCGCCGTTTTTGATGATGATCATAATTGCTCCTTATTGATTGATGCAGTTGGCCACGCGATCAAAATACGAGCAGGCGGCGATATGCTCCGTTATGCGTCGCTGTCCCTTGACGGTATCGACGTCCCACAGCTCGTAGGCACGCGCCTCGACCAGCACCACGTCGGTACGGTCCTTGAGAATCGAACCGCCGCCGTCCTTACCCTCAAGACACATAAGTGCATCGAACAGTTCCGCCGGAAAGAGCACCGGGCTCGAAGGCTCACCGTTGCACGCAAGACGCACCGGATGCCTGCGGCCACGCTCGTCAAATGCACGAACCATAGCCTCAAAAGAATCCGAACTCACGAGCGGCTGGTCACCCGGCAAAAAGAGGCAACCTTTCCAGTTGCGTTCGACTCCCCACGAAAGGCCCGCACGGACGCTTTCGCTGCGCAGCTCGCCATCGTGCAGCACGCACGGGCAATGCTTGTCATCACAAATCTGAGCGGCCTCGGGCCAACGCGTCGAAACCACGACGTCAAAGCCCCGGGGAACCGAATCAATGGTCCGGGCAATCAGCGGCTCGCCATAGATATCGGCGAGCATCTTGTTAGAGCCAAATCGCTTGCCCTCGCCCGAAGCCATAATGACGCAACCAAGTTTCATGGCGATACCTCCCCTGAAACCATCGTACCCATAACTCGCGTCGCGGGGCATCTACATCGAAAGCGCTTATCCCGCACGCCCACGATGCAAAAAGGGGCACCCCGCCGGTTGGCAGAGCGCCCCCTTTACATGGCTTACCTCAGCGCGGCTTTAGGCCTGGAACCAACGGGCGGTGTTGCGCTCGTCGAGGGCCTTGAGGGTAGCGGCGGGATCGGCAACCTTCTGCAGGAACATCATGGCTGCGATGGCGTACGGCTTGTAGCTGGCCTCCTTGTACATGCCCACGCGGTGCATGTCAAAGACGTCGGCGTTGACCTCGCCGTGCTCGCAGGAGACACCGGAGATGTCGGCGGGCAGCGGGTGCATAAAGATGGTGTCCTGGCCGTTGGCGGTCTTCTCCATGAGCTCGGTCGTGGAGCACCAGTCCTGATGGGTGGCGTTCTGAGCGAGCAGCTCCTTCTCGAGCGCTGCGATGCCGGCGTCGTCGCCCTCGGCGTACAGGTTGGTACGCTTCTCCATGGCGGCAAACGGAGCCCAGCTCTTGGGGATCACGATGTCGGCGCCCTCGAAGGCCTCGGCCATGGTGTTGACCTGCTTAAAGGTGGTGCCGGACTCGGCGGCATAGCCCTTGGCGCGCTCGACGACCTCGGGCATGAGGTCGTAGCCCTCGGGGTGGGCCAGGGTGACGTCCATGCCAAAGCGGGGCAGCAGGCTGATCAGCGACTGCGGGCAGGACAGCGGCTTGCCGTAAGAGGGCGAGTAGGCCCAGGTAACGGCAACCTTCTTGCCCTTGAGGTTCTCGAGGCCGCCAAACTCGTTGATGAGGTAAAGCATGTCGGCAGAGGACTGCGTGGGGTGGTCGGAATCGGACTGCAGAGAGATGAGCGTGGGACGGTGATCCAGAACGCCGTCCTCGTAGGCCTGCTGGACAGACTCGGAGACCTCGGCCATGTAGGCGTCGCCCTTGCCGATGTACATGTCGTCGCGGATGCCGATGACGTCGGCCATGAAGGAGATCATGGTAGCGGTCTCGCGGACGGTCTCGCCGTGAGCGATCTGGGACTTCTTCTCGTCCAGGTCCTGCAGCTCAAGGCCGAGCAGGTTAGCGGCCTTGGAGAAGGAGAAGCGCGTACGGGTGGAGTTGTCACGGAACAGGGAGACGGCCAGACCCGAATCGAAGATCTTGGACGAAACGTTGTTCTCGCGCAGCTCGCGCAGGGCGTCGGCGACGATGTAGAGCGCCTTGAGCTCATCGGTGGTCTTATCCCAGGTGTGCAGGAAGTCGCTGCCGTACATGCCCTTAAAATCGAGGCCGTTCAGCTGCTCGACGAGCTCGGTAAACTTGGCGTCCATGTAAATATCCTTTCCAAAGATGAAACGATTGCAATGAGTAGATGTGCTCCGGCATGCGCGTGTGGCTAGAACATGCAGAGCACTATGACGAGGACCCGCTACCGTCGAGGAAACATGGGAGATAACGACCGCGGGCCCCAAGTCAACAGGGGGTGCCGGGGACACGAGCTGTCCCCGGCTCAACAAGATCGAGGAATGGGACTAATCGATCTTGTTGTTGGTCAGACCGGCGCGGAACACGGTGGCGTCGCCATCGGCCTGGCTCGGATCGTAGAGGTTCAGGGCAGCCACATACATGGCGGCAGCGGTGACCAGGTCGTCCTTGTAGGTGACCTCGTTGGGAGCGTGAGCCTGAGACTCGGCACCCGGGCCGAAGCCGACGCAGGGGATGCCATAGCGGCCCTGGATGGAAACGCAGTTCGTGGAGAAGGTCCACTTGTCGCACAGCGGGCGACCGGTGCGCTTGTCCATGCTGGGCTCGCAGCCGATGCGCTCGTCACCGAACATGGCCTTGTGGGCGTCGACGAGGGCCTTGACGTGCGGAGCGGTCTCCTTGTTGATCCACGTGGGGAAGTAAGCCTCGGTCTCGTAGACCTCGCCGGTCCAGGACGGACGGTCGTACATGTACATGGAGACCTTCACGTCGTCGCCGTACTTCTTGGCGGCCGGCAGGTTACGGATCTCGTCCAGGCAGGACTCCCAGGTCTCACCGGCGGTCATGCGACGGTCGATGGAGATGGCGCAGGAGTCAGCGACAGCGCAGCGGCTGGGGCTGGTGTAGAAGATCTGGCTGACGGTGCAGGTGCCGCGGCCCAGGAAGCGGGCGTCCTCGAAGTGCTCGGGGTTGTACTTGGGGTCGAGCATCTTGACGAGGCCCTTGATGTCGGTCGACTCGTCACAGCCGTTGTTGTTGAGGGCGCGGACGTCGGCGATGATGTCGGCCATCTTGTAGATGGCGTTGTCGCCGCGGTCGGGAGCGGAGCCGTGGCAGGAGGTGCCGTGAACGTCGACGCGGATCTCCATGCGGCCGCGGTGACCGCGATAGATGCCGCCGTCGGTGGGCTCGGTGGAAATGACGAACTCGGGCTTAATGCCGTCCTTGTTGTAGATGTACTGCCAGCACATGCCGTCGCAGTCCTCTTCCTGGACGGTGCCGACGACCATGATCTTGTAGCCCTCGGGGATGAGGCCCATGTCCTTCATCATCTTGGCAGCGTAGGTAGCAGAAGCCATGCCGCCCTCCTGGTCGGAGCCGCCGCGGCCGTAGATGATCTCGTCGGTCTCGTAGCCCTCATAGGGATCGGCATCCCAGTTCTCGATGTTGCCGATGCCGACGGTGTCGAT
>CAJLRE010000015.1 GCA_905208975.1 uncultured Collinsella sp. | reverse complement strand
GTCAAAAAATCTTATTTTTTGGCACTTAGATTTTCTGAATGCCGGGGGATAACTTGTGCGCGGCTCCCGTGTGGCGCCGGAGGGGCGGGATATAAGGTTTCCTGCTCAGGCAGTCCTGCTCGCACGAAGGCCACATTAAGTGGCCTTCGGCTCGTGCGGAACTCGCGATAAACCTTATATCCCGCCCCTCCGGCGCCACACGGGAGCTGAGTCAACGTTATCGGGCCCGGTATTCAGAAAAGTCAGTGCAGCAAAATGGCGATGCGGATAGGAACGTGGGCATGGTTTTCGCTGCGCGCACGGGTCCCCTGGGGAGCGCCGTGCATTTTTGGGAGTATTCAGCAAGCTAGGACGGCTGCATACACGCCGGACACACCATATTGGTCCCAAGGACGCCTTCGACCGGCGATTCGAGTCGGCAGGCAAACCCCGCTAGGACAAAAAGGCATGCTTCGCGCCGCGCCGGACCCCAAAATGACGTCAATCTCCACAACGTTACTCAGCCGCAGCGGCACCGGCAGAGCTCGCGGTGCTGAATACTCCGTTTTTTGCACGGCACGGGCGGGGGTACATCAGGATCAAGAAGAACATCCCAGCCTTTTTATGCAATCTGTAATGGGAAGTATGCAAAACACCAAGAGACAGCATTGCTGATGTCCGAATTGAGCGCGCGGGGCAGCAGCACCTCAACCCCGCGCCCAAATCCAACAGAGCGGGGACGCTCCTAACAAATCCCCACCGGCAAACAAACGCGGCTCGAGCGCCATCCCAAAATAGGCTGCCCGAGCCGCGTTTAACGGTACGGCATGAATACTTAGCGCTCGTAAATCATGTTGCCCGCCAGGTAGGTGGCCTGAACTTTGGTGACCTGGAGCTCTTGGGGGTCAACGGTGAGCGGGTTTTGGTCCAGGACTACCAGATCGGCGTATTTGCCGGGCTCCAGGCTGCCGAGGTTTTGCTCGTCGCCCGCTGCGTACGCGCTGCCAAGCGTGTAGTTGCGCAGGGCCGTTGCCGCGTCGATACGCTCGCTCGGCAGCCAGCCGCCCTCGGGCCAGTGGCTGCGGGGATCTTGGCGCGTGATAGCCGTGTAGAGCACGTTCATGCTGGTAACGGCCGTGATGGGGCTGTCGGTACCGAAAGCTTGACGGATACCGCGCTGCTGATAAGTTGCGAACGGCCACATGATGCGGCTGCGTTCCAGGCCCAGGTCGCGCTCCGGGCCACCCGGGTCGAGCGTGATGTGGCAAGGCTGGCTCGAGGCAATGACGTTGAGTTTGCGCAGACGATCGATGTCCTCGGGCAGCAGATTCTCCAAATGCTCAAGCGTATTATGGCCGTGCGGGGGCAAACCGTAGAGCTCTGCCGCCTCCTCAAAGATATCGAGCGCGGCATGGATGGCGCCGTCGCCGATAACGTGGATGCGCACGGTGTGGCCGCGCTCGGCTGCCGCCAGGACCAGCTTGCGCATGCGCTCGACGGGAACCGTCAGACGGCCCTGGTCGCCCGGGAAGCGCGGGTTGGTATAGGGATCGGTGAGGTATGCGGTGTGCTCGCTCGACACGCCATCGAAGAACTGCTTAAAGCCCGGCGCCGAGAGCAACGCATTGTTTGCGTAGCGGGTCTGAAGTTCTTCCAAGCGCGATTGGTCATCCAACAGCGTGGGGAACAGGTGGGCGCGAATGCCCAGCTTGCCAATCGCCTGAAGCTTGTCGTAGACGTCGTCGCGGATAAAGTCACAGCCAGGCATGGGCATGAGCGACATGTCGCAAATCGAGGTAATGCCCTGCTCGGCCATGCGTTTCATTTGGTCGGCGTATGCGCTCGCGATGCGGTCCTCGCCCAGCCACTCAAGACAGCGCGGCAGCAGCTGCATGGCCGCAGCCTCGTGAGCGATACCCGTGAGCTCGCCATTTGCATCCTTGTCGTAGCTGCCACCCGCCGGCGGCTCGCTGTCGCGCGTCACGCCGAGTGCCTCGAGCGCGCGGCTGTTGAGCCACAGCGTGTGCCCGTCGCCCGAGTACATAACGCAGGGACGATCAGGAAATGCCGCATCGAGGGAGGCCTTGGTAGGGTGCTCGGGCGGATCCCAGCGGTAATCGCGCCAGCCCTGCGTCACGACCCAGGCGTCGTCGGGCAGGTCCTGGGAAAACTTGAGCGCGTCCTGCACCAGCGCCGCCTCGGACGTGCCCATATCCATGAGCATATACGGTGAGGAGCCAACCGAGGTATGAAAGAAATGCAGGTGCGCATCGTGGAAACCGGGGCAGACAAACTGCTCGCCGTAATCGACCACCGGCGTGGCGGCAGGTGCGGCGTCAATCACGTCATCGGGCGCACCGACTGCGACGATGCGATCGCCCGCAATGGCAATCGCCAGCTCGCGGGCGGTATCGATACCGTCTTGCGCGGTAAAAACGTTCTTGGAGCGGATAATCCGATCGATATGTTGCATGGGCATCCCCATCTCTGGCAGGAAATTCAACACCCCCGAGTGTACTCCCCCGCCCTTGCAACAAAACTCCAAGCGGCAAACGGCAACTTTACCAGCCCTAGCGGCAGGTGGCATACTGGAGAGAGCCTGTACGATTTTGCGATCAACCCAGCAAGGAGCAAATCGACCATGACGAAAACCAAGGCACAGCAGATTATGGCAGCAACCGAGGTTCGCGCGGCAAACGACGTCACCGCGGCCATCCAAGATATCGCCGCCGAGTTTGAGCCCTATATCATCAAGCAGCGCCGGCACTTCCATAAGCACCCGGAGCTGAGCCTTGCCGAGGAGCGCACGACCTCCGACATCGCCAACCAGCTCGACGCCATGAATATCCCCTACGAGCGTCCACTCAAGACGGGCCTGGTGGCGACGCTTCGCGGTACCGCGCCGGACGCCTACCGCGAGGACGGCACGCCGCGCCGCCGCATCCTGCTGCGCGCCGACATCGACGCCCTGCCCGTCACCGAGCAGACCGGCGAGGAGTTCGCCAGCGTCAACGAGGGCTGCATGCACGCCTGCGGCCACGACTGCCATATCGCCATGATGCTCGGCACGTTGCAGATTCTGCGCCACATGACCGATGACATCCACGGCGAGATTCGCATCGTTTTCCAGCCCAGCGAGGAAAACGGCCAGGGCGCCAAGCTCATGATCGGTACGGGCGTACTCGATGGCGTCGACGGTGCCTATGCCGCGCACATCTGGAGCGAGGTCGATGCCGGCACCGTGAGCTGCGAGCCCGGTCCGCGCATGGCAAACACCGACTGGTTCCGCATTGATGTCCGCGGCACCTCGTGCCATGGCGCCATGCCCCAGCGCGGCCACGACGCCGTTATGGTTGCCGCCGAAATCGTCAACGCCCTGCAGACCATCGTCTCGCGCGAGATTAGCCCCTACGAACCCGCCGTCATCACCGTCGGCGAACTGCACGGCGGCACCGCGCGCAACGTTATCGCCGGCACGGCATACCTCGCCGGCACGGTGCGCACCTATGGCGACAAGACGCATGAGGAAATGCCCGAGCTTATGCGCCGCATCGTGGAGCACACCGCAGCAGCACTAGGCGCCGAGGCCGAACTCACCGACTACACCATCGCCAACTACAAGGTCGAAAACGATGCCGCCTCGAGCGAGCGTTGCCGCCAAGCTGTGCTCAAGTGCCTGGGCCCCGCAGGCGAGGGCCATTACCGCGGCACGCTTTCGGGCGAGGACTTCTCGGAGTACCTGCGCCGCGTGCCGGGCGTGCTCGCCTTTGTTGGCACGCGCAACCCCCAGATTGGCGCCACCTATGCCCAGCACTCCTGCTTCTACAAGATCGACGAGAGCGCGCTCGCCAAGGGCTCCATGGTAGCCGCTCAGTATGCCATCGACTTTTTGGCCGAGCCCACGCAAGAAGAGCTCGACGGCCCCACGATCGCCGCAGTTGCCGAGACCAATCCCGACCTGGCGGCCAAGCTGCGCTCTGCCAAGGCAACGGCCGCCGAGGCCCGCGACGCCGTGCACGACGCCCGCACCGCCCGCCATGCCGCCATCAAGGGCATTCACGATGCCCGTGCCGCTGCTCGCCACGAGGAGAAGCGCGACGAGTAGCCGTCACGCCCACCCGTAACAACCTGGCTAGAGCAAAGCGGGGGCGAACGTTATCTCAACGTTCGCCCCCGCTTATGTGTCGACCGCTTTTCCAACGTATCCTCCGTCACGACAGGTAAGAGCGAAGGATGATGAGCCAGCGTGGCTGCTCGAGATAAATGATATCGGCAGGAACCCCCACAGGAACATGGCCCCCAAAAAGCAGGCCGGCGTCTGCGGGGTTGACCAGGCGGATTGCCCACACCGCAACCAGCAGCAAGCATATTGCGACCAGCGCCGCATCGATTGTCTTTCGGGTGCGCGAAGTTGTGACATAGTCCCTGGCGCACGCCAGCGCAAACATAGGGGGAACCATCCAAAACAGCGGATGATACGCAAGCGCGGCACGCCAATCGAGCCCAAACGCCGCGAGCCACGCGCGCGTCATGCCGCAGCCCGGGCACGGAATGCCCGTAAGCGCCCTAAACGGGCAGCCGATGCCCGTCACATACAGCACAAGGCACGACAGCGCCAAGATAGCGGCGAACAAAAGGGCGCGGCGGAATAGCCCCGCCGTGCCCCTTGTCTTGGACCGTGCTTGTGAATCCGAGTTGCTACGCACGTGCCGTAACCTGCGCAGTGTAGGCAGCCGCCATCGCGTTGACGTTCTTGACGATCAGATAGAAACCAATAATCGGTCCGATGCCGCACTGCAAGGCGCCGATCAGCTGCCACAACAGAAGCGTCGTGCCGCTCTCGGCAATGGTAAGACCATAGCGAGGACCGTTGGCCTGGATGCGATTGCCGAAACGGTATGTCCACCACAGGCCATAGATGCCGCAGGTAATGAACGACAGCAGGATTGCAATCAGGTAGTTGGGCATATCGTCCCCGTCGCCCGAGCACATAGTTGCGACATCCTCAGATATTTTGTAGTACGCATAGATGCCGTAGATACCGCACGTGACAATAGCGAGCAGCAGTATCATGCCAAAGTTACGATCGAGCTCAACCGCACCGGGCATGGGTGGCGGTGTGGGTGCGCCCTGAGGCGCAGGCTGAGGTGCCGGGGCGGGCTGAATCTGTACCGGCTGAGGCTCAGACGCGGCAGCCGACGTAGCGTTGACGGGCTCGCCGCAAGCAGGACAAAACTTTGCATCATCCAAAACGGGTGCTCCGCAATTTTCGCAAAACATAGATCCTCCTTCCCATAAGACGACATGCGTCTTTGGTCTCACATGCCGCATCCCAACGGGATACCTTCAATCACGCCGGGTCGATTACCAAAATGAAGGCAACCAACCCGGCGGCATCGGCTAAAACGGACCATGGCCTTAGGCACTCTGGACCGCAGCCCCCCTCAAGCTATTCGGCCTGGTCTTCTTCGGGCTGATCGGTCGCTGCCTGATCGCCCTTATCGCCCAACGCCGGCGCAGTCTGCTCAGCAGGTTCGCCAACAGGCGGGCACTCCTGCTCGGGAGCAGAACTCGGCGCGGGCGACGTTGCAGGCGCAGGTGCGGGTGCCGGCTCAGGCACAGGCGCCGGCTCGGGTGCAGGCTCAGGCGCAGACTCGGGCGCGGGCTCGGGCTCGGGCGCAGGTGCCGGCGAAGCATCCGGAGCGCTGTAACCCGAAGGAGCAGACTTCTTCTCAAACGGCAGCACAAAGGTCAGGACGTCGTCCTTGTCCTCGTCGGCCCACTCGCTTGCGTAGCGCGCCACCCAATAGCCAACGGCACGATGCTTGAGCATGTTGCCAAAGACCGTAAGGAATACCGTGACAAACGCCGTCAGCACCAAGAACAATACGAGCGTAATGCCACCGCCGGTAACAAGCGCCTCAATAGCCGTAGGACGGTAGTAGTAGCTATACATACCGACAGAGGCAATGGTGCCAAAGACGAGCGTCAGGATCCATGTGATAACGTTGGCGACCAGACCCGTCAAAAACTCGGGAAGGAACGATGCGCAGAACAGCTTGGTCTTATTGTTCTTAAAGGCCGCCCAGACCTTATCGAGCGAAAACGCGCTCTCGACGCGACCGGTCACCGCAAAGTGCATCACGGCGATGTCGGCGAACATAGTAAAGAAGACACCCAGGACCGCCGTGGCAATCATAGCCAGAACAAACAGGCCCAGCGAGCCAAATAGAGCGGCCTCAAGCGCATAGGAGCCGTAATAAGAGTACGCACCCGCGGCACCAATTACCACGCTCTCCACCAGCGAAAGCGCTACACCAATAACGGGAATAGCCGCGATAACCTTGAGCACGCTCGAAATAACGCCCGAAAAGACGCCAAGGCCAAACGACGTGGAACGCATCAACGGACGATCCATGCCGTCATCGACCTTGAGCGACAGGTCGCGACCCCATTCGATGCCAAAGCCAGAACCGCACGCGCTTGCCACACAGGCAGCCAAAAAGCCGAAGGCAGCCGCGATACCGCCGATAACGGGAATGAAGAGCACGAGCACCGACACGACACAGATGAGCGCCGGCAAAAAGGCAATCTGGCACACGCGCTGCAGCACGCCCGGCGTCTTGGTCATGTCTTCAAACGCCTGAGCTACACAGCCCTTGGGCACGTTCACGTTAGGCTGAGGAACAAACTGCTGAGGCTGAGACTGCCCCTGAGGAGCAGAGGTTGCAGCACCGGTATTAGGAGCGCCACACGCGCCACAGAACTTGTCGTTATCGCCCATGGGGGCGCCACACTGCGAACAGAACATCGAAATCATCCCTTCGTATCTAGAGCGAATCACCTGGATCGCAAACGATGTCTTTGGCAACATTATCGCCCAATGTGGGGACAAATACTCCAAGATGGCCGATTTGCAACGTAGGCGGCTTTATTCAATGATTCGAAGGGTGCGTCCGCGCTAGTTCGTGCCGCGGAAGCCCTTGCCCACGATCTCGGAGCTATCGACGATGGTGATGAAGGCGCCAGGGTCAATCTCGCGGGTATAGCGGCGCAGCTGCACTGCCTCGCGACGGCTCAGCACGCTCATAATCACCGTGACGCACTTGCCCGAGAAGGCGCCGTAGCCACGGCTGATCGTTGCCGTGCGGTTGAGATGCTTGACAATAAACTCCTCGACTTTTCGCGGTTCGGCGCAAATGATCGTGCAGACCTTACGAAGGTGAATGCTCTCGATAGCCTTATCGACCACGAGCGTCTTGGCAAACAGGCCAAGCACGCAGTACAGGCCAACGCGCGGGCCATACAGGAAAGCCGCGATGGTTACGATGCCGATATCGACCAGCAGCAGCGCGCGGCCAATCTCGAGCGTGGTGCGGCGTTTGAGGATCATGGCAAGAATGTCCGTGCCACCCGTCGAGGCGCCGATATCAAAGACAATAGCGCTGCCGAGCGCCGGCAAGATGACGGCAAAGCACAGGTCGAGCCACATATCACCCGTCATCGAAACATCCGTCGGAATGAAGAGCTCAAACAGCGAGACGTAGGCCGAAAGCGCAAACGAAGCGAAGACGCTCCACAGAATCGCCTTGCGCTCCAAAAAGATAAAGCCCAGAACGACCAGGACCGCGTTGATAATCCACATAAAGACGCCGACGGGCAGGGTCGGGAACAGCGTAGAAAGAATGACCGACACGCCCGAGGTGCCGCCGAAGGCAAAGTGATTGGGGGTTTTAAAGGCCACGATGGCGAACGCCGTGAGAATCAGGCCCAGATTGAGCTCGGCAAAAAAGCGCGGAAAGCCTGGCTCCTGGCTGCGCTTGCGGCCGGCGCGCTCGCCACGTTCGATATCCTCGCGACCGACAACGCGCTCCATCGGCACCACCGGAGGACGATGTACCTCCTCGGCGGCACGCGACGCCGCCTCTGCCGCAGCGGCTTCAATCGCCCATGCCTTGCTTTCGGTCTCGTGTTCGTCGGCCATTACGGCAACCCCTCGTTAACAATTTGGAAACAATGCGCCCATTAGGGTAACGCGGAACGCGAAGATTGCAACCCTTAGTTAGACGAGCGGTATGACCGCATCGAGGGCATATAGAAAACGGCCGGCCGCGCTTTTGCATGCGCGACCGGCCGTTTGACGTTTACGCAGATAAAACCTGCCAAAACAAACCTGTCCCTTTTTGGTAGGTTACTCGTGCTGGCTGGTGCGGTGCTCGTACTCCTCGGGGGTGATGACATCCTCGATGCGTAGGTTGACGCCTGCCACCTCAAGGCCGGTCATCGCGGCCAGACGCTCGGTGACGCGCGCCTTAACGTCGTCGAAGATCGCAGGCGCATAGGCGCCATACTCGATGATGACCGAGATGTTGACGACCACGCGGTTGTCGTCGGTGACCTCGACCGTCACGCCCTTGGTCAGGTTCTCGGCACCAAACTGCTCCTGCACAAAGTGCATGAGGTTTCCCTTCATGCCCAGAACGTGCGGCACCTCGCGGGTGGCCATGGCGACGATTTTCTCGATCACGCCGTTGGAATAGGTCAGCGAGTCCTCGGACTCGTCCGCCTCCTCGTCCATCTCCTCGTTGTCCTCGTCCGCATCGAACTCGGCCTCGACGAGTGCCTCGTCCTCGAGCGCCACGTCCCCGGCATCGACAACGGCCTCATTCGCTTCGAGCTCGGTATCGGCCACATCGACCTTCGTGTTAAAAGCCATGGTTCCTCCTTATGCCTGCCGCGGATGCGACAGTCGAATACGTATTAGCGGCCGCTAAACAGACGGCCGAAGAAGTTGACGATACCGTTCTCGCCGTCGCGAATCTGGCCGATCACGGCACCGATCAGCACAAAGAATGCGATGACGAGCGTGTCCCACAGGCCCAACGTAAGTACCAGCACGGCGAGGATAAAGCCTGCCACGGCGCCGAGCGTAGTGTTGGGGTGGCGCACGGCGTAGCTCCAGATAGCAGCGCCCGTACCTTTGATGAGACCCATGGCCTCGTCAAAGTCGTTGGCGGCGCTGTCGTGC
The DNA here is from genome assembly GCA_905208975.1 of uncultured Collinsella sp. Lineage (GTDB taxonomy): Bacteria > Actinomycetota > Coriobacteriia > Coriobacteriales > Coriobacteriaceae > Collinsella. The sequence continues at coordinate 23,347 of CAJLRE010000015.1, read as the reverse complement.
TGCTCGCCGGCCTCGGGCTTGGTGTCGGCGGACTCGCCTGCCGGCGTAGCGTTCTGATCGATCGTCAGGCGCGGCGTGCGGGCGGTCTTGTCTTGGTTGGTATCACTCACCGGAAACCTCCACGGTCTGGACGGTAGTCTTGGACGGCAAAAAACGGACGCGCGCGGTCGTGCCCGGCGTGCCGAGCATGGTGTCGCAGGCCTTCTCGATGCGCTGCTGCATCGCGATAGCTTGGGAGGCCACGTCCCGGTCGTCGAGCGCGATGGCCTCTACCTTAAAACGAACGCGCGACTCGTCGGAGCCTTGAACGCGTGCCTCGATATGCTCAACCATCACACGATCATCGCACTCCGCCGCGGCGCGGGCGCACGAGGAAAGCGCTGCGAGCGTGACCTCGATATTGCGCTCCCCCGCCGGATGCACGCAGGACGGCTCGCGACGCGCGAACATCAAGCGGAAAAACCCAATGAGCACGCCAAGCGCCACGATGGCGGCGCACACCGTAACGACGACGCGAGGCATGGTGTCACGCAATAGCAGCATAAAGCGATACGTATACGGTCCCCAGAACTGGCAGACAAGCGTGCCCAGCGCCACGATGGCGGCGGCAAGGTACACGATTGCTAGGGCTCGTTTGAGCACGCGCATGCGGCGCTCCTTTCGGGTCTCGGTCCACAGAATGCAAAACGATTCGCATCATTATAAAAGAGCCGGGTCCGGTGCTCTACGCACGCGGATCCGGCTCATCTATTCCACGAGGCTTGCATGCTCGCTTCATTATGCCCAGATATGCGCGGCTTAACCCGCGCGGGTGCTACTCCTCCTCGAGGGCAGCGATGACCTCGTCGGTCATATCCATGGTGCTGTAAACATCCTGGACGTCGTCGAGCTCCTCGAGACGGTCGATGAGGCGCTGAACCTTCTTGGCGTCGGTACCGGAGACCTCGGTCGGGGTGGTCGGAACCATGGTGGTCTCGGAACCCTTGACCTGGACGCCCTGCTCCTCGAGTGCCTTGGAGACAGCCATGACGTCGTTAGCAGCGGTCCAGACGATCCACTCCTCGCCGGCGTCCTCGTAGTCCTCGCCACCAGCCTCGGCGATTGCCATCATGAACTCATCCTCGTCACCGGCAGCACCGTTGGCGATCATGGTCTCCTTCTTGGCGTTCTCGTCCAGGATCTCCTTGGCGACGACGATCTGGCCCTTGCGCTCAAACTGGAAGGCGACGGAGCCGGAGGTGCCCAGGTTGCCACCAGCGTGGGAGAAGGCGGAACGGACATCGGCGGCAGTGCGGTTGCGGTTATCGGTCAGGCAGTCAACGTAGACGGCGACACCGGCGGGACCATAGCCCTCGTACACGATGTTCTCGTAGACGGCGGCATCGGCACCCGAACCAAAAGCCTTGTCGATAGCGGACTTGATCTTGTCCTTAGGCATGGACTGAGCCTTGGCCTTGGCAACGGCAGCAGCGAGGCTGGCATTGTTCTCGGGCAGCGGGTCGCCGCCGAGACGGGCAGCAACGGTGATGTTGCGGCTCAGCTTGGAGAAGAGGGCGGAACGCTTGGCGTCCTGCGCGCCCTTACGATGCTTGGTTGTGGCCCACTTAGAGTGTCCGGACATACGTGTCTCCTATCGGTTTCGACCTAAAGCCCAGCGCAGATGCTCGGGCAATATAAACAAACGTCGTTATGATATACCTACTGGCCTGCGAGATAAACCCCAAAATGAAGGCGTCGTGATGATACAGCCCCTTGGTGCAAGGGGTTGGTGCAAAGTAACCTGTCCCCTTTGCACCAAATTAGGACCAGAGGAGGTCGCTGCGGGTGATGGTGGCGCCGATGGCAAAGGGCATGCAGGCGATGACCGGATACAGGTAGCGCATGTAGGTCGAGCCGTTGCAGGGACCGATTAGGCACACGGCGAGCACGCCCAGCAGCGGCACCCAAATGGCCAGCCCGCGCCACGAATGGCGGCGCAACAGGTAGACCACCACGGCGATCATAATCCACACGTAGGTAGCCGAGCTCATGGTGAGCGAGATAAACGGGATGCGCTGTACTGCCACGCGATACAGGTTGATCAGGTGGTCGCACCAGTGCACGACCTTGCTATCGACCGGATGGAAGTCAAAGTACTTGAGGTTATCGGGCTTCGCCATAATCTCGGCACTGCGCGACGTGCTGTAGACCCACGCATCGCGGGCACTCGGATAAAAGTAACCGTAGTAGTTATTGATGAGGGCCGAGATATAGCACTCGGGATCCTTTTTGAACATCTGGGCCCACACCTCAAAATAGGCCTTGATGTCCTCCTGCGAGGCGTACTCGTTAAAGCAATTTTTGACGGCGTCGGACTTGTCGGGGTTGTAACGGCGGCCCAGATTGTCGTACTTGAGCACGCGATCGATCACGACGCGCTCTTCGTCGGTCACCAAGCCGTCGCAGGGAGCCTCCACGATGGTGCCGTCCTCCTTAACCGTGGGGTTGACGCCCGAGTTGAGGCCGTCGTGCTTTTGGACGAAACGAGCCGTCTGCTGGAACGGAATCGAGAGGATTTCGCGCTTGGAACCAGGCGTGATGTCATGCGCCGGCATAAAGACCTTGGTGAAGTACATATTAGAGGCAAGGCAGAGTGCAAGCACCGCGAGGACGCCAACCCAGCGGAAGCGCGGCGTGGCGCATGAGACCGCGGTGCCCGTCTGCTTAGCCGCACGACGAGCGACATGTACATCCCATGCGCAAAACGCCGCCGCAATCACGCAGGCCGCCAACGGAAAGACCAGGCCGCCATTGCGCAAAAACGTGGAACCCATGGCAGCCAGCGCAAGCAACAGCCAGTCGTGGCGCGCAAAGAGCACGGGGGCTTTCTCGCCCGCCCGCTCGACATTGGCATCACGACGGGGCAAGCCACATGCCACGAGCTTGACGGTCTGTACCAGCAGCACCAAAAACGCGTCGGCAAAGAGCACGTCTTTGGTGAGCAGGGCCGCGTAGTTAGAGAACATCGGCATAAACGCAAAGAACAGCAGGATCGCACCGCGAACCGGCAGGCTCACGCCCAGTTTGCGCAGCGACGAAATGGAATAGGCCATGCAGGCAGCCGTGATGACAAATTGAGCGCAGGTATAGATGATGAGGCCCGCGTTAGCGCTGTTGAACAGCGAAAGCCCCAGCTGCACGCACGAGCCGATGATAGCCGTGTGCACGACCGGGTGATGCCCGTTGAGCAGGACATTGGGGTTGAGTAGGCGCAGGTAGTCGCTCGTGCCGTTGGGATAGTTGAACCACTGGCGAATCTGCGCACCCGTATCTCCCATAAAAAGGCCGGGCAGCGAAGCGATGAGCGTGGGCGCCCAGGCGATCATAAGCACCAGGAAGGGCCCGGCAAAGGGATGGGCCGAGAGCACGGCGTGAGCCACACGCCATACGCGGCCAAAGTGCGCTTCGGAAAACGGAATGCGCCGAGAGCTCAGCCAATCTAGACACTCAAAAGCCAGGTAGAAGGCAACGATCGCCAAGAGCATCCAGCCCGCGCCGCCAATCCAGGCACAGATGATGCGGGCCTTGTCGCCAAGAACAATCTCGGCCGAGTCGGTGAGGTCGTAGCTGCGGCCGAACACCATGCAGATGGCGAAAAACAGCGACGGCAGAATGATCGACGGGCGCCAGGTGTCGCCACGGCCAAAGAATACGTAGCGAAACGGCAGCGTGAGCAGGCAGGCAAGCGCAAGCAGCATGACCGCGTCGGTATGGCCGGCAAACGAGAGGAGCACCTCGTAGCACACGTACAGCATGCCCGAGGCTTTGGGGTCAATCGCCAAGACTGCGTTGCTCGACACCGGGGCGGGATCGATGGAAAACGCCGTGGTCGCCAACAGCGCGAGCAGAAATGCGATGAGCGTCTGCTTGGCGGGGTAGCGCTTAAACCAGACGATGCGGGCAGCGTCGCGCGCAGCCGTTGTGGAGAGATCGGAATCCTTCACAGTCCGAAAGCCTTTCTAGAAACCTGCCAAAAAGGGACAGGTTTATTTTGGCAGGTTTTATCTGGGGAAACGTTACGGTTCTGTCATCATTGCCCAGCAAACCACCACAAAGGTGCCTGCCCCCTTTGTGGCGGTTAGGCGTCGAGGTAGATGCGCTGGGGGCGATTGCGGTGTCGGGCGAAGATGATGAGCGCCAGGCCCGCAATAACGAGCGGAAGGCTCAGCAGCTGACCCATCGTGATGACGCCGCCCAGCAGATAGCCAAGCTGGGCGTCGGGCACGCGCACGAACTCGACGAGGAAGCGGACGATGCCGTAACCCATCACAAACACGCCCATAAACGTGCCCTGGGGCAGCAGCGGCTTTTTGCGGCTGAGCACCTGCAGAATGCAAAAGAGCACAATGCCCTCAAGAAATGCCTCGTAGAGCTGGGAGGGGTGACGCGGCATATCGCCCGCGGTGCCACCGAAGACCACGCCCCAGGGCAGATCGGTCGGCTTGCCCCACAGCTCACCGTTGACAAAGTTGGCACAACGGCCCAGGCACAAGGCCAGCGGCGCGCCGATGACGGCAAGGTCTGCCAAAGTCCATGCGTCGAGCTTATACATGCGGCACACGATGATGCCGCCGATAATACCGCCCACCAAACCGCCATGGAAGCTCATGCCGCCCTCGTTGGTGGCAAAGATCTCGAGCGGGTGCGCCCAGTAGTAGCCATCACCGTAAAAGACGACGTAGAACAGGCGCGCACCGATAATGAGGCCAAAGACCACGCCGACCACGACACTCGTCAGGTCGTCAATCGTGATGTTAAAGCCCCAGCGACGCTGCGTGCGGTACATGACGACCGCCGTGAGCAGGGCGCCGACCACATAGGCCAGACCATACCAGTAAATCGTGATGGGCCCCGCCGAAATCGCGACGGGATTAAGCATATGGTAGAAGTCGTTGAGCATGTCGACCCTCCTACTCCCTACATACCAAATGCGGCCGCGGGCCTTGCGCTCGCAGCCGCATATTTGGGCGTAACGTCTATGCGGAGTATGCCGTCCGCAGCTTTCGCAGCTTAGAACGGCGCGTACTCGTCGTACAGGTCCTCGGCCTCGCCGGAGGCATTGACCTGCTCAACTCGTGTAACGCCGGGCACATGCTCCTTCAGGATGCGCTCAATACCCATGGACAGGGTCAGCGAGCTCATGGGGCAGCCGGCGCAAGCGCCCTGCAGCTCCAGTTTGACGACGCCCTCGTCGTCAACGCCCACATACTCCATATCGCCGCCGTCGGCCTGCAGGTTGGGGCGAATCTCTTCAAGAACCTTCTTAAGCAGCTCTTCGTTAACAGCCACAGGGGCTCCTTTCTCACAATTACGCGGGCGCGCCCGCGGACAGAAGCTATGTTACTACAGCCGTGTACCCGCTCACGAGCCGTCCATGCGCGCAGACGCGACTTTCACGAGTAGTCAATTTGGGACGGGGCTCTTTTGGCTGCCTTTTGTTGCCAGCTGGCGTTGCCACGCGCTACTGCTGAGCCTGCCCCTCGGTGCCGATGTGAACATCGACGATAACCTGGCGGTAGCTAATGCCGCAGGAGTCGAGGATGCGGCGGCTGATGCGTCCGTCATCGGTGTCGGCGTACTTGTTGTCCAGGTAGACAACCTCGCCCACGCCCACCTGCGCCAAAATCTTGGCGCAGTCGTGGCACGGGAACAGCGTGACGTAGACCGTGGAACCCTCAAGATCTTTGAGCGAGCCACGGTAGTTGAGCACGGCGTTTGCCTCGGCATGCACCACGTAGTTGTGCTTGTCCTGCAACGGGTCGTCGCTCGTGCCCCACGGGAAAAAGTCGTCGTTGAGCGCCGAGGGCGTACCGTTGTAGCCCACCGAAAGGATGCGGTGGTTGGTGCTGGCGATGCACGCACCCACCTGCGTGTTGGGGTCCTTGCTGCGACGCTGCGCGGCGATGGCCACGCTCATAAAGAACTCGTCCCAGCTAATAACGTCCAGGCGCTTGCCTGACGAAGTTTGATGAAGATCGTCCGACATGGCAGACACCTCCGTAATCGCAATAATTTGACCCATTGTAGCAGGTGAAAGGTGGAGACGTTTGTCCCACCGGCGCCCTCACTTTTTACACGCGGCGGGGCTTTTGGTTGATGCGGTAGAGCTCGGCGAGACCCCGCAGCGTCAGCGCGTCGTCGACCGTCAGGCTGTGGCCGACCAACGCCGCGAGTGCCTCAGCGTCGTCGCCGGTAATGACGATGGGCACGTCGCCCTCCCCCGCGGCCTTGGTCGCGCGCATCTCGGCGAGCACCATGTCGAGCATGCCGTCGATGCGGGCCACCTCGCCCAGAACCACGCCCGAGCGCATCGCCTCGCGCGTGTTACGGCCGATTACATGCGTGGGTGCCGAGGGCTCGACCTGCGGCAGGCGTGCCGCAGCAGCCGAGAGCGAGCGGGCGCCGAGCGCCAGACCCGGCGCGATGACGCCGCCGACAAAGGTACCGCGCGCATCGATGACCTCAATATTGGTCGTAGTGCCCAGGTCGATCACGATGCACGGAGAGCCGTAGACGGCACGGGCCGCCACGGCGTCGGCGATGCGGTCGGGGCCGATCTCGGCCGGATCGTCGTAGTGTACGGGCATGCCGGTCTTGAGGCCCGGCCCCACGGTGAGCACGCGTCCCGTGCAGGTGCGGGAAAGCGCCGCCTTCCACGGGCGCTCGAGCGCCGGCACTACGCAGCTCAGCACTGCGGCTGCGGGAACGAGCTCACCCGGCATGCCCGCATCGGCTGACAGCGCGCCCATGACCTGCGTGAGCCTCATGCGCGCCTCGTCGGCTGTGATGCTCGACGGCGTCGTGATCTCGCACGTCGCAAGCGGGCATTCCTGTGCCGCGGCCGAATCCTCGGCAAACAGGCCAAAGCGAATGAACGTGTTGCCCACGTCGACCGTCAATATATATGCGCACCCATTAAGCATCGTCGGCACTCCTTTCGTCTGTCCAGCAGTATATCGCCTACCTAAACCAGTCATCCCAAAATGACTAGCTTGCGGCTATACTGGTGCGCGGTCGTTTGCGAGCTCACGCGGCGGCCCTTGGTAACCCGACTTCCCGCGCCGTATCCGTAGCGGCGCTCCCGGGGGAAGCGGATATACGCAAAGGAGTTCTATATGAGCAATCCCTCGAACCGCGCTTCGATGCGCGGGCAACTCACGCTGCGCGGCGTCGTCATCGGCGTCCTTGGCTGCGTGATCATCACGGCAAGCTCGGCCTACACCGCCCTCAAGATGGGCGCACTCCCCTGGCCGATCGTCTTTGCTGCCGTCATCTCGCTGTTCTTCCTCAAACTCATGGGCAACGCCAACCTCAACGAGGCAAACGTCACCCACACCATCATGTCCGCAGGCGCCATGGTCGCCGGCGGTCTGGCGTTTACCATCCCAGGCGCCTGGATGCTGGGCTATGCCGACCAGATTAGCTGGCTCGACATGTTTATCGTGGCACTCGCCGGCACTATCCTGGGTCTGCTGGCCACCGCGCTCATCCACCGTCACTTTATCGTGGACGCCGCGCTTGAGTTCCCCACCGGCAACGCCGCAGCTCAGACCTTGCGCGCGACCGAGGCTGGCGGCAAGACCGGCAAGCAGCTCTTTGGTTCCATGGCCATCGCCGGCATCTATAGCGTGCTGCGCGACGCTCTGGGCATTGTGCCCAGCATGCTGTGCACGCTCAACATCCCCGGCGTGACCTTTGGCATCTACAACTCGCCCATGCTGCTCTCCGTCGGCTTCCTCGTGGGCTTCGCCCCGGTCGCCTTCTGGTTTGCCGGCGCCCTGCTGGGCAACTTTGGCATCATCGTGGGCGGCACCGCTGCCGGTCTGTTCGACGTTGTGACTGCGCAGGGCATCGTCAAGTCCCTGGGCATGGGCCTCATGATGGGCTTTGGCGTCGCCGTCGTCCTCAAGGACATCCTGCCGCAGGTCGCCGGTATCGTCCGCGGTCTTGCCGCCGACAGCTCCACCGACACCGACGAGCAGTCGCTCATCTCGGGCTCCCTTAAGCTCGACGCCGGCATCATCGGCCTGGGCGCCGCCGCCATCGCCGTGATCGTCGCCATCGCGCTCGACCTTGGCCCCGTCCCGGCCGTCATCGTCACGCTGTTCACCTTTGTCACCACCATCATGAGCGCGCAGAGCTGCGGCCAGACGGGCATCGACCCCATGGAGATCTTCGGCCTCATCGTCATGCTCATCGTGGCTGCCTTCGCACAGATCGCCCAGGTCAAGCTGTTCTTTATCGCCGGCATCGTGGCCGTGGCATGCGGCCTTGCGGGCGACGTCATGAACGACTTTAAGGCCGGCGCCGTGCTGGGCACCAACCCGCGTGCGCAGTGGATCGGCCAAGCCATCGGCGGCATCGTGGGCGCCCTGGTCGCCGCAGCCGTCATGGTCGCGCTCGTCACCGCCTATGGTCCGGACGCCTTTGGCCCCGACAAAAGCTTTGTTGCCGCGCAGGCAAGCGTCGTCGCCACCATGGTCTCGGGCATCCCGAGCGTGCCGTGGTTCGCAGGTGGCTTTATCGCCGGCATCGTCATGTACTGGCTCGGCATTCCGGCCATGATGATCGGCCTGGGCGTGTACCTGCCGTTCTACATGTCACTCACGGCATTCCTGGGCTCCTGCGTCAAGCTCGCCTACGACAAGTGGTCCGCCCACCGCGACGCCACCGCTGGTCTTTCTGACGAGGAGAGGGCTGCCAAGGACGCCGCCTTCCAGGAACAGGGCCTGGTTGTCGCCAGCGGCCTGCTCGGCGGCGAGTCCATCGTCGGCGTTATCCTGGCGTTTGTCTCCGTGGGCTTAAGCCTGCTGGGCTAAGCTGAGCAGCTGCTCGACGGCAACCATATTGCCTACGACTTGCCCGGTCGGTAGCTTTTGCGGCTGCCGACCGGGCTTTTTATACCAACGCAAAGAAAGGCCGGCGCGCTGCATTTAACAGCGCGCCGGCCTTATCGTTTGGCTAACGAGACGGTCCCGTTATGAATTGAAGTTCGTTGCAGAAACTACGCTCGAAACGCTACATCTGCTTGCGACGACGATCGCCGAGCGTCACACCCGTGGCAACGAGCGTAATGCCGCCGATGGCGAAGACCTCACCTGCAAGCGCGGAGGTATCGCCCGTCTGAGCAAGTGCACCGTCCGTGGCCTTCTTCTTGGCGACAGGAGCCTTTGCGGCAGCCTGCGCAACCTGAGGCTTGGCCTGCAGCTCAGCCTTGGGATGATACTTGTCGTACTCGGCCTGCGCGGCAGCCAGGGCATCCTTGGCATCGCCAAGCTCGGCAAGCGCGGCGGCATAGGCGTCGTTGGCATCGGACAGCTTGGCATCGGCATCGCTCAGAGCAGCCTTGAGGCCAGCGGCGGCATCGACGGCGGCCTTATAGCGAGCGTAGGCAGCGTTCAGCTTGACCAGCTTCTCGTTGCCCGTCGTGCCCGCGGCAAGGGATGCCTTGTGGTCGACAGCCTCAAGATCGGCCTTGAGCGCCTCGTCGTTGGCAAGCTCGGCCTTGGCCTTGACGATCTCGAGGTTCGCATCGACGACGGCTTCGTTGGCGGCCTCGAGCTGCTTCTGGGCATCGGCGACACCGGCGACGGCAGCGTCATAGGCGGCCTTGGCGTCGTCGACCGCCTTCTGGGCGCCGGCGAAGCGCTCGAAGGCCTTGTTTGCGCCGGCCAGCTCACCCTCGGCGGCCTTGGCCTTCGCCTGCGCGTCGGACAGGGCCTGCTTCTTGGCATCAACTGCCTGCTTGGCGTCCGAAAGAGTGGTCGCGGCGTGCGTATCTGCGGCCCGAGCCTTGTCAACGCCAGCTTGGGCAGCGTCGTCGGCCTTCTTGGCATCGTCAAGCGTGCCCTGCTTGTTCGCAAGGTCCGTCTTGGCGGCATCGCACTTGGCGGTAAGGTCCTTGACCGAAGCCGTGGCGTTGTCATACGCCTCATTGGCCTGATCGGACTTTGCCTTGGCGGCATCGCGGGCGCTGCGAGCCTTCGCCTTGTGAGCAGCGGCATCGGCTGCCTTCGTCTTGCTGTCAGCAAGCGTGGCGTTTGCCTTATCGAGAGTTGCCTGGGCAGTAGCGGCCTCGCCCTTGGCGGCGTCGAGCTTGGTCTTGGGCGTCTTGACGTCGATACCCTTGAGTTTGGCTTCGGCAGCGTCGTATGCCATCTTCGCGGCGGCGGTGCCGGACTTGGCCTTCTCGTACTCGCCCTTGGCGGTGTTCACGTTCGTGTCGGCCGCGGTATAGGCGTCTTGTGCGTCTTTCTGATTATTGAGAGCAGCGAGATATGCCGTATCGGCCGTGCCCAGCGTCTTCTGCGCCTCGGCGAGCTTGCTCTGGAGCTCCTTGAGTTGCGCCTTCTGCGCCTGCGTGCCGCCAGCGTTATAGGCAGAATCGATGTAGTCGTTGACGAGCTTCTTGAACTCGGAGACAGTGAAATCAGCCTGAGTGTCATCATCGCTGTAATCGAATGCGGTTACCTCGGAATCGGTGTTCTTACCGTTACCGGTTGCGATACCGATAGCCACCGTAGCGGAATCGATAACGTTGAGATAGTGCCCGCAGCCGTCTCCTCTTTCCTTACCGTTTTCATCTTTTGTGCCGGAATACACATCGCGATAGTTTTGGTAGATATAGTACGAATCATAGCGATGAGCCATGAGAGCTTTGCCAGCCTCGCTATCCGCACCGTACTTTTTAATCCAATTCTCGTAATTAACCTTCTCCTGAGTGTAGAGACCAGTATAGGGCCAACCGAGTGTATCCTCGGTCTCGCCGCCGGTATATGCGCCGCCTCCGCCGGCAAGATTTTCACCGTTATCCCAGTAGCAGCCTGAGTGTCTCCAGATGTTCGATGAATATGATGCATTAAGGGCGGCTGCCACAGTCATGCGGAGGCTGACGCTGAGCGCCGACTGACCGTTCGCCTTGCGGAGGTTGTTCTGGGTGTCGAGATATGTCAGGGCGTTGCGCATCTGCTCCAGGGAAAGCGGGTTGGTGTCGCGAGACATGTCCTGATCGACGTACTGGTCATACCATTCGGCCTTGTCATCGGCACCGGTCAGCATCGATACGGCGTCCTGGGCGTTCTTCTTCTGCGTGGCTGTGAACTGGCTGCCGCCGATGATGTAGTTCATGAAGCCGAACATGCCCTGGCTGATAACATTCTGGTCTACGGTCATGTTCGACTTGAGGTCGGCAATCTGCTGGTTAAGCTTCTCGACCTCGGCATTCGCGGTGTCGTATGCCTTCTTGGCGGTATCGGATTCAGCGCATGCCGTCTCCCACTCGCTGCGCTTCTGCTTGCGAACTTCGACAAGCTTATCGTACGCGGTCTTCTTGTCTGCTTCGGTCTGCTGCGCCTTCTCGTATGCGGCCTTGGCGGCGTCGCGCTCGCTGGCGGCGGCGTTGTACTCCTTGTTTGCCGCATCGTATGCAGACTTGGCAGATGCCACAGCAGCGTTGGCGGCGTTGGCCTTCTCCTGCGCGGCGGTGACGGTAGTCTGCGCAGCCTGCAGGTTCGCCTGTGCAGTGGCGTCTGCAGTCGTCGCGGCTTCGAGCGCGGCCTGCGCGGTCGCGAGCTCGCTGGCGGCAGTGACCTTGGCAGCTTCGAGCGCGTTCAGATCGATACCCGTGCCCGAGGTCGCGGCATCAAGCGCGGCCTGCGCCTGGTCGAACTTCTGCTGGGCGTTATCGCGCGCAGTGGTCGCAGCAGCGAGAGCAGCGGCAGTCTCCTGCTTCTTGGCCTGGGCGGAAGTCAGAGCGGTCTCAGTGTCCTTCTTTTCCTGCTGGGCGCTAGCCTCGGCAGCCTTGGCCTGGTCCAGATTGGCCTGTGCAGTAGCAACGGCCTTATTGGCATCATCGAGCTTTGCCTGCGCGTCCTCGACAGCCTTCTTGGCAGTCTCGTACTCGTCCATACCCATGGCCTCGAGCTTGGCTTGGGCATCATCGAGGGCCTTCTTGGCCTCATCCTGCTTTGCCTTGGCGTCCTTGAGCGCCTGGGTCTTATCCTCGACACTCTTGTTGGCCTGTTCGAGCTGATCGTTCAGGTCGCCCAGCTTCTTCTGCTGCTGCTCGGTCTTTTCGACGGCGGCTTTGAGCTCGTCAATCTTCTCCTGGAGCGCGGCGACTTCTGCTGCGTTCTGCTCGATTTCGTTGTCGCTCACAGCCTGCGAGGCCTGATTCTTTTGCTGCTGTGCCTGCTTTTGAGACTGGCCCGCCGCGTCGGCCTTCTTCTGGGCGGCATCGTAGGCGGCCTGAGCGTCCTTGAGCTGCTTTGCCGACTCCTCGGCCAGCTGGGCAGCCGTCTTTACGACCGCTTGGTTACCGGCGGCAACGGTGTTCTCTACAGAACTACCCCCCCCCTGAACAGAATCGCCGTTATCGGTTGACGGTGCGGCGATTGCCGCCAGCGGCGACATAAGCGGCTGAACAATGAGGCCCGCCGTCAAAACGGTTGCGACGGCGCGGTTGGCAACGCCCTTGACGTTGACGGCCTTAGCCCGAGGCTCAAAGTGTTGTGGGCTGTAGTTTGCCATGGCTTTCTCCCTTTGACACGGATGTATCCATACGCTTCAAACTGTAGGTGCCGATTTTTGAATTCTGTTGCGCAACATTGGTCACCAGCGGATTTTTTGAAACTCGCACTCTCGTGCTTCACAATTTCGTCACACATGTAGGAGCTGGTGCATCATATTATTGCGGGATCAAATTGAACCTGTGATTTGCATTTGCTCCCGCGTCATCCGCCCTATCGGATTCCGCATCCAACAGACACCTCATCCGCCACGGTGTAGAGTTAGGACAACGGGCGCGTTGCGCGGCCCGTGCCAGAACGAGGTGGACATGGAACTCGACAAGCAACAGATCAAGCGGCTGCGCGAACGCCATCACCGGCGCCACGGCATCCGCCCTGCCCATAGTGAGGCCATGGAGAACGCCACCCGCTTCCTAAAGCGCGCATTCAACATTCGCGAGGGACGCGCGCCCTATCACGTGATCCGCAAGCGTTTTGTAAACGGGGCGCGTCTGACTGGCTCCCACCTATGCATCCTCATCATCGCCATGCTCATCGCAAGCATCGGCCTCGATATCGACTCGGACATCGCCATCGTGGGTGCCATGCTCATCTGCCCGCTCATGGGATCGGTCCTTGCCATGGCATATGGCATCGCCACGCTCGACCGTGAGATTACTGTCGAAGCCATCGCCAGCCTTGCGCTGCAGATGGCCTTTTGCCTGGTCACGTCCACGTTGTACTTTAAGCTCTCGCCCCTTGGCACCACCACAGCTGCCATCATCGACAATTCGACGCCGACTGTGTGGGACCTCGCTGTCGCGCTCGCCGGCGGCTTTGCGGGCGGCCTAGGCAACTCACGCGACCAGGAACCCGCCACGCTCATTGCCGGCGTAGCCGTGGCGACCGCGCTCATGCCGCCCCTGTGCGCGGCGGGTTACGGCATCGCCATCGCGAGCGGGTCGCTGTTCCTCTCGGCGCTCTACGAGTTTGGCATCAACGTCGTCTTTATCGCGCTGGCGGCCGAAGCCGTATTGCTTCTTTTACGTGTACCGCTCAAGCGTGACCTCAACGGCGACGGCATTGTGACTGCCGAGGAAAACGCTGAGGTCGACGAGCTATCGCGCAAGGTGCGCCGACGCATCATCGTGGGTACGGTGATCTTTGCCATCCCCTGCATCGTTATGACCGCGGGATCCATTGGCTCGGCGCAGGCCGGCGTGCAGGACGGCTACGGCATCACCGAGACCACGCGCGAGCTTGCGGCGGTGCTGCCAGGCTTTAAGGACTACACCGTCGCCGTCGAGACCTCGGCTACCGAAGGCGAGGAGGAGGGTATCGTCGAGCGCGAGATTGTCGCCCATGTGACGACAGACGAGACGCTTGGGGCACACGACCGCCACGTCGCCCGCAAGCTCATCGACCTCAACGTGCCCGAACTCGATCGCGTGGAGTTCGATGTGAAGTGATGCGGGATGTGAGATGGATGCGCGCACGGGCGCGAGTCGGAACGAGGCGCAGACGCGACGCAGGCCGCGAGCAAAAAAGCGGGGCGCGATTCATGTCCGTGCCCCGCTCGCTGTTTTATTGCCGTGAATCAACTGTCCGCATCGACATCGCCAGACTCCACCGTAAACGCCGGACCGGTACTCACCAGATAAAAACGGGTCACCCTGGTATCTCTAAATAGGTAGAGCAAGCCCTGATCGCGTCGGCGTGACAAGTACGCCACGTGGACCGTACCGAATTCTTCACCGTTTTCCTTCTTTAATATCAGGATGTTGGGGTCATCCGTACGCTTAAACTGCCCGTCTGTGCAGATTCCGTCTTGGTCGACCAGCTGCCATCGACAGTTGTCCTCCTCAAGAAAAGCCAGGGTTTCCCGACTCGTTTTGTCATCCCGATAGTAACCATCAATGACAAAGCCTTCGGAAGCACATTCCTGCATATAGGATGTTTCTCGACTTATAGCAAACAGCCCCGTAGCGCCTAAGAGCACAGCCAGGCAGACCACTGCAAGGGTTATCGAAATAGCACGGCGACCCATGTTAGCCCAACCGATAGTTATTTAACGGAGCGCGAAACATACCTGGAACCTCCGATATCAGGGGGAACGTCACCTATGGCCTGCCGGCAATCATATGTTTTCAACATCAAACCATATGGTTACAACTCGTTGGAGATAGGTTCCATGAACGGACGATAATTTGCGGCGAACGGCTACAATATGTTCATTATCTCAGGGTTCTGGAGGCAATTTTTGGTGCCACCGAGACGTTGTTTTCGGAAGTATGCGGCAAATTCCGGAGCCCTCGAGCACACCCCGGTTTTTCACCAATAAAACCGCAGGTACAAAGCTTGGGCATATCCAGTGTGCTCGGCCTATTCAAATTTTGCCGCATACTTCCGAAATCCAAGTTCGCAGGGGGTGATAGTTGGACCGTTTACGCAACAGATGTCCAGTAAAAACGGGTGGTAACCGGTACGGCTGCCACCCGTTTGTCCCATATCTAGCCCATAGCAGGCCAGTTACTTCTTAATGCCGCGTCCCAGGCGCTCGGCGACCGATGCCACGGCCTCCTCGCTGGCCGGCCCGCAGCTCACACAGCCGTCATGAGCACGCATCTGGCCGGTGACCTCGTCCATCGCGAGCGGCGCCACCTTCTCGAGCTTAAAGCCCTTACCGGCGCGCATGTTCTCCTTGGCCACGCTGATCATGAGCTTAATACGGTTGAGCTGGTTGACCTCGGACGCGCCGGGGTCGTAGTCCACCGCGACGATGTTGCTCTCGGGATGTTGGCGGCGCAGCTCCTTGATTACGGCCTTGCCCACCACGTGATTGGGCAGGCACGCGAAGGGCTGCGTGCAGATGATGTTGGGCGCACCGTGATCGATCAGGTCGAGCATCTCGGCCGTGAGCAGCCAGCCCTCGCCCATGTTGTTGCACACCGAAAGCACTGTGCGGGCCTTGTCGGCCATGGTGCCGATGCGCTCGGGCGCCTCAAAGCGGCGGGACTTCTCGAGCATCTCCTCCACCGGCGTGCGCATCCAGTCCACCAGCTTGATGAGCGCCTGCATGCCCGCGCGCGTAGTGGGAGAGCTTCCCAGCTCGTCCTTCTGCAGCTCGGCGTTGCTCATGGAGTACAGGAAGAAGTCGAGCAGGCCCGGTACCACGGCCTCGCAGCCCTCGCGCTCGATAACGTCGACCACGTGGTTGTTGGCCGTGGGATGGAACTTGACCAAGATCTCGCCGACCACGCCCACGCGCGGCTTGGTGCCCTCGCCCACGAGCGGCATGGAGTCGAACGCGCGGATGGCCTCGCGGCACAGCTTGGTGTAGTTATGCCTGTTGAACTTGGGCGCCAGCTTGCGGGCGCGCGCCATGTACTCCTCGTAGAGTGCGTTCGCCGCACCGGGCGTTGCCTCGTACGGGCGGCAACGATAGAGCATCTGCATCATCACGTCGCCAAAGAGCACCGCGTAGACTGCCTGCTTAAGCAGCGCCGGCGTAATCTTAAAGCCGGGGTTGTCCTCGCCCAGCGCCACGGCCGAAAGCGAGATCACCGGAATCTCGGGGTGGCCGCTCTCGCGCAGGGCCTTGCGGATAAGCGCGATGTAGTTGGTGGCACGGCAGCCACCGCCGGTCTGGCTGATGACCACGGCTGTCTTGGACAGGTCGTACCGACCGCTCTCGATGGCCTCCATGATCTGACCCGTCACCAGGATCGACGGATAGCAGATGTCGTTGTTCACATAGCGCAGACCGGCCTCGACGGCATCGTGGTCAGTCGAGGGCAGCAGCTCCAGGTTGTAGCCGGCACCGCGGAACACCTCTTTGACCAGGTCAAAGTGGATCGGCGCCATCTGCGGGCACAGGATGGTGTAACCCTCCTCGCGCATCTGCTCGGTAAAGGGCACCTTGGGCCATGCGGTCGAGGCGCTCTCACGCTGCGCCTCGAACGTGTACTTGCGGCTCGCGAATGCGGGAGCATCCATGGAGGGTGCCACCGGCGCGGCGTCGCCCTGCTCGTAGGCCTCGCCCGCTGCCGTAGCCTCGGCCAAGCGCTCGGCCTCCTGGTCCTTGAGCGCCGCCATGAGCGAGCGGATGCGGATGCGCGCAGCGCCCAGGTTGGACACCTCGTCGATCTTGAGCACGGTGTAGATCTTGCCGCTGGCCTCAAGGATTTCCTGCACCTGGTCGGTGGTCAGAGCGTCCAGGCCACAGCCGAAGGAATTGAGCTGGATCAGATCCAGGTCGTTGCGCATCGTCACAAAACGGGCGACGGCATACAGGCGGCTGTGGTACATCCACTGGTCGACGACGCGAATCGGACGCTCAGGCTTTACCAGGTGCGCGAGCGAATCCTCGGTAAAGACCGCAAAGCCAAAGCTCGAGATAAGCTCGGGCAGGGCATGGTTGATCTCGGGGTCGTTATGGTAGGGGCGGCCGGCGAGCACAATGCCGTGGCCACCGTGGTCCTCGACCCACTTAAGAGCCTCCTCGCCCATGGTCTGGATGTCCTCATGGAAACGCGCATCGGCCTCAAAGGCAGCGTTGACGGCGGCATCAACCTCGGAGCGCGTGATCTTGGGTCCACGCACGCGACCGCGACCGGCCTCGGCATCGGCCACGCGGTCGACGGCGAGCACCTGATACAGACGGTGCTTGAGCTCGGTCTTGTCGTGATAGGGCACAAACGGATACAGGAACTCGATGTTCTGCTCGCGAATCTCGTCGATGTTGAGCGCCAGCGCCGTGGGGTAGCTCATGACGATGGGGCAGTTGTAACAGTTGCCGGCGGTCGGATCCTCCTTGCGCTCCCAGCGCACGCACGGCATCCAGATAAAGTCGACGTCGCGGTCGATGAGGTTCATCACGTGCCCGTGGCTCATCTTGGCCGGATAGCACACGCTCTCGGACGGCATCGACTCGATGCCCGCCTGGTAGGTTTTCTTGCTCGACTGGTCGGACAGCTGCACGCTAAAGCCCAGGCGCGTAAAGAACGCGTGCCAGAAGGGGTAGTTCTCGTACATGTTGAGTGCGCGCGGGATACCCACGGTGCCGCGCGGGGCCTCGTCGGGGCTCAACACCTCGCGGTTAAACAGCAACTCGTTTTTCTTTTTGAAGAGGTTGGGGGCCTCGGTCTTCTGCTTTTTGTGACCGGCGCCCTTCTCGCAGCGGTTGCCGGTGATAAAGCGCCTGCCGCCGCCAAAGTCGTTAACGGTGAGCTGGCAGTTGTTGGAGCAACGGCCGCAGCGGACATGCTTTTGCGTCACGGTGAGGTGCGCAATGTCCCCGGCCGAAAGGATGGTCGAGGTGCCGTCGGCGCCGGCGCGATCGCGGGCGAGCAGGGCCGCACCGTAGGCGCCCATGCAGCCGGCGATGTCGGGACGCACGGCATGAACGCCGGTGAGCTGCTCAAACGCGCGCAGTGTGGCGTCGGACATAAAGGTGCCACCTTGGACGATCACTTGGCTGCCGATCTCCTTGGGATCGCGCAGCTTAATAACCTTGAACAGGGCATTCTTGATGACGGAATAGGACAGGCCGGCCGCGATGTCGCCCACCGTGGCACCTTCCTTTTGCGCCTGCTTGACACGCGAGTTCATGAAGACCGTGCAGCGGCTGCCCAGGTCGACGGGGGCCTTGGCATGGATGGCGGCGTCGGCGAACGCGCGCACGTCCATGTTCATGGACACGGCGAAGCTCTCGATGAAGCTGCCGCAGCCCGATGAGCAGGCCTCGTTGAGCATAATGTGCTCAATCACGCCGTCCTTCACGCGCAGGCACTTCATGTCCTGGCCGCCGATGTCCAGGATAAACTCGACACCGGGCAGGAATGCCTTGGCGCCGCGCAGGTGCGCGACGGTCTCGATCTCGCCGGAGTCGGCCTTGAGGGCCTCGATGAGCAGCGCCTCGCCGTAGCCCGTGGTGGTCACGTGGCCGATGGTGCAGCCCGCGGGGATGTGGTTGTAGAAATCGGCCATGATGACCTTGGCCGTGCCCAGGATGTCACCGTTGTTGTTGCCATACCAGGTGTGCAGCAGCTGGCCGTCCTCGCCTACGAGCGCGGCCTTCATGGTGGTGGAGCCGGCGTCGATGCCGATGAACACGCGGCCGGTGTAGCCGTCGAGCTTGCCCTTGGGGACGACTTCCTGGTCGTGGCGGGTTTTGAACTCGGCAAAGTCCTCGTCGGTGGCAAAGAGCGGATCCAGACGCTCGACCTCGGCACCCTGCGTGTCACCCAGAGCATCGATAGCCTCAATGAGCTGCGGGAACGTGCTGAGCTTGTTGGACTCGTGCGCCATGGCGGCGCCGCTCGCCACAAACAGGTGAGCGTTTTGGGGCACGATACGGTGCTCCTCGTCCAGGTTGAGCGTGAGGTAGAAGCGGTGGCGCAGCTCGGAGAGATACTGCAGCGGGCCGCCCAGGAAGGCGACGTTACCGCGGATGGGACGGCCGCACGCCAGGCCCGAGATGGTCTGGGTCACGACGGCCTGGAAGATGGAAGCGGCGACGTCCTCGGGGCGGGCGCCTTCGTTGAGCAGCGGCTGCACGTCGGTCTTGGCAAAAACGCCGCAGCGGCTGGCGATGGGATAGATGGTGGTGGCGTTGGCCGCGAGCTCGTTAAGGCCGCTCGCGTCGGTGTGCAGCAGGGTTGCCATCTGGTCGATGAACGCGCCCGTGCCGCCGGCGCAGGTGCCGTTCATGCGCTGCTCGATGCCGTTGTCAAAGTAGATGATCTTGGCGTCCTCGCCGCCCAGCTCGATGGCGACATCGGTGGCCGGGATGAGGGTCTCGACGGCACGCTTGCTGGCGATGACCTCCTGGACAAACTCCAGGTCGAGCCACTGGGACAGCAGCAGGCCGCCCGAGCCGGTGATGGCGCAGGTCATCTGGGCCGTCGGCAGCACGGTCGCGGCGCCCTCAAACAGGTCGCGGGCGCAAGCGCGAACGTCGGTGTGGTGGCGCTGGTACTTGGCATACACGATCTGGTTATCATCGTTGAGCACGGCAAGCTTGACGGTGGTAGAGCCCACGTCGATGCCCAGGTGCAGGTTGCCACGAGCGTTCTTGGGGTTGAAAATCGCGCCTTCGGGGGCGTGGGCGGCGGCTACGGGCTCAGTAGCGGTAGCGGGCTCGGCGGCGACGGACGTCTCCCCTGCCACGTTCTTGGCATCGGCAACTGCCTCGGCAACTTTCTCGACAGCCGCGGTCGCGGCCTTCTGCGCAGCGTCCATCACGGTGGGCGCGGCCTCGCGTGCGGCAGCAACCATGCGGTCCTTGATGCCCTCGACGAGTTTGCTCATTGTCTCTCCTCTTAGTTGTTGGACTCGACGGTTGCAGCGGTGTCGGCCGCGTCCTCGAGCTGCAAGTTCAATAGCTTCATGCCGTATTCCGGCACGTTGATATCGATGGGTTGGCCATACAGGTCGCCGGGGCGCACAAAAGCGAGCACCGTCATAATGCGCGCCATGGCCTCGGGCGATTCGGTGAGCCCACGCTCAAACCAGCGCTGAATCAGGCCGACCTCGGCACTCACAACGTAGGTGACGTAGTAGTCAAAGAACGTGCCCAGCGCCAGGCCCAAAATGCCCGTCTGCGCACGCGGCACCACAGCCTCACGCGCGGTGTCGATGATCCTTTTAATGAAGGCCTGGTCGCCGCCCGGACCCAGCAGCGCACCGATTAAGTCGCGGTTGGCCGCAAGATAACGCAGCAGCTCAACCGAACCGGGCGCCGGCTCGAGCTCATCGATATTGTGATAGAGATCAGGCAGCTGAGCTGCGGTGATGAGCTCAATGCGCTCACGGATCTCGGCCAGCAAGCCGTCCTCGATTTGATTGATAAAGTCGGGGATATCGCGGTAGTGCGAATAGAACGTGCGGCGCGTAAGGCCGGCGCGCTCGGTGAGCGACGCGACATTAATGCGCGAAAGGTCGCCGCTTTCGGCAAGCTCGCTGGCAAGTGCCTGGCGAAGGGCACGCTGCGAGCGAAGGGACCGGCGATCGCATTTCTCGAGCTGGGACAAGCGTCCTCCTTGTTACTCAGCCTGTGCGCTATTGCACAGTGCGAGTATTATTGCACACCGTGTGTATCAACACGTAAAGGCAATATTTTGGATGTGACGAGAGGGCAGTCCCTTTGTCACAACCCGCCTGGCTTTTGGAGCGGCATTACCGATTGTCCAAAATGTCATTCATGGGTAGAATAGTGTCGACGGCAGCCCAAGTTGTAGCTGGCTGGGCAGCGCCGTTGCTTGTTTTAGGGGGTCAACGCCTTAGCGGCGGCGATCCCCTCTGTTACGCTTCGAGCGTTGCTTGAGTGCCTCGGAAAGTCCGATAAGCGTCGTAAGAAGCGAGACCAATGCGGTCAGGAGCCTCACGAAATCAATCAAATCGGTCATGGGCATCACCTCCCATCAAATGGAGGGCGCTGCCCGGCACATGGAACTACCGTCAACGATACCGATTCTATCAAAGCACAGTTAGATATGCGAATGTTTGTTCGCATATCAGAAGATCGGAGCTCGGGTATGGCGAAGGAGCAGTTCCTTTGCCATACCCGAGCTTGTCGCCGAACTGCCAGCTACATTTTTCGAGTTATTCGGCCACGCTACTGGTTTTGTATAAATGCACCGCCGGGATTATCTGAGAGTTTATGTCCTTACTTGAGCGTATACATGCCCATTTGCGCACTTACGTCACCGAATCAAACACCATTAGAGGCATGAATGTTCCCGAGAGGGCATCTTTAGCCATTTAACGACCTCCGACAGGCCGAATAACTCGAAATTTGTTGGTGGCGAAAGCGTAACAGTCCTATACGCCAAAAGCCGGTATCTCCCATGTGACAAAGGAACAGTCCCTTTGTCACATTATTCGATGACGGTGCGGGAGTTTTGCTTGCGCATGGTGGCGAGCATGTGTTTGGGGACGGCATGGACCATGCAGCTGCCGATGGTCACGCTCGCGGCGGCCTTAGCTGCATCGCTTGCGTTTTTGGTCGCGTAGCTGTGGCGGAAATGCTTGAGCATGGCGATGTCGTTGCCGCCGTCGCCGTAAACCGCGACCTCGTCCTCGGCAATACCGTAGTAGCCCGCCAGCCAAGCCACACTCTCGCCCTTGTTGCACGCCACGTCCGTGATCTCAAACATCACCGGATCGAACGGCGCGTTGACCACGCGGTCCGAGCGCTCGGCAAGATAGGCCTTAAGGTCGCGCTCCAGCTCGGGCGAGGTCACGCGGCAGTTGATCTTGCACACGTCATGGCGCAGGATGTCACCGATCGACTGGTCGAAGTACTGTTCCTCGTGGTACCCGCCACGCGCACGCATGCCACGCATCACGATACGCTTGATAGGGCTGTCCTTTTTAAAGCCCGCCTGATGCATCTCGAACGATCCACTCGAGAACATGCCATCGGGCGTTGAGCAGTCAAAACAGATATCCGGAAACTCCTTGAGCAGCTCCTCGGTGATCTGCGGATCGATGGTCCAGGTCTTGAGCACCTCGCCATGACTGTCGCGCACGATGGAGCCGTTAGAGCAGCAGGCATCGAGCGCCAGCCCCGTAAAGCCATGCTCGCCGATCGGCAGCGTCGAGCGTCCGGTCGCGGGAACCACATGCAGGCCGGCCTCGGTCAGCTCGCGAATGGCACGGCGGATGGTCCCATCTGCCTCGTGCAGGGCGTTCAGCAGCGTTCCGTCTAAGTCACTCGCGAACATCTTGATCATGGGCGTGCCTCTCCTTCGTCTGCACGATATTGTAGACGAAGGAGAGGCATGCCCAAACAATGCCGTCCCGACGCGGCGGGCCACTGTCTCCGCAAATTCACGGTGCCCCAGCGCGTCAAGACAATCGCCGCAAGCGATTTTTCAGACGATAAAACAGCGCCGTCGTCAACGTCAGCACCGCCAACATGGCTGCGAATACAATCGCTGGTGTCCATCGATCATATGCAACCCCGTACGTCAATTGGCCGATAGGTGTTGCGCAGGAAAGGACCATGTAAACGACCGAAAGCACTTTTCCGCAGAGCTCAGTCGGCGCTACCCGCTGAACAAACGCGATGATTTCAACCGACGTAATGCTCGCCCACACCATGACCCATGCCGAACCAACCGCAAACACGGTGAACACGCATACATCTACGCCGAACAGCAGCGTAACAATAATCGGCGCGACTCCAAAACAGATCATCGCAACATATCGACATATGCCATTGAAAGAAAAACGATGCGGCCAAATGCCGACCAAGCCACTGCCGGTAAAACCACCCAGGCCCAGAGCAACCTCAACTATCCCAACGCAGGACGATTGCATGCCGAGATGCTTTGTAACAATAATGGGAGCGCCAATCGTTAGCCCAACCAACGCAAGGTTCAAAACTGCCGCAAGCAAAATCACAGCGACCAATGATGCATTTTGCAACAGATACCGAATCGACTCCCGAAAATCGTTTCGGCATGTCGTACGAGTCGCGCCGTCTCCCATCGTTTCAGATGAGGCATTTTGCTTGAGTACGCCACCAAACAACAGAGCTGAAATCGCAAACGTTACCGACGCGATTGTGCAAAGAGCATCGATGCCAAAGCACCCATAGACTGCCGTCCCGACCACAGGACCCAAGATATTGCTCACCATGGTCACCTGCGAAACCAATGCAGTGGCCCGCTCAACCTTCTTTTCACCCGCCATGCGCACCGTCTCAATTTGGAGTATTGGCTTTAGCAGCGATTGAGCGCCATATTGAACACAAAGTATCGCTACTACGACGACCGCAAGAGGCAATGAGTGCT
>CAJLRE010000014.1 GCA_905208975.1 uncultured Collinsella sp. | reverse complement strand
CCTTTATGCCCAGCACACCCGAGACCCGCGGCCTGGCGAACGCCGAGTTCTTCGCCGCGATGAAGCCGGGCGCCTTCTTTGCCAACGGCGGCCGCGGCGACCTTGTGGTCGCCGACGACTTGGTTGCCGCCCTGGAGTCGGGCCATCTCGCCGGCGCCGCGGTCGACGTCACCGACCCCGAGCCGCTGTCTGAGACAAGCCCACTGTGGGATGCACCCAACATGCTCATCACGCCGCACGTCTCAGGTTGGTTCCACCTGGCAGCCACGCTCAACAATGTGGTCGACATCGCCGCGGAGAACCTGCGTCACCTGCAGGCCGGCGAAACTTTACGTTGTTGGATCGAGCACTGATTTGTTCCGGCGTTTTACCAAACGCCGGAACCCCTCGACGCTGCGCTCTTAGGTTCCGCCGTTCTAACGAACGGCGGACCACTCGACGCTGCGAGCCCGCCGTTTGGCCAATCTGCCGTTCAATTTCAAAGGCGCGACCAGAAGGTCAGCGCCTTTTCATTTCACGGCACCTTGGCTCAAACGGCGGGCTCTCGCTGGCGTGCGCTCTACCTGCGGCGTTTCGCTGGCGTCGGCTTCATCTGCAAGCCTTAGCAGTTCCGTCTTGCCGTTGGCGTTGTGGCATTTGCCCAGATAAAACCTGCCAAAATAAACCTGTCCCTTTTTGGTAGGTTTGGCGCAATGGGGTCAGGTTGGCTTGCGCCATACCGGTAGTTCTGTCTGCGACACTCTCGCCAAAGTGATATCAAACATACATCTAGCGTTTTCGACACTTCGCTTATTAGAGCCAGTCCGTCTCCTCGTCATAGCGGTCCGAATAGGCGTTACGCTTGAGTTCTTCAGCACTCGTTGGTCGCGCCTTGGACACGTCGACCCCTGACTCATGGCAAGCGGCGACGAACAGCTGTAAACCCCGATCAATAAGCTGAGCCCCACGCTCGGCCTTCATTTCTTCGGCTCGCATTTAGAGTTCCACGCTTTCGGCGCCGTTGATGGTTAGGTTGCGCTCGTAGAAGGCGGTGAGGGCGCGGATGGCGTACATCACGTCGCGCACGCCGCCGGTCTCGTAGCTCGAGTGCATGGCAAGCTGCGGCAGGCCCACGTCCACGGCATGCATGCTCGCCTGCATGTTCGACAGGTTGCCGAGCGTGGAGCCACCCGCCATATCGCTCTTGTTTGCGAAGGCCTGCGTGGGTACGTCAGTGTCATCGCAGATGGCCTGGAACACCGCGCGACTAAAGGCATCGGTGCAGTAGTGCTGGTTGGCTGCCTCCTTGATGACGACGCCGCCGTTGAGCACCACCTGGTTGCGGGCGTCGCACTTCTCAGCGTGGTTGGGGTGCACGGCATGCGCGTTGTCGCAGCTCACGAGCATCGATGCGGCAAGGGCGCGATGATACGACTCGTCATCAAAGCCCAGCGATCCGTTGATGCGGCGCAGCGCGTCGGCCAAGAACGTCGACATGGCGCCCTGCTTGGTCTCGGAGCCAACCTCCTCGTTATCAAAGCAGCAGAAGACCGAGACGTCATGCGCGTTCTCGGCACCCAAAAATGCTTGCAGCGAGGTGTAGGCGCAGGCCAGGTCGTCGAGCTTGGGCGTCGAGATAAACTCGTCGGCCCAGCCCCAAATGCGCGCATCCTGACGATTGACCAGGAACAGATCGCGGCCCAGAATCTGCTCGGGCTCAACATCCAGTTCGTCAGCGATCAGGGCATCGAAGTCACCCTGCTTAAGGTCGCCAGCGCTGATGAGCGGGCACAGGTCAACGGCTCGGTTGGGAGCAAAGCCCTCGTTGACGCCACGGTTCATATGGATAGCAAGGCTCGGAATGATAGCGACCTCGCGCTCGGTGGCGAGCAGGCGGCTCTCAATACGGTCGCCTTCGCGCACCAACACGCGGCCCGCAAGCGCCAACGGGCGGTCGAACCAGGTGTAGTCGATCATGCCGCCGTAGGCCTCGGTGTTCAGGCGCAGCGTCTCGCCCGCGCCGTCGAGCTCGGGCACGGCCTTGACCTTAAACGTCGGAGAATCGCTGTGCGACGCCGTGAGTTGAAAATGATAGTCACCGGCAACGCCGTCCTCGCCCCACGTCGCGGCCAGGTCCTCGCCCACCTTAAAGGCAACAACGCTCGAGGTGTTGCGCTGCGTGTAATAACGCCCGCCCGGCTCGATGTCCCACGCCGCATTCTCGGGCAGGTAGGTAAAGCCCGCCTCGTCGAGCTCGGCCATAATGGTCGCCGCCGTATGGAACATGCTGGGGCATGCCTCGATAAAGTCGATAAGATCGTTGGCGGCCTCGATATCATCGGCCGTCACATGCGCGCGCTCGGGCGTTTCCTGATCCGTCATGCTCTCCCCTTTCGCTGGGTTGATGGTCCCCTCCAGCATACCCCGCCACGCCAGCGCCGCACTCTTCATTCCGTGCTTAATTCCGCGCCGCTCACCAAGTTGAGCCATCATGCCCGCGCTCCTTTTGCGACAATTGCGCTAACAGGACGAGAGGAGCCGTCATGAAGCCACGTAACATTGCCATCGCCTGCGGTGTCGCGGGAGCCGCCGTCGGCCTTGCCGCTGCCACCGGTATCGTTTATCACAAGCAAATCAAGTCCGCCGCGTCGCTCAAACGCTTGACCGGCTACGCGGATGGCTATGACCTGTACGCAATCGACATTGCCTACGACTACGATCTTGATCGCATCATCGCCGCTGGCGTGCGCGACGACCAGACCTACATCGATGCCGTGGTGGCGCAGGTGCTCCCCGGCGTGCCGGCACATGTCCAGGCGCCCCAGTTTGCCTGCAGCGCTTTTGTCGCCGTAGATGCCGAAGGCCGCGTGCGCACCGGTCGCAATTACGACTTTAAGGACGACACCTCGGCGCTGCTGGCGCGCAATCACCCGCGCGACGGCTATGCCTCCATCGGCTTTGCGGCCCTCAATAACCTGGGCGCCAACACTCCACTTGACTCCGTCGCCGGACGCGCCGCAGCGTTGATGGGCCCGTTTGCCCAGCTCGACGGTGTCAACGAATGCGGCGTGTCCATTGCCGTGCTCACCCTGGATTCCAAGCCCTGTGACCAGGACACAAAGCGCCCCGTCATCAATACCTCGCTCGCCATCCGTCTGGTGCTCGACCGCGCGGCTACCACGCAAGAGGCCGTCGACCTGCTTTCCGCCTACGACATGCACGCCATGGCAGGACGCGATTACCACTTCTTTGTCAACGACGCCGCCGGTGACGCGCGGGTGGTGGAGTGGGATCCGCGCGATCCGGACCGCACTTTCAAAGCGACTCCTGTGCGCCAGGTTACGAACTTCTATGCCTGCCATGACGACGAAGTGCTGCCCAACCAAAAGAATGGCGAGCTGGGCCATGGTAAAGAGCGCGCCGCCGCAATCGCCGATGTCCTCGACGCCCATACCGGCGCCCAAGACGAGGCAGTCGCTTGGAAGGCCCTACGCGCTGCAGCGCAAGAGCCCAATCCGGAAGACATCACCAGCAACACGCAGTGGTCGGTCGTCTTTGACAACACCGAGCCTGCTGCCGCCATCACGCTGCGCCGCCACTGGGGCGACATCGACGCATTCGCACTGTAAGGAGCCAGGCCCGTCGACTTTACGCTCGCCTGGCGTTGTTTACATTTCTATACGCTTGAGCTAACACGTTTTACCCCCGTATCAACAGTGTGCGGGGGTAAACTTATGCGCATGTTATAACTTGCCCGGAAGGATTCATCATGCTCAGGATCGGTCTTCTTACCAGTGGCGGCGACTGCCAGGCGCTCAACGCCACCATGCGCGGCATTGTCAAAACGCTTATGACCAATAGCGAAGAGCCTATCGAGATCTATGGTTTTGAGGACGGCTACCAGGGCCTTATCTACAGCAGGTTCCGCGTCATGACGCCCGCCGATTTTAGCGGCATCCTCACCCGCGGCGGCACAATCCTGGGCACGAGCCGCACGCCGTTCAAACGTCTGGACATTCCCGAGGCCGACGGCGTCGAGAAGGTGCCCGCGATGGTCCACACCTATCACAAGCTGCAGCTCGACTGCCTATTTATGCTGGGCGGCAACGGTTCCACCAAGACCGCTAACCGCCTGCGCGAAGAGGGCCTCAACGTTATCGCCCTGCCCAAGACCATCGATAACGACACCTGGGGCACCGAGTTGACGTTTGGCTTTACGAGCGCCATCGACGTCGCCACCAAGTGCATCGACGACATCCACACCACCGCTTCGAGCCACGGGCGCGTGTTTGTCATCGAGATTATGGGCCACAAGGTCGGCTGGATTCCGCTGTATGCCGGCGTCGCGGGCGGCGCGGACGTCATCCTGATTCCCGAGATCCCCTACGACATGGACAACGTCATCAAGACCATCGAGCATCGCATGGAGACCGGCAGCCGCTTTACCATCGTAGCCGTCGCCGAGGGCGCTATCTCCAAGGAGGACGCGGCGCTGTCCAAGAAGGAATACAAGAAGAAGCTTGCCGAGCGCACGAGCCCGTCGATCGTCTACGACATCGCCAAGGAGATTGAGGCCAAGACCGGTCGCGAGACCCGCGTCGCCATCCCCGGCCACACGCAGCGCGGCGGCCAGCCCGATGCCCAGGATCGCATCTTTGCGACCCAGTGCGGCGTCGAGGCCGCACTTGGCTGCCTGCGCGGCGAGTTTGGCTACATGATTGCCCTGCGTGACGGCAAGATGTGCCACATGCCGCTCGAGGAGGTCGCCGGCAAGCTCAAGTATGTCGATCCCCAGAGCGATCTGGTACGCGAGGCCAAGGCGTTGGGCATCAGCTTCGGCGACGAATAGCCTCGGCTGGAACTACCCCCATCGGAGGCCCCAGGGCTTTCCTCCCAAATCGTCCTCGGACATGTCAGGACCCCGCTGCGCGCTTCGCGCGGCGGGGTCCTTCCGTCCTGCGGAAAGATTTGGGAGGAAAGCCCTGGGGCCTCCTGCGGTAACTAGGGAGGCCGAGGCTATTCGTCTTCTTGCTGCAAGTGCGTGGGCTGAGATTTTGGGATGTTGCAGGCTCTTAGCTGAGAGTAGCACTGACATTTGTCCTAAAATGGCTGGTCGCTAGGGGTTGCTACCGGTAGTTGCGGTAGGGTTGGGGCAGATTCTAACTAGAAATGGTGGTCGCTACCGGCTGTTCTCGGCATACTCGGCTCATTCGATTCGACCATCAAACGAAAGGAACCACCATGGATCTTGCGATGGCACAGCGCCTCGTCGATCGCCGTAAAGCTGCCGGGCTTTCTCAGGAGGCGCTTGCCGCCCAGCTGGGTGTGAGTCGTCAGGCTGTCAGTAAATGGGAGCGCAGCGAATCCTCGCCCGATACCGATAACCTTATTGCGCTCGCCGCGCTGTATGGCGTGTCGCTGGATGAGCTGCTGTATGGGGAGGCGGTGGCTAGCGCTGATGACTCACAGGCTGATGATGAGGCACAGAACAGCAACGCCGGCACCAAAGCTTCAGATAAGGCTGACGAGGCTGAGGATTCTGCCGAGCACGCTGATTGCAGCGATAAGCCACTTGTCGATATTTCCCTCGCGCGCGGTATCCACGTCATTGATCCCAATAAAGGCGAGGAAGTCCATGTTGGTTGGAGCGGCATCCATGTGACCAACGAGCGCAAGGGCGAAGAGGTGCATGTGGGGCCGTGCGGCGTGCATATCGATACGCTTGAGGACGATGGACATAGCGTGCGCACCAATGACGATGGCACCGTCACCATCGACGGCGAGACGTTTTCCAGCTGGAAGGAAGCACACGACAAGCTCGACCATCATGGCAAGCATTTCCACACCAAGGTCGGACGTGCATGGAACAAATTCCCCTTCCCCGCACTTGTCACTCTCGCCTATCTGGTGCTCGGCATTGTCTACGGCACATGGGGCATGGGGCTTTTCCTCGTCTTTCTGGTTCCCGTCTACTACGCGATTGGTGACTTCATCGATCGGCGCCACCTGTCTAAGCTGATCGAGGCCATCTACCCGGCAGCCGCCATCGCTTGGTTCCTCTACATGTGGCTCTGTTTGGGACAGCCCCATCCTGCATGGATCATCCTCATCACGATTCCCGTCATAAAGGCGCTCATGCGCTGGTGCCGCAAACAATGGAAGCACCGCAAACAGGCCTAACACGCTCCGACCCACCAGCACCCAACCGCCCCCGCCCTTCTCCTAAGTTGCGGTGAGATAGGGACTGTTTTGAAGCTCCAAAGCGCCAAACAGTCCGTATATCACCGCAACTTACAAACAACTGGGTCAGTTCCGGCACGGAGATTAGCATTGAGCTGACCGCGCGCCAAGAAAAGGGCCTATTTACTACGTTTAACTCGAGAGGGCCGACCATACCCGCCTTTTCCGAAAACTGGCAAGCCATCTACCTGCGGTTTTAATTTCATAATCTTTGTCACGGTCGAGGGTGTGGTAGCAAACGTAGTAGATAGGCCCATTTTGTGGCATACGACCCATACAAGCCCAATCTCGAAGGCTAAAGAGAGCCTCTCATCCACGCCTGTGAGCGAAAACCAAATAGAATGAAAGGCAAATGGAAAGCCCGTTTGACGAGCGGAGGACATATGCGCGACGTAGCCGAAAGCGACTGGAAGCTATTTAAGAAAATGCTTCCTCAATGGCAAGAACGTTATATGGAAAAGCTCATCGCCCAGTACGTTGAGATGCTGAACGGCGACAGCGAAGCGTCCAGTAGATTTTGGACACTAGAAGAGCGCCTCAATAGAGACAAGCTGTCCTCAGGCGTAATTGCAAACGACATTCGCCGCAGCACAATGCACCGCGAGATAGCCAATTTGCTTATCGACAGCGTGATCACCCTTGACGACCTTGACGGTTTTACCGAGGACATTAAGAGCTATGCGCAACACTGGATTGGCCAGTAAGAGCACTGAACGACAGACATCCCCAGCAAAACGGGGCGAACGCCGGGCCACCTAATGGTTGTCCGGCGTTCGCCCAGATAAAACCTGCCAAAATAAACCTGTCCCTTTTTGGCAGGTCACTCGGCGCTCTTGAGGGCGCCGACCATGTCGATCTTGTTGAGGGTGCGATTGGTAGCGAGGTTGACGATAAACGTAAAGGCAAAGGCCAGCAGAACGGACAGCACGTAGCTCAGCGGCTCGACCTCAACGTCAAAGTACAATGACGGCATCTGCAAAATGTACGTAAAACTCTCGGCCAGCAAGCCGCCCAGCGGAACGCCCAGCGCGGCTCCGATCGCCGTAAGAATCAACGTCTCCTTGTTGACGTAATGGTGCACCTCGCCACGACGGAAACCCAGCACCTTAATAGTCGCCAGCTCGCGTTCGCGCTCCGAGATGTTGGTGTTAGACAACGTAAATACCACCACAAACGACAGACACGCCGCCATAAAGGTCACAAGCACCACGACCGAATTGATAATCGTAAAGTTCGCTTCGTAGTTCTCCCAATGCTCGGCCGTACTCGAAATCGTAAGCCAACCGTCGCTCTTAAGATTCTTGCTAAACGCAATCTGGTCGGCCGACGAACCCTTAAGCAGCACAAAGACGCCGTTAAGGCGTGCACTTCGACCGAACGCGCGCTCATAGGTGCCCTGCGTCATGTAAAGCGTGTTGCCTAGATAGTTGAGCGAGATGTCGCTGACTTTGACCTTGGCAACATTGAGCGACGAATCCTGGACGTGAGCCGTGTCACCCGGCTTGATCCCCAGCACCAGCTGAGAGCTCTTGCTCAAATACACGTCTCCGTCACGCAGGGCGAGCGGTTCTTTGGACTCATCCTCCAGGCGCACGTAATCGCCCAAGTCACCCGTGCGGTCGTCGGGAATCACGATGAGCTGCACGGTCTCGCTCTTGCCGCCAAACGTAAAGGTGACGTTGTCGGTCATAATCGGCAGGGTCGAGGTCACCGTCACGTTGGAATCATTGGCCGTGCTGCGCTCATCCAATGCCGCGCACGTCTGCGAAAAATCGTCGGGATTGGCGACCGCCAGCAAGTCATAGCGCGTGATATGCCCGTACTGTTTGGGCGAAAGCGCCACCGACGTGTCGCGAATTCCCATACCGCAAATCACGAGCGCCGTGCAGCCGGCGATACCGAAGATGGTCATAAAGGCGCGCTTTTTGTAGCGGAACAGGTTACGTGCTGCCACCTTGTTCAAGAAGCCCATGCGGCGCCAAATAAAGCCGATGCGCTCGAGCAGAATGCGTGAGCCGGCGCGCGGCGCCTTGGGACGCATGAGCGAAGCCGGCGTCTCGGCCATCTCGTGGCGGCAGGCGATAATCGTAGCGCCCACCACGCCCACGGCAAACAGCGCCACCGAGACAATCGAGGACACGATATCGTACGAAAGCAGCATCTGGGGCAGTGAGTACATATCATCGAACACCGTAAACAGGAACAGCGGCAGGCCCACAAATCCGATGATGTTGCCCAGCACGCCGCCAATCAGACACGCCCACAGCGCGTAGTCCACGTATTTGGACAGGATACGCCCGCGCGAATAGCCGAGCGCCTTGTACAGGCCAATGAGCGTGCGCTCCTCCTCGACCATGCGCGTGGCGGTGGTGAGGCTGATGAGCACGGCGACGATAAAGAAGATGAACGGGAACACCGTGGCGATGGCCTCGATCGAAGAACTATCGCTCTCGACGCTCGAGTAGCTTGCGATATTGCCGCGGTCCTGGATGTACCAGGTGCATTCGCCTAGGTCAGAGAGCTCGGCGCGGGCATCGGCAAACTGCTGGTCGGCGGCGGCGCGGCGCTGGTCCAGGTCGGCTTGCGCCTGCGCACGCTCGTCGCTGCCCTCGGCCATGCGATTGATGTTGTCCTGCTCGATCCCAAAGACCATATTCGCCTGACGCTCAGCCGCGTCCAAGCTCGCCGGTGTGTCGACCGTCAGCTCCTGGGCGCGCGCCTTCTCACGCTCCTCGCGGATCTTCTCGATATTGCCCTTGACCTCATTGATCTTTGCCGAGTAGGCATCCGAATAGGAGTTGAGGCTCTTGGCTCCCTCGACGACCACGTGGACAGCGGAGTAGGAAGAAGATATCGCGGCATCCTCGCTCACATAGAACTTATAGTCCGCAGCCGAAGCAGCACGAAAGGCGTTAACCGTCGAGTCGGAGCTCACGTCGGTGGGATCGAGAACCTCGGCCGTGATGGTATAGTCTCCATCGGCAAACTGGTCCTTGGCGCTTTGGTTCGACGAGCTCGCATCGTTGGCGGCAAAGCTCACCGTATCGCCGATTTTCTTGCCCGAAGCCTTCAAAAAACGTGAGGTCACTGCCACTTCGCCCGAAGTCTCGGGCAGCTCGCCGCGTACTAGCACCGGTTGGTCAATATTCTCTTTGGAGAGGCTCTGTACGACGACACGCTCGCGCGTCGTACCCACGGCGGTATAGGCGGTCTCGGTATAGATGCCCTCGGCCGTCTCGACGCCATCGACCTCTTGGATCGCAGCAAGATCATCATCGGTCAGACCATAGGTCGACTGCACGTTGATGTCATAAACATTCTGCTGGTCAAAGTAAGCGTCGACCGAATCGCACAGATCCTCGCAACCCGCCTTGAGGCCGCACATCACGCTCACGCCGAGCGCGGTGATGACCACGATGGATAAGAAGCGCTTAAGACTGCCTCGGATTGTGCGGTAGATGCCACGACGAAAAACCATCGGCACCATATCGTTTGAGCTTTGGGCAGTACGGTAGGTCGTAAAATCCTGCTCGCGCTCCGCGTTCTGCGCGTCGCGGCGCTGGCTGTTTTGGCGGTCCTGGTCCATGGGCGCTACCACTCGATCGTCTCAATAGGCACGGGATTTTGCTGGACCGTCTCGCTCTCCACGCGACCGTTCTTAAAGCGAATCAGACGGTCGGCCATGGGCGCAAGCGCGGAGTTGTGGGTGATGATAATGACCGTGATGCCTTGTTTGCGACAGGTGTCCTGCAGTAGCTGCAGAATCTGCTTGCCAGTTTTGTAGTCGAGTGCACCCGTGGGCTCGTCGCAAAGGAGCAGCTTGGGGTTCTTGGCCAGCGCACGGGCAATGGACACGCGCTGCTGCTCGCCGCCCGAAAGCTGCGCGGGAAAGTTGGCAAGGCGCTCGCCCAGGCCCACCTGGCAAAGCGTTTGCTCGGCATCGAGCGAATCGGGGCAGATTTGCACCGCGAGCTCGACGTTTTCGAGCGCTGTCAGGTTGGGGACCAGATTGTAGAACTGAAAGACAAAGCCGACGTCGGCACGGCGGTATTCCACGAGCTGCGCCTCGTTGGCGGAGCTCACGTCGCGCCCGTCCACCGTCACGGTGCCGGAAGTCGCCGTATCCATGCCGCCCAGAATGTTGAGGGCCGTAGTCTTGCCGGCGCCCGAAGCGCCCAGGATGATAGCGAGCTCGCCGCGCTCGACCGTAAAGCTCGCGCCGTCGAGCGCATGAATGCGGGCGTCGCCCTCGCCGTATGCTTTGATGACGTCTTTGAATTCGATATAGGCCATCGATTAATTCCCATCTGGTCGGATAACTCTTTAGTATTACCCATTTCCCACCTACCAAAAAGGGACAGGTTTATTTTGGCAGGTTTTATATGGGGAAACGGCAGCTATAGATGAGGCGCCGGGGAGGCCGAGAAATCATCGACGGGGTCAGGCCGACCGCCAAGCACAACGCACGCATCTCAATCTGTCAGCCAAATAATTCGAACAGCTGTTCGTTTCTATGATATGATTCAACTATCTAAGCAGGCCAATACGCAGAAAGGCGGTCAACATGGCGTTCGACTTTAAGAAGGAATGCAAGGAGCTCTACAAACCTGCAAGCAAGCCGAGTATCGTAACTGTCCCGCCTGTGAACTACGTTGCCGTTCGCGGAAAGGGCGACCCAAATACCGAAGGTGGCGAGTATCAAAACGCCCTGCCGCTACTTTACGGCATCGCCTATACCGTCAAGATGTCGAAGAAAGGCCCAAGGAGCATCGAGGGCTATTTCGACTTTGTGGTACCGCCGCTCGAGGGATTCTGGTGGCAAGACTCCCCCGGTAGCGACATCGATTATGTACGCAAGGACAATTTCAACTTTATCTCGTGCATCCGCCTGCCCGATTTCGTTAGCCGAGATGATTTTGACTGGGCAGTCGCTGAAGCCACGGCCAAAAAGAAACTAGACTTTACCGCTGTTGAGCTGCTTAAAGTTGATGAGGGTCTCTGCGTTCAGTGCATGCATACCGGACCCTATGACAGCGAGCCGACAACCGTAGACGCCATGCATGAATACGCGACCGAACAGGGCTATGCCCCCGACTTCTCAGACACCCGTTTACATCACGAAATCTATCTCTCCGATCCACGCAAATGTGCACCGGAGAAACTTAAGACTGTGGTTCGTCATCCTATCAAGCGCGCTGAATAGCGTGGGGCGTCATTTCACGCGCTAGGTTTTAAGCCAGCCAACCAGCCGCCTCCTAGGCCGTCCGGTAATTATCTTGACGCGGCCCGTCGCATCTTATAAGTTTGTTTTGCTAAAGCTGGAAAGCCTCTCAACGATGCACAACTCCAGCTCTTTTTCTATCAAGAGAGCAAGTGTCGGAAAGCAAAATGTCAGAAAGCAGCGCTTCAAGCAGAATCAAACGCCTGGTCAACACCTATAGTGGCCTCGTGCTTATGGGTGCCGTCGGAATCCCTGTCGGCATCATCGTTGGCGTCATCTGTGCCCTTTTTGGTCGTGTGCTCCTGGCGATCGGCGCCTTCCGCGACGAGCACATCGCGCTGCTCCTTCCCTTCCTCGCCCTCATGGGCTTGGCCATCGTATTTGCCTACCGCACCTGGGGCAAAGGCACCGATCGGGGCATGAGCTTAGTATTCGACGTAGGCCACGGACGCGAGGACGCCATCTCCCCGCGCTTAGTGCCGCTCATCATGCTGAGCACGTGGGGGACGCACCTCTTTGGCGGCAGCGCGGGACGCGAAGGCGTGGCCGTGCAGATCGGCGCCACCGTCTCGCATTGGATCGGCCGACGTCTGCCTTTCCGCGACCCCGGCAACACGTTTTTGCTTATCGGCATGGCTGCCGGCTTTGCCGGACTCTTTCGAACGCCGCTCGCCGCCACGGTCTTTGCTATCGAGGTGCTGGTCGCCGGACGCATTGAATACCGCGCGTTGTTCCCCGCGCTTACGGCTTCACTTGCCGCAAGCATGACCTCGGGCGCCCTGGGGCTCGAGAAGTTCGAGGTCGCCGTTACCGCCTCGTATGCGCTCGACCTCCCCGGTCTTGGACGGCTGGCGTTGTTGGGTATCGCGTTTGGTATGGTAGGTGGAGCTTTTGCCTGGTGCCTTGCCCATGCCAAGACCTTTGCAGTGCGGCTGCTCCCCAGCCCTTACATACGCGTTGCCGTTATGGGCCTTGCGCTGTCGGCGATTCTGTTCGTGCTGTGGCAGGGGCGATACTGCGGCCTTGGCACCAACCTGATATCCGCGGCACTGGGTGACAACGGCGAGGCGTCGATCATGCCTTGGGACTGGGCGCTCAAATTCGTACTCACCATCGCCACGCTTGCCGCAGGATATCAGGGTGGCGAGGTGACGCCGCTGTTCTCCATCGGAGCCAGCCTGGGTGTCGTACTCGCCGGGATTCTCGGCATGCCCGTCGAGCTCTGCGCCGCGCTGGGCTACGCCGCCGTTTTTGGCAGCGCCACCAATACGCTGCTCGCGCCCATCTTTATTGGCTGCGAGGTCTTTGGCTTTAGCAGTCTGCCGACGTTCTTTATTGTCTGCGTCGTGGCCTACCTGTTCAACATGGATAAGTCGATCTATGCGCTGCAGGAGCACAGCCGCACCCGATAAACAGGGCGTTTGCCACCAAAAAACGCGCACGACAGGCCGGGCCCGCCGCGCGCGTCATCCTATACACGATTAGTTATTGTTGTTGGTCATCGAAGCCACTGCTGCCGCAAGATTGGAAATGGGCATTGTCTGCAGCCAGATGCGCCCCGGACCGGTGAGCACAGTGTTGAACACGCCTTCACCGCCAAACATGATGTTTTTGACGCCCTTGACCATCTGCGCGTCGATGCTCACCGTCTCCTCAAAGCCGGCCACGTTGCCGGTATCTACAATCATTTGCTGGCCAGCAGCAAGCTCGTACTCAACTAGGTCGCCGTCGATCTCGGCAAAGGCAATACCCGAGCCCGTGAGCTTTTGCATGATAAAACCCTCGCCGCCAAAGACGCCGGTCTTTGCCTTCTTGTTAAAGTGGATGCTCAGCTCAACACCACTTTCCGCGGCAAGGAACGAACGCTTCTGCAAAATCCAGCTCTTACCAGGGCCAATCTCGATCGGTATAATGCGGCCGGGGAAGCAAGAGCCAAACGCAATCATGCCATCGCCGTGCGCGGTCCAAATGTTTTGGAACAACGCCTCACCCGAAAAAGCCTTAGAGAACATCTTGCCTATACCACCGCCCGAGGTGAACATCTCCATGTTGGGGGTCATCCAGACCATGGCACCGCTTTCGGTGATCATGGATTCGCCGTCGCTAAGGTTGCACGTAACAACCGGGAAAGCCCCTCCGCCGATCTCGTACTGCATGACCGTCTCCTTTCCTTCGGGAGCCGAACAACGATGTCCATATTTTAGCAGTTAGAGGTGCGTTTATTTGGGTCGGTGGCGTTCATGGCGCCGATCACCGCCAGCCTCCGCTGCCGTCTGCACAGATAAAACCTGCCAAAATAAACCTGTCCCTTTTTGGCAGGTCTTAGAGGCGGACGGTGAAGGTGATCTGGTTACCGTGGCCGCAGACAGAAGCGCTCCCGCCATGGGCTTCGGCGATGGCACGCACCACGGATAGGCCCACGCCCGAGCCGCCCGTCTTGGAGCTGCGCGACACGTCCGCACGATAGAAGCGGTCGAACAATCGATCTAGGTCGCCTTCGGGCAGCTCGTCCACGGCGTTCGATACGACAAGCTCGGTGGCGCCCTTACCCTGAACGCGCGAAACGGCACGCAGGCTCAGCTCAATCACGCTGCCCTCGCTCGCATAGCGCGTGGCGTTGTCCAGAAGCAGCTCAACCACCTGCGCCACCGCCGCAGCATCGGCATGGGCCCGCACGCCGCACGCAATCGACGTCGACAGACGCTTGCCGCGCGAAACCGCCACCGATTCAAACGGCGCCGCAGCCTTGTCCACGGCCTCCGAAAGATCGATCGATGTCATGGTAAAGCCCGCCGAGCCCTCGTCCATACGTGCCAAAAACACTAGACGTTCCGTGAGCGCCGTCAGCCGCGCAACCTGCTCGTGAATGCTCTGCGTCCACTCACTTTCGCCGCTCTCGATCTCTTGTACCTCATTGGCGGCGTCAATTACAGCCAGCGGCGTCTTGATCTCGTGGCTCGCATCGGTAATAAAGCGCTTTTGCTTGCTGTAGCTCTCGACCATCGGTCGAATCACCGCGCCCGAGGCACCCGCCACAATTGCCAGCACCGCCAGCCAGCCAATGTAACTGATCGCCACGCTCGCGCTCAAAAACGAATGAAAGCTTGCAAGCTCGCGCGAGCAGTCCACGAACACATAGGTGATCTCGTCGTCCTGGACGTCGGTCGTATAACGATAATTGCCAGAGAAGCCCGAGGTCCAGCCCTTGGCATGCAGCCTTGCGGCAATACTGGCGGCGCGCTTGGCACCAACCGCGGCAATGCGGGCCGTATTGACATCGGCAACCTGTCCGGCGTCAATCGTCACCGTAAAGTAGCGCGTGTCGAAGGGAGACTCCGCCGTCATGCCTTCGAAGTGTCTGATGCGAACGCCCGCTTGGCTATCGCCGGCATCCTTGCCATTAGCGGGCTCGGCTTTAGGCTCGTCCCCCCAATCGATACCGTCCTTGCCCGCCAGAATATAGTCCAGGCGAGCGTCGGCCATCTTGCAGACATGCGAATAATTGACGATGTTGATGCCGGCGATGATAAGCGTGAGCACCACGGTCACGGCGCCCATGGCAACGAGGATAAACTTGCGACGCAGACGGCGGCCCAATGCGTCAACAGAATTAGCCCGCCCCGTACTACTCGAGGCGGCGTGAAACCACTCCGTCATGCGCTTGCACCACGCGCTCGCGCTCACGCTTATTCGCCTTCCTCGACAACCTCGAGCGAATAGCCCTGGTTACGCGACGCGCGAATGGCAACGTTGGCACCAAGCGCCGTCAGCTTTTTGCGCAGGTACGAGATATAGACCCACACCACGTTGGCGCCTTCGGGCGCGTCCTCACCCCAAACCTCGAGCATCAGACGTTCAGTGGGCATGCGCGTGCCGGCGTTGCGCATAAAGAGTTCCATAAGCTGAAACTCGCGATTGGCCAGGTGCTCCTCGCCCAAGGGTCCCACAAGCGTGCAAGCCGCCGTGTCGAGGCGCACGTTACCCACGCTGAGCGTCGTGGCGTCAATTGCCGTCGCGGCGCGCGTCATGGCACGAATACGCGCAAGCAGTTCCTTGGCGGCAAACGGCTTGGTCAGGTAATCGTTGGCACCGGCATCCAGGCCCTCGACCCTATCGGACACCTCGCTTTTTGCCGTGAGCATGATGATGGGCAGTCGATTTCCGGCGGCGCGTGTACGCTTGAGCACCTCGATGCCGTCCATGCCGGGCATCATGATGTCCAGGATTGCGGCGTCGTAATCGTTGGTGAGTAGATTCTCGAGCGCCGTCAAGCCGTCGAGGGCGGTGTCGACCTCGTAGTCGCTATGTTGAAGAATCGCGGTGAGGGCGCGGGAGAGACCAGGTTCGTCCTCGGCAAGCATCAGCTTCATAGTTGCTCCTTTGGCGCATGGAAATACAGGTTTCGATACTGCCGATAATAGCGCACCGAAAGCTGCCTTAGCACAGCCCTAGCGGCTCAACCTGCGCGTTTTCAAATACGCAAGATATGGCTTAGCCAAACTTAAAGCGCAGATGCCAAGCGTCTGGACGCATGCCGGCCGTAGAAGGACGGAGGCTCGTCCTTTCGCGGCGTCCTAGTTATGCAAAGCGTTCGAGCGCTATTCCTCGTACGCGCCCTCAAGCCGAAGCAGCCACTCCTTGCGATCAAGGCCGCCAGCATATCCGTTGAGCGATCCGTCGACCGCGACCACGCGATGGCACGGCACGATAATCGAAATGGGATTACGCGCAACCGCAGCCCCCACCGCACGAGGAGACACGACGGGCGCCTCATTTCCCGGCACACGATGTCGAGCCGCAACACGCTGAGCGATCTCGCCATACGTAGCGACTTCGCCACGCGGAATTGAAAGCAGCTCAAACCAAACCTCGCGCTGGAACGCCGTGCCGATCATATGCAACGGCGGCGTAAACCGAGGCTCCTGCCCCGCAAAATAAGCATTCAGCCAAGCCCAAGAACGCTCAAGCACCGAAGAAGCCGCGCCATTTGCCGGACTCACCGGCAACATGCCACCGGTACCGGAAACCGCGTCGGCGCCTTCAACATGTTCGGAGTCTTCCCGGAGAAGCGTGGAACCAAAGTGCTCCTGCCCCTCAAACCAAAGCCCCGTCAGACCGCGGCCATCAGCGGCAAGCAAGATTTCGCCCAAAGGCGAAGCAAATGTCGTCGTGACCACCAGCGGCTCCTTTCAAAACTCCGCAACATAATACCGCGAATTGTGCAGACAACCCCAATCGACCCCAAAGTCACCCAAGGCAGCAGGCGCGACAGCGCCCCAGCTGCCGCACGACCCCAAAGTCCCCGCAGGCAGCAGGCGCAACGCGCCGCAGCTGCCGGCCGCGCTCCGCAGCCCCCCCCAAGGCGGCAGGCGCAAAGCGCCGAGGCCGCCGCCGGGACTAGGGCCCGCAACAACCACGTGCCCCCACATCAGCCCAGCGGCCCCAACTAGCAACGGCCCCATCGCGGACCGCTCGCAGCCGAGTCACCGCAGGCGGGGGCCGGGCTTGGTTTTCAGAACATTCCGCAGACCAGTGTGGCGCCTTGTCCGCAGCTCCGAAGGAGCAGGACAAGGCGCCACACATGGTCGAGGACGTTCTGAAAACCAAGCCCGGCCCCCGCCGGACAGGTCACACTACTCGCAGAGCAGCTTAGCGATCTGGACGGCGTTGGTTGCCGCGCCCTTACGGATTTGGTCGCCGCAGCACCAGAAGGTGATACCGCGCACGGCCTCGGGGTTCGAGATGTCGCGACGCACGCGGCCGACCCAAATCAGGTCCTGGTCGGACGTATCCATCGGCATGGGGAAGCGATCGTGCGCATCCTCGGCGCTCATATCGTCAACCAGCTTCACGCCCGGAGCGGCAGCCAGCGCAGCACGGGCCTCCTCAACCGTAATGTCGCGCTCAAACTCGAGCGTAATGCTCTCGGAGTGCGAACGCAGCACGGGCACGCGTACGCAGGTGCAGTTCACGCGCAGCTCGGGCAGGTGCATGATCTTGCGACCCTCGTTCTGCAGCTTCATCTCCTCGGAGGTAAAGCCCTCCTCCTTGACGCCGCCAATCTGCGGAATCAGGTTACTCGCCAGCTGGGCGGCAAATGCACGCGGCTCGGGAATCTCCTCGCCGCGGCCCAGGGCGGCCAGCTGAGCCTCGAGCTCAGCCATACCGGGAGCGCCGGCACCCGAAGCCGCCTGATACGTCGAGACGATCATGCGCTTCACGCCGGCGAGCTGATGCAGCGGCCACGTGGGAACCAGGCCGATGATAGTCGCGCAGTTGGGATTGGCGACAAGGCCGTGATGCCACTTGATATCGTCGGCATTGATCTCGGGCACGACCAGCGGCACCTCGGGATCCATGCGGAAGGCGTGGCTGTTGTCGACCACAACGGCGCCGCGCTTGACGGCCTCGGGCAGCAGCTCCTTCGCGATATCGTCGCCGGCAGCGCCGAGTACGATGTCGCAACCCTCAAAGGCCTCGGGGCAAGCTTCCTCGATCACAACCTGCTCGCCGCGGAACTCGACGGTCT
This sequence comes from uncultured Collinsella sp., assembly GCA_905208975.1. Classification (GTDB taxonomy): domain Bacteria; phylum Actinomycetota; class Coriobacteriia; order Coriobacteriales; family Coriobacteriaceae; genus Collinsella. The sequence continues at coordinate 16,660 of CAJLRE010000014.1, read as the reverse complement.
TGCCCGCAGAGCGCGCGCTCGCTAGCAGCTTGAGCTTGCCAACCGGGAACTCCTGCTCGTTGAGACACTCGAGCATCTGGGTGCCCACGGCTCCCGTCGCGCCCAAAATAGCAACCGTGTACTGTTTCATGCTTCCCCCTTTAAAGGTTGTGGCTTTTGCCCGCACGCCGAGCAGGCTGAATGTTCTTGCCCAGTGTATACAAAAACGGGACGGGCATGAAACCCGCCCCGTCGAAACGAAACCGAAACGAAACGCCCCACGGTAGATTCTTGGGACATGCCCCAAAATCTACTCGTGCGCCAAAAGGTAGATTTTCAGGCATGTCCCAAAAATCTACCGGGATGGCCGCTACTTGTGGAGGGCGGCCAGGGCGGGTTCGACCGGCGCGGGAGCCTCCAGGTCCGCGACCTTCACAATGCCGTTCTCGTCGGAGAAGGCACGATAAATGGTCCGAATCGCCAAGTCGAAGTCCTTCTCCTCGACACCGATAATGATGTTGATCTCGTCACAGCTCTGCGAAATCATGCGCACGCTCACGCCGGCCTGGCCGAGCATGCCAAACAGGTGGCCCGAGATACCTGCGCGGCCGCGCAGGTTACGACCGACGGTCGCGATGAGCGCCAAGCCCTCGACAACCTCGATCTCGAGCGGCTCGACCTCCTGCTGGATGTCACCCACGAGTGAGTACAGCGAATCGTGCACATCCCGCTCCTGCACCACGGCGCCAAAGCGGTCGACGCCGGTGGGCATATGCTCGACGGAAACGTCATAGCGCTCGAAGACCGAAAGTGCACGGCGCATAAAGCCGACACGGGGCTTGGTGCGGTCGCGGGCAACGTTGATGGCGACAAAGCCGCGCTTGCCGGTCACGCCGGTAATGATAGGCTCCGCCTCACCCTCGTCAGCCGTCTCGCTAATGATGGTGCCAGGGTCCTGCGGCGCATTGGTGTTCTTGATGACCAGCGGAATGCCTGCCTCGCGCACGGGGAACACGGCCTCCTCGTGCAGGACGCTTGCACCCATGTACGAAAGCTCGCGCAGCTCCTCGTAGGTAACGCGGGCGATGGGCTGAGCCTCGGGCACAATGCGAGGATCAGCAGAATAGAAGCCCGAAACGTCGGTCCAGTTCTCGTACAGGTCGGCGCCTAGGCACTTGGCCAGAATCGAGCCGGAAATATCGCCGCCGCCGCGGTCGAGCAGTTTGATCTGGCCCTCACGCGTCGCGCCGTAGAAACCGGGCATGACAAAGCCACCCTGCTGGCCGTACTCCTGCACCAGCTCGGCGGTGCGGTTCATGCTGAGCGTACCGTCATGATGGAACGCCACGACCGTCGCGGCATCCAGGAACGGCAGGCCCAGGTACTCGGCCATCAGACGGGCGGTAAAGTACTCGCCGCGGCTCACGAGTTCCTCGGTGGAGTAGCCGCCCGAGCGGGCGCGCTCGGCAAAGGCTGCAAACTCCTCACGAATGGGATAGGTGAGCTCCAGCTCGTCAGCGATATCAAAATAGCGCTGGCCGATGTCCTCGAGCAGCTCCTCACACGACACGTGGTACTTAACGTGCGCATTGACCAGATAGAGCAGGTCGGTCACCTTGGTGTCGCCCTTAAAGCGGCGACCGCAGGCAGAAACCACCACAAAACGGCGGGCAGGGTCGGCGTCGACAATGGCCTTAATCTTCTTGAAGTGTTCGGCGTCGGCGACCGACGAGCCGCCAAACTTGGCAATCTTAATCATGGGCTTGAGGTTACCTTTCTAAAAAGCCTCTGCGAACCTACTTTGCGCGCTCTGATACCATGGTTTCACCGATTGGGACCAAGGCATCCGAGGAGCAGTGTTATATGGGAACTTATCATAGTACACGAGGACGCACTTTATCGTGCTCAAGTAAGGTGGCAATCCGCACCGGCATCGCTCCCGACGGGGGTTTGTTTGTCTCAGACGAGCTCGGCACCCAGCAGGTCGATATCAACTCGCTTGCAGATAAATCGTACTTTGAAATCGCTCAAGATGTGTTGGGAATGTTACTGAATGATTACACGGCCGAAGAAATTTCGGCGTGTGTCGACGAGGCATACCGCGGCACGTTCGCGAGTGAAGAGGTTACGCCGCTCGTCAAACTCGACGCTGCGCCGGGCGCTGACGCCCCTCAGACCTATGTGATGGAGCTCTTTGGCGGCCCCACAAGCGCCTTCAAGGACGTCGCCTTGCAGATGCTCCCCCGCCTCATGGCCCGCACTTCCGCCAAGGACGGCGGCGCCGAGCGCATCATGATCGTCACCGCCACGTCGGGCGACACCGGCAAGGCCGCACTCGCCGGTTTTGCCGACGCTCCGGGGACGGGCATCACCGTCTTTTATCCCGAAGGCAAAGTCAGCCGCGTGCAGAATCTGCAGATGTCCACACAGGAGGGCGATAACGTCGCCGTCTGCGGCATCCGCGGTAACTTCGACGACGCCCAGAGTGCCGTCAAGCGCATCTTTGCCGATAAGGAGCTTGCCGAGCGCCTGGAGGCCGCCGGCACGGTGCTCTCGAGCGCCAACTCCATCAACGTCGGCCGCCTGGTGCCGCAGGTTGTCTACTACTTTGCCGCCTATGCGCAGCTGCTGCGCGCCGGCGCCATCAAGGCCGGCGATGCCGTGGAGTTCTGCGTGCCGACCGGCAACTTTGGCGATATCCTGGCCGGCTACTATGCCAAGCGCATGGGTCTGCCCGTCGCCAAGCTCATCGTCGCGAGCGACAAGAACAACGTTCTGGCTGACTTCCTGACCACCGGCGTCTACGACCGCAACCGTCCGTTCTTCACGACCATCTCGCCGTCGATGGACATCCTTATTAGCTCCAACCTGGAGCGCATGCTCTACTTCCTGTCCGACGGCGACTGTGAGCTCGTTGCCGGCCTTATGGAGCAGCTTGCCCAGACCGGCCGCTACGAGGTACCCGCCGAACTGCTGGCAAAGATTCAGAGCGTCTTTGGCTGCGGTTGGGCCAGCGAGGACGAGGTCCGCGCTGCCATCAAGAGCTGCTGGGACGCGAACGGCTACGTGATCGACCCGCACACCGCTTGCGGCTACCACGTCTTTGAGCAGGTCGCTTCCGCCGAGGGCGCCAAGGCCCGCGTGCTGCTTTCGACCGCCAGCCCCTACAAGTTCCCACGCGCCTGCTGCGACGCCCTGGGGCTCGACGTTCCCGAGGATGATTTTGAGGCTATGCGTGTGCTCGAGCAGGCCACCAACACGGTCGCCCCGACCCAGCTCGCCGAACTCGAATCCAAACCCGTCCGTTTCGAAGACGTCTGCGACGTCGATGAGATGGCAAGCTACGTCGAGTCTGCAGCAAAACGAATGAGCACCAACTAGATTCCTTATTAAGCGCCGGCGAAAGCCGGCGCACCTTCTTTTATCAGATAATCCCCGGGATGATGACGAACGCGCACAGCGTGCCTGGCTGTTTAGTTCGTCGCGAGTTCCGCACGCAAAGGAAAGCACTTAATGTGCTTTCCGTCTTGCGCAGGACTGCCCGAGCAGCGAACTAAACAGCCAGGCACGCCAGGAGGACTCACATGATCAAAATCACCGTCCCAGCAACGAGCGCCAACCTAGGCATCGGCTACGACACCCTCGGCATGGCCGTCAGCCTCTACTCGCACTTCACCTTCGAGCGCGCCGACAAGCTCACCATCACGGGCTGCCCCGAGGAGTTTCAAAACGAGAACAACCTAGTCTACGTGAGCTTTGTCGACGCACTGGCCGCATGGGGCGAGCCGGCCTTCCCCGTCGCCATCGACATTCAGACTGACGTTCCCGTCGCCCGCGGCCTGGGCTCCAGCTCAACCTGCGTCGTCGCCGGCATTATGGCCGCCGCCGCGCTGACAGGCCACACCGTCGACCGCGCCGAGCTCGTCCGCATTGCCACCGAGGTCGAGGGCCATCCCGATAACGTCGCCCCCGCCATCCTGGGCGGCGCCGTCTGCTCCTTTACGCCGACCGATTCGCTCCCCCAGTGCCTGCGCTACGAGGTGAGCGATCGCTTGCGTTTTATTACCGTGATTCCGCCCTACGAGGTACATACGAGCGAGGCGCGCAAGGTTGTGCCGCAGGAGATTCCACTCTCCACCGCCGTATGGCAAATGGGCCGCATCGCCGGCATGACGCGCGGCCTGGAGACCGGCGACCTGGATCTGATTGCCGCCGCCAACGACGACCGCATCCAAGAGCCGTATCGCCGTCGCCTCATCCCCGACTACAACGCTGTGCGCGACACCTGCCTTAACGGCGGCACCAAGACCATCTGGATCAGTGGCTCCGGCTCGACCCTCATGGCCGTAACCGACGATACCATCGTGGCGAAGTTCCTGCAGGTCAAGCTGCGTGAGCAGTTCCCCAAGTGTGAGACGCATATTCTGACGTGCGACACGGAAGGCGCCCAGATCGAATACCTGTAGCGCCCTGCCTCATTGCTCTCACCGGTCCCCTTGGGGCTTCCCCTGAAAACGTCCTCGATCATGAATTGCCCCGTCGTACGCTTCGCGCGACGGGGCAATTCGATCTGCGGATTGTTTTCAGGGGAAGCCCCAAGGGGGCCTGCGCAGCCTCGACAGGATATCGCATTCGCTGATTTAACTATCGCCCGATTCGCGGCGCAATCTATTTATCTCCACCGCTCAAATCCGCCCCAAGTCTTTGCACGAGGACTCCGACGGCAATTCCAAGTGCATCCGCATAGACAAACTGCTCATAAACCCTAAGGCTGCGTTCCCCGGTCTCGACCTTTGAGATGAACGACTGAGGTACCCCCAGCTTCTTTGCAAGTTCAACCTGAGTGATACCTTGCTCCCGACGAATCTGGGAAAGGCATTTTCCGCATGTCCTGTTAGCATCAACGTTCATGCCGTTTACGCTATATTCCATTTTGATATATCCCAAACTGGGATATATTTATGTCACCAGCCATTCCGCTTATCAAAAATGCCCATCGCAGATTCATAGCTAGGAAGGAGCCTCGATAAACATGAATGACGAGATGAAGGAGCCCGACGAGGAAAAGGCACTCAGCGAGTCCGACGAGCGGAAGCCAGATTTCAAAGCCGAGCAGTTTTCTGATGGTGCTAGCGACATCCCCTCCTCTGAAATTCCGCCATCAAACGAAGATGACGGCGCACGCAAAAATGAAGAAAACGACTCACTTCTAACGCGGGCCATTCATAAATTAGGCAATAAAAAACGAGCGGCAATCGCAGCTGCCGTGGCAGTTGTCATCATCTTCAGTTTGCCCATGCTGTTTCCTCAATTGTTTTGTAGCCACAAGCTATGGGCCAATGCAACCTGCACTAGCCCCCGTGTATGCAAAAGTTGCGGCAAAACCGAGGGAGAGCCTCTCGGGCACGAATGGGAAGAAGCAACTTGTACGACACCGAAAACCTGCCAGCGTTGCGGCGAAACGAAAGGGGAGCCACTCGGACACCAACCGGGCTCGTGGACTACCGAAGTTGACTACGTAGACGCCACCTCAAAGGAAATACGAGAATGCGAAAAATGCGGAGAGGTCGTTGACACCCGCAACGAAAAGGAAATTACTTCCTTTCTTGGCGACGGATCGTTTTCAATTTCACCTGAAGGCTTTATTGAACGACTTAACGAGGAATTCTCCGATATTCCCAATTGCAGCAGTATGAAGGCGAGTTACGAGTTAGACGATAGCGGCACGGGACTCGAGCTTCAGATAAAAAATGGCTCTACGCTTGCCGGTATTGGAGGTTTTTTCTCGGACTCGAGCAGTCAACTACTATTCAGCTATCTTGGATCAGAAAACTGCTTCAAAAACATAGTCATGTACTTCGAAAATTCAGATTATGCCGCGGCGACAGCATTAGCAACCATACAAGCAATTGATCCAACACTCTCATTTTCCGACGCTAAGGAGATTGGCGCTGCCTGCGTAGGTACGCCAACTGTCAAAAATGGAATTACGTACGCAATCTTAGCTTCAAATGGAGAATACTGGCTGAGCACCCGAATTGAATAATTTACTTTAATTGCTAAATGCAGGCGCCTCTTACTCGCGGCATATTAAAGTTCAACCCCTGCTAGCATCGTCAATCGAAATATGCCCCGCCGAGCACTTTAGCTTGGCGGGGCATTTCAATACGTAGGCGGATTTTGATACCTAGAAGGCCCACATGCCCCCACTAGGCAGCCGGCTTCGCTGCTCAAATTGCTCGAACTGCAACTTGAGCAATCAGCGGCCAGCATCTCTTTTAGGCTGCGCTAGTTTCTTTGTATTCAAAGACTGGCTCTAAGATGTCTTCGATGCTGCAGTGCAGGACTTTCGCCATATCCCTTACGGTTGTTACCGATGCTTCGTTGATGTTTCTCTGGCGCTGTTCGTACATTTGGATTGAGCGGAGTGATACGCCCGATTCGTATGCCAGGTCTTGTTGGGTTTTCTTGAGCCTCTTTCTTGCTTGCGCCAGTTTAGTTTGACGAGGTGTTTTCTTCGCCATATCGCAAATAAGACGCGCCACACGTTCCTCTGAGGCTTCATGCCAGGGATAGTACAGACCGCGCAGCGCATCAAATGGAACGACATGCAGCAGATCTTCGAAAGACTCCCCTAAACGCCACTGCAGGTATGCCAGCATCCAGCCCGCCCAATATTCCGGCGTCTTCTCAAATCGATAGGTGCAGTCCGGTATAGGCCTGTTTTGATAGCCCGATCTTTCAGCGATAAGCGCGAACAGCTCAACGCCCGATTTTCCCGATACGACCCATGCGTTGCCGCGTTCGAACTCGCGAGCTACGCCGCTGAGGCAAAAGAGTTCAGCAACTTCCGATCCCTCTGCTCCATAATCATTAACGGCATAGTCAAAGCAGTCGCCTAGGTTGTTCATTGCGTCCTCGAGGTAATAGACGGGATATGTCCTACTCGGCCCACAATCCGTTAACTCTTGGATCATTTAAATCAACCCTCCCTGCCATCAAATCCCTAATGTCGACACCCTCGGTGTCAAATCCGTTTATCGTATCCAGATACTTACGTCGAGCATTCTGTTCTCGCTCAAATCGTTTGGGATAAAACTCAGCTCCCGAGGCCTGCTTCCAATCGCGGAACCTGATCGCCGAGAACGCGCGCTCACTCATAAGAGCGTATTGGATGCCCAAATCGCCCAAACGCATAATGAGTTGCAGTTGCCTGAGCGAGATCATGCCGTTAACGAACTGTCTTGCAAACGAAAAGTAGGAATCGTCGGCGCGATAGCCTCGAATAACATCATAGGGAGAAATATCAATCAGGCAGTTATCCAGCAGATAGCGAAGTCCTTCGCGTGCCAGCGGCGTCGAGACATTAAACTCCCGGTTGTCGGCCAAAATCGCAAGCCAATTAAGAATTGAAAACTCCCCGGACTCCAAATCCAAGACCGCGAGACCATCCATATCGAGCTCATATCGATTCGCGATACCATCGGACTCGGTCCGGCATGCCCATTCCATCGCCATTTCCTCATGTGGCGTGCAATAAAACCCACGTCCATAGTCGTTGAACTGCTTACATCTATCCAGCGACGGATGCTCGACAACAACCTCCGACCCGTGCCACAGCTCCATATCGGCCTCCTAAAAAATATCACCTCAGTGATAGTTTACCAATAACTATCACTGAGGTGATATAGATAAGAGCTTTTGAGGGGTTGCAGCTCGATTAGAGGCAGGCCTCGGCGATGCGGCGCTTGAGTTCGTCGATACCGGTGCCGGTCTGGGAGCTCGTGATGATCACATTCTCGGCCGGGACGTTGAGCTGCTTTTTGATGGCTGCTGACTGGCGGGCCTGCTGGGTGCGGCTGAGCTTGTCGGCTTTGGTGAGGCAGACGATAAAGTTGAACTCGTTGCCTTGCAGGTAGTCGATCATGTCATGATCGAGCTTGCTGGGGTCGTGACGAATGTCAACCAGTGATACAACCAGGTTAAAGCTGCGCTCGGAGTCAAAGAAGTCGCCGATAAGCTCGGCCCAGCGATCGCGCTCAGCTTTGGAGCGACGGGCGAAACCGTAACCCGGCAGGTCGACAAAATGCACGTCATCGGCCTCAAAGAAGTTGATGTTGCTCGTTTTGCCCGGCGTACTCGAAACCTTGACCAGGTTCTTGCGGCCAAAAAGCTTGTTCATAATCGACGACTTGCCCACGTTGGAGCGGCCGACAAAGCTCACCTCGGGGCAGGTGGACTCGGGAATCTGCGAAACCTTGCCATAGCTGGCGACGAACTTGGCAAGCTGATAGTTAATGGAATCGGCCATGGACACTCCTTGGTCGTAGGTTTTTACAAAACGGGCGCGCTATTGCGCGGCGGCAATACGACGAACGATGTCAAGCGTGATGCCGCTCGCGGTGCGAGCGTACTCATCCAGATCGAACTCGCGCTCACAAAACGCGTCATATGCCTCGTCACAATTATCGCTGATAGCGCGCAGCACCAGGCAATCGACACCATTCTTGGCCGCGATGTGCGCAATTGCCGCGCCCTCCATCTCGACGCAATCGGCATGCGTGGCCTCAATCGCAGCGTTACGCATGGCGTCACCCGTAACAAAGCGGTCACCCGTGGCGATAGTGCCACACAGGAACTGCTTGGGGTCCTTCTCCGCAGAAGTCTCCTCCGTCGAGGCATCCACAAATCCATGCTCGGCAAGCACGGCGGCAGCAACATCAACCAACGCCGGCGTCGAGACAAACTCCTCGAGCCCCGGCGCCGACTCGGCAATGAGTGCCGTGTCAGTATCCAGATAGCGCAGGCACTTGCCAATAATCACGTCGTTAATATGGAGCTTAGGGTTTAGGCCGCCCGCGATACCCGAAAACACAACTGCCCGCGGGGCGTATTTGCTGATGAGATGCTGCGTTGCGGCGGCGGCATTCACGGTGCCCATGCCAGCGGTCGTGGCGACTACTGTCAGACCGTCAAGCTCGCCGCTTACAACGGTCAAGCCCGCCTCTTGCGACACATGAGCGCCGTTCAGTTCTTCTTTAATCTGCGTAACCTCTTTTTCGAGTGCGCCTATGATCGCGATGGTTGCCATGCCATCCCCCCAAATTCGTGCAAATTGCTTATCCACGGTATGGTACCAGCATTTTGGTTCTTTCACTTTTTACGAAGTCGCTAGGCCAACGAGGACCGCACATCATAGAGCGCCTTTGCAATCGCAGCCGTAACCTCGCTCGAGCGATCGCTCCACGGCATCGACGTCATGACGCTCATAACATAGCTATGGCCGTCGACGTCGATCAGTCCGGCATCGCATGTCGAATAGCAACCGTCCTCGCTGATCCAACCCGCCTTGTTGCGCACCAAGACCTGATCGTCCGCAATGCCATCGCGAATAAACGATCGGGTCGTAGAGGTCAGAAGGCCCGACAGCCATTGCGACGTCTCGGTGTCACAGCTCAAATACTCACTCATCTCGCACCACAACTTGGCCGAGGTGCGCGGGCAGTAGGTCGGAAAATCACTCATCGGATCCAGTGCCGTTTCGTTATCAACACCCAGGTTGGCAATCCAATCCTCATAGCCATCATGGTCAAACGCCGCGCGTAACGCGATAAACGAATCGTTGTCCGAGTTGACGACGGCATTCTCGATAAGGTCGCGTACCGTCTGCCAGCCCATGCTGTAACCACCATACGTGGCTAAAGCCCAATCGAGCGACACCTGCCCCGATTCGACCAACGTCTCGCAAATATAGAGCGCATACAGCGCCTTGTAACTGCTCGCTCCATACACCGCGACATCGGCGTTATACGTCACGCCCCTACCGCTCGATAGGTCGTAGAACACTACGCCTACGTCGCCCAGCTCCTGCGCCCGACTCAGGGCATCCTGGAGCGAGGTAAGGCTCTGATCCTCCAAGGTAGGAGTCTTGTTATCCACCAACGAGAAGGTTTGAACGGTATCACCCGAAGGGATATCGTTGAAGTCCGCCTTCGAAAGTCTCGTCTTGAGATCTGCCGTCGACAGAGCTTGATCTGCCGACGCTTTGGACTTTGAAACCTTCTCGTTTTGCAGCTGTACCGTTGACGCATCTGAGCGCACCGTTCGCTCCAAGGCGTGGGTTTTAACGGCAATTCCGAGGATAAAAACCGCTAACGCTAGCATTCCTATGGCGGCAATCTTCGCCCCGCGAAAGCGAGCGTCGGCAAGGCCGCGCGAAGACATGCCCTTCGTCTCATATCTGCTGCCATGCTGCGGCACATACTCGTCCCGCGATTTGCCCTTTCGCACGTGGTCTCCTGATTGTGCCCGTTCATATACGAGCAGCATAATACTGAGCAGCCATTTCTTTCCCAAATTGTTTGACACCGTTTAAGGCGTCTTTAAAGAAACCACAGGCGTATTTATCCAAATGGCACGATTCTGTTGCGCATCTCTGCCCAAAACGCAGTTGCGGTGAAATAGTTCCTGTTTGGACGGCATAGGCCGATACACAAGAACTATTCCACCGCAACTTGACGGGGCTCTTTAGCGATCAACTATGTGCCCGGGGCACTCATTTAAGTCTGTCCCCAATGAGTGCTGCTAGCCGATGGCGTTTTTGAGTTCCGCACGGCGCTTTTTCATGCCGGCCATGACTGCGTTGCGCAGCTCGGGCATGCGCGCGGTATCCATCTGGGGCACGCCCTCGAGCTTATAGGGAATACCCAGCTGCTCGTACTTGACGACACCCATCGTGTGATACGGCAGCATTTCCAGGCCCACCACGTTGTGCCATGGAGCGATCAGGCGACCGAGCTTCTCGCATTCCTCCGCCGTATCGGTGATACCCGGCACCACCACGTGGCGAATAACAACCTTAATCTTGCGACGGGCAAGCTCATCGCCAAACGCCAGGATGCGCGCAGGATCGCAACCGGTCAGCTTTTTATGCTCAACCGGATCGGCATGCTTGATGTCGAGCAGCACCATATCGGTCTCGTTGAGAACAGCATCGAACTTCTCCGGATGCTTGGGGTCAAATGCATAGCCACAGCTATCTAGGCAGGTATGTACACGGCCATCGGGGTTGTTGTGCATTGCACGGAACAGGTCGGCCAAAAACTCGGGCTGCAGGAGCGGCTCGCCACCGGACACCGTAATGCCACCGCTGCGATAGAACTCGTGGTTACTCTGGAACTCATCCATCAGGTGCTCGACGGTCACCATGGTGCCGCCGTTGACCGACCAGGTATCGGGATTGTGGCAATACGCGCAGCGCATGGGACAGCCCTGAACAAACACCACAAAGCGGATGCCGGGTCCGTCGACCGTTCCCATCGTCTCGATCGAATGCACGCGGCCAAGGGCAAACGCAGAGTCCTCGGGACGAGCGTCCACACCCTCAAGCGTCATTTCTGCCATTCGCGCTACCTTGCCTCTCCTTGGATGCAACCAATTAAAATGCCAGAGTCATTCTAGCCCATGCGTTTGCGTTTAAACGCCTCGGACTAGAACGGCACGTTTTAATCTATCCCCCATCACCAAGGCTGGGGGCTACGTCGAGATGTCAGGCTGGAGAACGCTCGCCTGCGGCCTTTACGCCTTAAGCGTGAGCACCGCACCGAAGGCGGTCGGGCCGCAGTGGCTCGAGATGACGCCGCCGACCTGAGTCCAGGTAACGTCCTTAAAGCCCAGGTCGTGCGCATAGACTTCCATATCGTCGCGCAGCTCCTCGGAAAGGCCCACTGAATACGCCAAACCAATGTGCGAGTAATCAATATCGCCCTTCGCAACCATGTGGTCAATAAAGGCACGGGCACATTTGAGCATAGAGCCGCGGAGCTTCTTGGTCGCCACGAATTTGCCACCCGTTACCTCAATGCAGGGCTTAATCTTGAGCAGATGGGCGCCAAGAAACGCGACGTTGGACAAGCGACCACCCGCCTTAAGGAAGGCAAGGTCCGTAGGAACAAAGCCCAGCAGCACGCGGTCCATCACCGAATTGGTAAAGGCGAAAATCTCGTCGACGGTGGCATCCGGATGGGCTTCGATATACTTGGCGGTCTCAACGGCGACAAGCGACTGGCCCACCGACACAAAGCGCGTATCCATGGAGAAGACGTAATCGCGGCCCTTTGCCGCAATCTTCGACGACTGATGCGAGCAAGTCGTAACCTCGGAATACGCAAGATGCAAAATGGTCGCATCGGGCCGCTCGGCGTGGATGCGGTCGTACACATGCGCAAAATCCGCCGGCGAGCAACCGCTGGTCTTGGGCATCACACCAAACTCGTTGCAGCGCGAGTAAATCTCAAGCGGGTCGATCGATCCGTCTTCGACGGTCTCGTCACCAATCGTGACATGCATGGGCACGCGCACGATGCCATAGCGCTCGCAGAGCTCCGGCGTCACATCCGAACCAGACTCAACCACGATTACGTACTTGCCCATTATCATCACAACCCATCTCGACGTTGGCTTTTGAATATGTGACGCACGTCCGCCGTCCTGCTGCAGAACGGCCTCCAAGCGCCAAAGAGACGCCGCCCCTTGCACACAACAAAGGACAGCGTCTCCCTGGAAAACTCCGTGCTTATCTGAGATTCTACACGGTTTATTAAGGAGTGTTACTTATTCCGCAAACGGTAGCTATACGCGATAAACGGTAGCAAGCAAGAATCCAGAACGCTCAACCCATTAGGAGAGTTCCGCCTAAAGGGTAACTACACAGGACCCCGCCGGGGCCGTTTGGGCTACCTCCCAAAATATTCCGCAGGACGCAAGAAGCCCTCGCCGCACGAAGTGCGCAGCGAGGGCTTCTTGCATGTCCGAGGACGTTTTGGGAGGTAGCCCAAACAGCCCCGGCGATCCTGCGGGAGTTAAACCCCTTTAGAACTTGTTGTGGAAGGTACGCGAAATGACCTCGTCCTGCTGCTCCTTGGTGAGCGTGTGGAAGTTCACGGCGTAGCCAGAAACGCGAATGGTCAGCTGCGGGTACTTCTCGGGGTGAGCCTGAGCGTCGAGCAGCGTCTCACGGTTGAAGACGTTGATGTTCAGGTGGTGGCCACCCTTCTCGGCGTAAGCGTCGAGCATGTGGACCAGGTTATCGGCCTGAGTCTCGGAAACTTCAGAAACCTTCATAATGTGTCTCCTTCGATCGATAGGCGCCGGCCGAAGCCGGCGCACTAATCAGTAATCGTTATTGTTAGTATAGCACTAACAATAGTTACTCGCCCAGCTGATCAAGGTCGATATCGCCAAAGAACACCTGGTCCTCCTTGCCGAGCGCACCCGGGATGATGGAGAAGGTGTTGGAGATGCCGTCCTGAGCATCGCGGAACGGGAGCTTGGAAACCGAAGACAGCGAAGCGATGGCGCCGTGGCTATCGCGCTTGTGCATGGGGTTAGCACCCGGGGCGAAGGGCTGGCCAGCCTTGCGGCCATCAGGCGTAGAACCGGTCTTCTTGCCGTACACGACGTTGGAGGTGATGGTCAGAACCGAGGTCGTGGGCACGGAGTTGCGGTAGGTGTCGTTCATGCGGATGTACTCCATGAACTGGTGCACAACGTCGTGAGCGATCTGGTCGACGCGGTCGTCGTCGTTACCGTACTTGGGGAACTCGCCCTCGGTCTCGAAGTCGACAATGATGCCGTTCTCGTCGCGGACGGGGTGGACCTTGGCGTACTTGATGGCGGACAGGGAGTCAGCCACGACGGAAAGGCCAGCAATGCCCGTAGCGAACCAGCGGTGCACGTGCTTGTCGTGCAGAGCCATCTGGATGCGCTCGTAGCAATACTTGTCGTGCATGTAGTGGATGATGTTCAGCGAGTTGACGTACACGCCAGCGAGCCACTTCATCATGTCGTTGTACTTGGCCACAACGTCGTCGTAATCGAGCGTATCGCCCTCGACGGCGCGATACTTGGGGCCGACCTGCTTCTTGGAGACCTCGTCAACACCGCCGTTGAGTGCGTACAGCAGGCACTTGGCCAGGTTGGCGCGGGCGCCGAAGAACTGCATCTCCTTGCCGATGCGCATGGAGGACACGCAGCAGGCAATGCCGTAGTCGTCGCCGTGGTAGACGCGCATGAGGTCGTCGTTCTCGTACTGAATCGAGGAGCTGGCGACAGAAGTCTTGGCGCAGAACTTCTTGAAGTTCTCGGGCAGACGGGTCGACCACAGAACGGTCATGTTGGGCTCGGGGCTGGTGCCCATGTTCTCGAGCGTGTGCAGGTAGCGGTAGCTCATCTTGGTAACGAGCGTACGGCCGTCAACACCCATGCCGCCGATGGACTCGGTGACCCACTGCGGATCGCCGGTAAACAGGGCCTGGTACTCGGGGGTACGGGCAAACTTGACCATGCGGAGCTTCATGATGAAGTGATCCACGAACTCCTGGATCTGCTCCTCGGTGAAGGTACCGTTGGCAAGGTCGCGCTCAGCGTAGATGTCGATGAACGTGGAGGTACGGCCGATGGACATAGCGGCGCCGTTCTGCTCCTTGACGGAAGCGAGGTAGGCGAAGTACATCCACTGGATGGCCTCCTGCGTGTTGGTAGCAGGGTTGGAAATGTCGAAACCATAGGTCTCGGCCATCATCTTGAGCTCGCCGAGGGCGCGGATCTGCTCCTGCAGCTCCTCACGATCGCGGATGTTGTCGGCGGTCATGACCGTCGGGGTGGAAGCCTTCTGGGCCTCCTTGTCCTTGATCAGGTAGTCGACACCGTACAGGGCGACACGACGGTAGTCGCCGATGATGCGGCCGCGGCCATAGCCATCGGGCAGACCGGTGATGATGTGGGCCGAGCGGCAGGCGCGCATCTCGGGGGTGTAGACATCGAAGACGCCGGCGTTGTGAGTTTTGCGCTCGAAGGTGTAGCGCTCGACAACGTTCTCGTCGATCTTGTAGCCGTGCTGGCTGGCAGCCTGGCAAGCGATGCGGATACCGCCGTTGACGTGCAGCGCGCGCTTGAGCGGCTTGTCGGTCTGGAGGCCGACGATGGTCTCCTTGTCGCGATGGGCGTTATCGATGTAGCCAGCGGGGTGGCTCACGATACCCGTGACGGTCTTGGTGTCCATATCGAGGACGCCGCCCTGCTCGCGCTCCTTGAGCAGCAGGTCGAGAACCTCGCCCCACAGCTCCTTGGTACGCTCGGTCGGGCCGGCGAGGAACGACTCGTCGCCCTCGTAGGGGGTGTAGTTCTTCTGGATGAAGTCTCGGACGTCAACCTCTCCCGTCCAGATGCCTTCCTTGAAGCCTTCCCATGCCTCCTGCATTGTGTAACCACGCTCCTAGTTACGTGTAATGCGGCGCTCTCTCACACCGCTGCTTATTGAATTCTTGAATGTTCGGCTTGCACTACCGGCTTCTTCCGTTCTTCACCACACGTTGGTGCAGGGAAAACGTTTGTCCACCTTGGAACTACAACCCAAAACCCAAGATTTCACCCGTTTGAGAAGGATAACATAGCGACCCTCTCCATCTGGGCTGTTATATGTTTCTTTTTTTATATCATAAAGGCGTTTTTTACAAACCCGCAGGAAATGCGAGCGCGAACAACTACCGTTCACCGATTTGTTTGGTATTTTTCCTTGCCTTTGTACGACGTTCACTCTAGCTGTTATGCCAGCTTTAGCAGGGTAAAGTGTTCCAGAGACCCTACAGAAACTGCAGGGCGGCCACGGGATCCCCCGTGGCCGCCCTGTGGCGTGACTAGTTTTTAGCTTTGATTGCCGCTTGGCATTAGGCAGCTGCGACGGCCTTGTCGGTCGTTGCCTTGCTATCGCCGTTGTCCTGGCCCTCAAAATGCTTGTAGCACCAGCTGGTGACCAGCGGGGTCAAAATAGCCGTAACGATTGCGCAGGCAGCAACCTGTGCCGTGGCCGTCGCGAGCACCGCACCGCCGTACAAGGCCTCGTTGACGCTTGCCATGGCAGCAGGCGTGGCCACATTGGCTCCGGCGCAGCTCGAAATGGCCGCACCCGCGACACCCGTACCGCCCGTGAGCTTATCGACCGCGACAACGGGAATTGCAAAGACCACCGAGCAGATCACGCCGAGCAGAATACCGGGGAGACCGCCATTAATGAGCTGGCCAAAGGTCATGGTCGAGCCCATGGCAAAGAAGACGAGCACAATGATGGCGGAAAGTGCCGGTGCCATCATCTTCTTAAAGCTGGGGAACAGGTTGCCCAGGATAATGCCAACGACAATCGGAAGGATGGCGCCCACGAGCGACCAGCCAATCGGAGCCTGACCGGCAGCACCGAGCACGATCATCGTGACCGGAGGGCCGACAACGAGCGTGGTGATGGCGACAGCGCCACGCTCGGCCTCGTTGCCCATGGTACCCATCAGTCCAGCGTACATAGCGTTGTTGGCGCCGGTACAAGCCGCCAGCATCACCATGGCAGAGATGCCAAACAAGTTGTCGTTGAACACATAAAGGATGAGCAGCGACACAGCAACGACCACGATCTGCTTGACGGCGATGATGATGGCACCGCGGGCAGCGGCGGCAGGAGCACTCTTAAACGAAATCGTCGTACCGACGATGAGCAAAAAAGCGCCCACGAGCGGGCCGGCGCCCTGCTGAGTCATGCCAAGCGTAAAGCTGCCGAGCGTTTTGAACAGGTCGGGGAATAGCGTGTTGAGCAGGCAGCCCAACAAAAGCGGCACCAAAATATTGGCACCCGGGA
>CAJLRE010000013.1 GCA_905208975.1 uncultured Collinsella sp. | reverse complement strand
GGATGCGAAATAATTGAACTATTCAGGCAAGGTGCCGGAACTAGCAAACCTGACGAATTGCAATACCCTTCTGATACTCATCGACCTTGGCAAAATCGCCCAGACCCGGGCACTCGACCACGTTGGCGCCGGTGGCCATCGAGAGGCGCAGGGCGTCCTCGACGCGCTCGGGAGCGTCGTGCCACACGGACAGGAAGGCGGCCAGCGAAGAGTCACCGGCGCAAACGGTCGACAGCAGCTTGACCTCAAAGGTACGGTTGGCAAACCAGATGTGCTCGCCGTTGGAGAAGTACGCGCCGGCGCCACCCAGGGTCAACAGCACGTTCTTGGCGCCCTTGGCATGCAGCTCGGCCATGGCAGCCTTGACGGACTCATCGTCGCCGCCGCTCACCTTAATGCCAAAGATGTCGAGCAGCTCGTCGTCGTTAGGCTTAATGAGGAGCGGCTCCATAGCAATGAGGTCGGCCAACTGATGGCTCGAAATATCGAGCACGAACTCGGCGCCCTTTGCCTTAACGCGGCGAAGCACCTCGGCCAGGAAGCCCTCAGAGGTGTTGGGGGGCAGCGAGCCGCTAATGACCAGGCAGGTCATGTCCTCGAGCGAATCGATCAGCTCAAACATCTCCTGCTCGTTGGCCTCGTTGATGGCGGCACCGGCGTTGACCATGTTGTACTCGGTGTCGGGACCGGCATTGAGGAACACGTTGACACGCGTGATGCCGTCAGTCCACACGGGCTTGACGGGCACGCCCAGGGCCTCGGCGCCCTTAACGATATACTCACCCGAGAAGCCGGCGAAGAAGCCCAGGATCGTGGTGTCGACGCCGTAGTGGTCGAGCGTAAACGAAACGTTGAGACCCTTGCCGTTGGGGGTGTAGACAGCGTTACGGGTGCGGGTAACGGTGTTGGCGGACAAGCCATCGCAGGAGATGTTGTAGTCAATAGCGGGATTTGCAGTAAGCGTGTAAATCATGAATGTTCCTTTCACGAAGCAACGTGTTAATGAAAGTATATTCCACGCTTCGGCAAAAGGCTACAACAACTCGGTGAACGGTGTGGAACGCGTGAAGCGCGGCTCCGAGGTTCGAGTGGGACAAAAAACGGCGCCCCGGTCGAAACCGGGACGCCGTATGCGCACGAGTTTGTCGTGTTTCGCTTACTTGCGATCGAGCTTGCGAACGGCAACGCGCTTGCTGTACTCGTCGACGTGACCAAAGTCGCCGATGCCGACGGACTCAGCAACGTTGGCGCCGGTGGCCATAGCGAGCTTCATGGCCTCCTCGACGTTGTCGCGATCCCTGTACCACTTGTGCAGGAACGCAGCGAGGGTGCAGTCGCCGGCGCAGACGGAAGAGACAAGCTTGATGTTGAACTCACGCTTGGCATACCAGATGTCCTCGCCGTTGGAGAAGTAAGCGTCACCGCGGCTACCACGGGTGAGCAGCACGTTCTGGACGCCGGCCTCGTGAGCCAGCTTCATGGCAACGCGGACCTCGTCGTCGGTGTCGACCGGCACGCCGAAGATAGCCTTCATCTCGTGATGGTTCGGCTTAATGAGCAGCGGCTTCTTGTGAGCGAGCTCCTTGAGCTTGTCGGAGGACAGGTCCAGGACGACGTCGGCGCCACGGGCCTGAGCGTGCTCCATGACCTGAGCCAGGAAGTCGGGCGTAGCTTTGGGAGGCACGGAGCCGGAGACGATCAGGCACTCAAGGTCGCCCGCGGTGTCCAGGATGTTGTAGAGCTCCTCCTGATGCTGCGGCGTGATCGGAGCACCGGGGTTCAGGATGCCGTACTCGTGCTGGCCATCGTTGACGTAGGTGTTGATGCGCGTGATACCGTCGGTCCAGACCGGGCGGCAGAGGCAACCCAGGTTCATGACCTCCTCGACGATGAACTTGCCCGTGAAGCCGGCGAAGAAACCGAGCGCGACGGTGTCGACGCCCATCTTCTTAAAGGCGAAGGACACGTCGAGGCCCTTGCCGTTAGCCGTGTAGCTGGCCGAGCCGGTGCGGACGTTCTCGTCGGGCTCGAGCGGAGAGCTCGAAACCGTCATGTCGACAGCCGGGTTAGCGGTTAGCGTGTAGAACATTTACAGTACCCCCTGTATATGTGAGGGCCGCGTGGCCGGCCCATTCCAACCACGCGGTTACCTCTGATACCAAATTAGCGAGCTGCGGACTCGAGCAGTGCCTTGACCTCGGCAGCGGTGTTGCAGGCGAGCGCCTTCTCGGCGAGCTCGTCGCACTCGGCCTTGGTCCACTGGCTGATGGTCTTGCGGGCGCGCAGGATGGACGGAGCGCTCATCGAGAACTCCTCCAGGCCCCAGCTGATCAGCAGCGGCTCGAGCAACGGATCGGCAGCGGCCTCGCCGCACATACCGACCATGATGCCGGCCTTCACGCCGCTCTCGATGATGTTCTTGAGCGAGCGAAGCACGGCGGGATAGTAAACCTGGTACAGGTTGGAGATGGTGTCGTTGCCACGGTCGGCACACATGGTGTAGCCGATCAGGTCGTTGGTGCCGATGGAGAAGAAGTCGGCGACCTCGGCCAGGCGGTCAGCGAGCAGCGAGGCGGCAGGCGTCTCGACCATAATGCCGACCTCGATGTTCTCGTTGAACTTGCGGCCCTCTTCGGTCAGCTCGGTCTTGCACTGCTCGACAAGCTCCTTAACAGCCAAGACTTCCTCGACGCAGGTGACGAGCGGGATCATGATCTTGACGTCACCGAAGGCGCTGGCGCGCAGCAGGGCGCGGAGCTGGACCTTGTACTGGTCGGGGTTGGCCAGGCAGTAACGCACGGCGCGGAAGCCCATGAAGGGGTTCTCTTCCTTGACCATGTGCAGGTACGGAATCTCCTTGTCGCCACCCACATCGAGCGTGCGGATGATGACCGGAGCGCCCTTGAGCGCGCTGGCGACCTTACGGTAGGCGTTGAACTGCTCCTCCTCGGAAGGAAGCTCAGCAGAGTCCATGAACAGGAACTCGGAACGGAACAGGCCGATAGCCTCGGCGTCGTGATCGAGCGCGTTGGGCACGTCATCGGGGTTGCCGATGTTGCAGGCGATGATCTTCTTGATGCCATCGGCAGTCACGGACGGCTTGCCGCGGAAGGCCTCGAGGGCTGCCTTCTCGGCAGCGAAGGCCTCGGCCTTGGCGGTGTAGGCAGCGAGCGTCTCCTCGTCGGGATCGGCCTCGACGATACCCTTGCCACCGTCGACGACGACAGTCATGCCGTTGCGCAGCGCGGTGCAGCTGTTGGAAACCGAAAGGACAGCCGGGATCTCGAGGGCGCGCGCGATAATCGCAGAGTGCGACGTGCGGCCGCCGGTCTCGGTGACGATACCGGCAACGTGAGCCTTATCGATCGTGGCGGTCATGGACGGCGTGAGGTCGTGCACGACAACGACGGTGTTCTCGGGCAGGACGGAGAGGTCGACGACCTCCTTGCCCAGCAGCTCGGCCAGAATACCGGTGCGGATGTCGGCGATGTCGGCCGCGCGCAGACGGAACATCTCATCATCCATGGACAGGAACATGTTCTCGAACATGGTCGAGGTGTCCATGAGCGCCTGCTCGGCGCAGGTGCCGCCGTCAATGGCGGCGTTGATGGCGTCGGTCATGCCCGGATCCTGAGCCAGGACAATGTGTCCGCTCATGATCTCGGCCTCGGCCTCGCCCACCGTCTCCTTCATGTGGTCGGCCTGAGCCTGGGTCTTCTCGCAGAAGACCGAAAGAGCGGTCTGATAGCGCTCCTTCTCTGCTGCCGAATCAGCAACCTCGTGCGGCTCAAACGTCAAGTCGGGATCGACGGCGACCATGACGGTGCCGATACCGATGCCCTCGGAAGCGTTGACTCCCTGATACATTCCCATTCCTCTCTCCGTGTCATGTGATAAAGCGTTTTGCCATATCCATGACAAAAGAGCGCAGCTACCTTAAGACAGGTCACTGCGCTCCCAAATATGAACTTAGTTGTTCAACATGCGACCCGTTTGAGTTCTACTCGCCAAGACCGCTCTTGATGAGCTCGATGGCAGCAGCCAGAGCCTCGGCCTCGTCGGCGCCGTCGCACTTGACCTCGACCTCGGTGCCGCAGGGGATACCAGCAGCCATGAGGGCCATCGGGGACTTGCCGTTGACCTCCTTCTCGGGGGTGACGACCGTCACGTCACAGGCGTACTTGCCCATGGTGGAGGCGAACAGACCAGCCGGACGCATGTGCAGACCCTGAGGATTAACGAGGGTAGCCTTCTCAGAAACCATAGTTGACTCCTTTTTTGTGTTTAACCCCTGTCATGCATGTGGCAGGAGTCAGATTCACGACGTTGTTTATATTAACTCACATCAAACGGTTTTTCATTGTGTTTCGCACGAATTGTTGGACGGATGTCCTTCCTGTCCGCTCGCCTGCCGGGCGGGGCGGTTAAGTTTGCTGCTCTACAGTCCTGCGCAAGACGGAAAGCACATTAAGTGCTTTCCTTTGCGTGCGGAACTCGCGACAAACTTAACCGCCCCGCCCGGCAGGTGAGCTGCGGGAACTCGGTTGGTCCAAGAAATATCGTGCGAGCGGAATTCTGGCTGAATATTTGTCCGCACGGACGATCCGATAGACGGGCCGCGCTATCCCCTTCTTCTAAGTTGCGGTGAAATATGGACTGATTTTAGGGTTGAAACATTTAAACAGTCCTTATTTCACCGCAAGTTAGAAGAAGGGGGATGAAAAAAGGCGAGGGCTCGTGGGGAGTCCTCGCCTTTGTTACAGGGGGCGATGTTATTCGCGTACTGTGGGATTAGACCAGGCGGGCGTTGATCGTCTTGGCGATCTCGGCGGCGTCGGTGGAACCCTTGACGGTGCCACGGAAGTCCTCGTCCATGAGCGCCTCGGCGACCTTGGACAGGATCTTGAGGTGCGTGGTGCCAGCCTGTGCACCGGGGATGAGCAGGGCGATAGCCACGTTGACGGGAGCGCCGTCCATGGTGTCCCAACCGGTCACGCCAGACTCGTCCTTGACGACGATGACGGCAGCCTCGGTAATGGCGTCGGACTTGGCATGCGGGATGGCGAAGCCCTCCATCATGCCCGTGGTGCCCTCGGCCTCGCGGGCCAGGAAGGCGTTCATCACGGCGTCGGCGTCGCCGGCGATACCGGCCTTGACGGCCTGGTTGGAGACAAAGCTCAGAGCCTCGTCACGAGAGGCGAAGTCCTCGGCGACAAAGACGTTGTCGACCTTCACGAAGTCGGCAGCCTCGGCCTTGGGGGCCTCAACCGGCTTGGCTGCAGGAGCGGCCTTCTGGTTCTTCTCGAAGTCGTACTTCTTGAAGGCCACGAACAAGATGCCACCGACCACAGCACCGATGAGGATCGCGAGGACCCAAAGCGGACCGTTCTCGACAACGGGCAGGACCAGGAAGCCGCCGTGAGGCGCCGGATCGTGAACGTTGAACATAATGGTCAGGATCGAGGCGATGGAAGAACCGAGCATCATGATGGGCATGACGGGCCAGATGTTCTTGGTCATGAACGGAATGGCGCCCTCGGTGATGTGGGTGCAACCAAGGATGAGGTTGACGACACCGGCGTCATGATCCTCCTGGCTGAAGTACTTCTTGCCGACGACGACGGCGAAGGTGGTGATCAGCGGCGGAACGATGCAGGCGGCGGAAACGGCAGCCATGAAGTTGGTGCCGAAGTTGTAGGTCTCGGTGCCAACACCGGCGGCCAGGGCCTCGGTGAGCATAGCCGTACCGGTGACGTAAGCAGCCTTGTTAACCGGGCCACCCATGTCAAAGGCGCACATGCAGCCGATGGCAAGACCCAGGACAACGGCGCCAGAGGCAGACAGGCCCTTGAGGAAGTCCATCATGGCGGTGTTGATGGCAGCCATGGGGCCGGAGATGCCGAGCATGACCAGGCCGACGATAGCAGTCGAGAACAGCGGGTACAAAAAGATTGCCTTGAGGCCGTCCAGGTTCTTGGGCAGACCGGCAAAGACCTTCTCGAGCAGCAGGATGACATAGCCAGCGAGGAAGCCGCCGACGATGCCGCCCAGGAAGCCGAAGCCCACACCGGCGCCACCGGCGTCGATCATGCCGGTATCGGCGTTAACGGGCAGACCCTGGATGGCGATCATGCCGGCAACAAAGCCGGGGACGAGCGCCGGGCGCTTGCCGATGGACTCGGCGATGTAGGCGGAAAGCACCGGAACCATGAGGTTCATGGCGATACCGCCGATAATCTTGAGCATAGCGGCAAAGCTGTTGTAGTCGGCAGCCGTCGAATCGAAGGACGTGATGCCCCACAGGAACGAAACGGCGGTCAGAACACCACCGGCGACAACGAAGACCAACATGTGGCTGACGCCATTCATGAGGTGCTTGTAGATGACGTGGCCGATGGACTCCTTCTCCTCGACCTCGTCCTCGACATCGGCGGCAGCGGCAACCGTATCGTCGCCCTTGGCGGCGAGCGCGCGGTCAATCAGCTTTCCGGCGGCCTCGACGGACAGGGCCTTGGAAACACCGACGGAAACCATGGGCTTACCAGCGAAACGCTCAGCCTGGACATCCTTATCGGCTGCGACGACAACGGCCTTGGCACCAGCGATCTCGCTCTTGGTGAGCTCGTTCTCGACACCGACCTGGCCATGGGTCTCGACCTTAATGGTCAGACCGCGCTCGGCAGCTGCCTTCTCCAGCGCCTCCTTCGCCATGAAGGTGTGCGCGATACCGGTCGGGCAACCGGTGGCGGCGATGATGTCAAACTTAGCCATGTGTCCCTCCTTCTTGAGTACTGCGCCCGCAGGCGCTCCCCTACACGCGCGTCCTTGCGCGCTTTTCCACAACTGAAAGATACCAACCCAGCGCTTTCGCGGAAAGGAAAATGTCCCAATTCTCCGGTGAAAGGTTCTTTCATAACCGTAAACGGTAGGTGAAAGTTTACCATCAACACTTGAAACGGCAAGGTGTATCTTGTAATTGAAAATGCCCGTATACTATGGCATTACAAAACGATTCCGATTTTCATGCCAACCAGGAGCCATCCATGACCGATAGTAGCAAGAGCGCACTTTCCCTCATTAGTACCCATCAGGGATACAGCGAGTCCGAGCAGCGCATTGTCGACTATATATTGGAGCACCAGTCCGAGGCGCCACGCCTCACGGCAGCTCAGCTCTCACGCGCCGCCGCCACGTCCGAGGCGACCGTTTCGCGCTTCTGCCGCAAACTTGGCTTTGGTAGCTTCCGCAGCTTTCAGTTTTCGTTGGCGAGGGATTTGGAAAGCCAGCGCAACGAGGGCCTGACTGACGAGGTCTCACTCGACAATATGGAGCAGAGCCTCAAGAACATCCTAGCTGCCAAGGTGAGCGAGCTTAATGCGACCATCGACGGGATCGACCACGATACGCTGGCGGCTGTTGTACATGACCTTAAGCATGCAGGGGTTATTGAGTTTGCGGCTGTGGGCAATACGAACGCGGTCGCGCTCGATGCGACGTTTAAGTTTTCGCAGCTGGGCCTGCGCTGCATGGCGAGCACCATAAGCGAGACCTCGATTGGTTTCGCGCTCACATTGCGCCCCGGCGACGTTATCGTGCTGATCTCGAACTCTGGCAAGTCGCGCCGACTGAATCGCATGGCAAAAGCAGCTCGAGACTGCGGTGCTACCGTAGTCGTCATCAGCAGCGACAGCAAGTCTCCGCTTGCGCGCCTAGCCGACTACACCTTTAATACCGTCAATCACGAGGCGCTGCTGACAACGGGCGACTTCGCATTCTCCAAGATGAGTGCCACGATGATCATAGAGGTCATCTACAACTTCCTGCTACCCGAAATCGAGGACGCCCGAGAGCACATCAGCTACTACGAGGAGCTCATCCAACCGGACAAGGTCGTTGAGTAAACGCGTAGTGGGACAAAAATTTCAGTCTATTTTGTCCCACCAACACCGCTGATACGACCTAGCCTCGAACTTCTTCGAGCATCTGCTTTGCGTGGGCCAAGCTTGCCTCGGACTGATCGCCGCTGAGCATGCGGGCGATCTCGGCGGTACGCGCTTCGCCGGTTACCTCGTCCAAATGCGTCTGGGGAACATCGCCCGGCTCCTTGCTGACAACATAATGCTTGTCGGCCACGACGGCGACTTGCGCCAAGTGGGTTACGACAATCACTTGATGCGTAGCGGCAAGATCGACCAGCACACCAGCAAGAGCACGAGCCGTGGAGCCGCCGACACCGGCATCGACCTCGTCAAATACCAGTGTGTCGACGCCGTCAGCATTACCCAAGACCACCTTGCTCGCCAGCATGACGCGGCTGAGCTCGCCGCCCGAGGCAATGCGGCGCAGGGGGCGCGGCGTCAAGCCGGCACCGCTGCGATACAAAAGCTCGTAGCTTGAAGGACCCGCCGGCGTCCACTCGGCGCGCGGAAGATCACGCGACTCCCAAACGAGCTCGGCGCCGCCCATCTCCAAGCGTGCCATCTGACGACCAACCTCGTGGCAGAAGCGCGGGGCCGCCGTATTGCGAGCGCGCTTAAGCGCCTTGGCGGCAGCGAACAGCTCGCGCTCGGCGCTCCCGAGTGCCTCACGCGCCTTTTTGATCTGCTCATCGCCATCATCGACCAGGGACAGCAGCTCTTGCGAGCGATCGCGCATGGCAAAAACATCGTCCATGGTGGGACCCCACTGACGCAACAGGCCCTTGAGGTCGGAATACCGCTCACGCATGCGAGCGAGCTCGCGCGGGTCGAAGGCGACGCCATCGCGATAGGCACGAAGCTCGTTCGCGCTATCCTCAAGGGAGATGCAGGCATCCGAAAGCGCATCGGCAATGTCGCCCAGTTTGCGATCGACGGTAGCCATACGGGAAAGCTCGGCCACGGCGCTGTTCACGGCATCGAGCGCTCCCCCTTCGGCGGCAATCGATGTATGGGCTTCGTTAGCCGTGGCCACCAGCACCTCGGCATGCTCCGAGCGCGGCAGCAGCTCCTCGAGCTCCTCATACTCACCCGGCTTGGGGTCGACATCAGCGATACGCTCCAGGGCGAAGCGCGCCTCCTCGACGCGACTCCCCTGCGCACGCGACGCCTCCTCTACGCGACGGACCTCCTTGGCAGCCGTACGCGACGCCTTAAAGCAGACACGGTACTTTTCCAGCGCCTCGAGCGCAGAGCGACCAGCCCAGGCATCGACCATGGCAACATGATGTGCCGGATCGAGCAGGCGCTGATGCTCGTGCTGGCCGCACAGATCCATCATCACGCCGACGCGCTCGGAAAGCTCGCGGACGCTGGCGATGCGGCCGTCAATCTTGACGCGGCTGCGGCCCTCGGCGGAAAGGCTGCGCTGCACGGTGAAGCCCTCCGTGTCGTGCGGGCCATCGAACAAGCGCGCCTCGACGCTCGCAAGCGCCTCGCCCTCGCGCACGGTCGAAGAATCCGCGCGCTCGCCCAAAATGAGCTTAAGCGCCGAGAGCAGCGCAGTCTTGCCGGCGCCGGTCTCGCCGGTCAGGACAGTTAGGCCCGCGCTGGGCACCAGCGTCGCCTCGCGAATGAGCGCAATGTTTGAAACCTGCAGCTCATCGATCATGGCGAACTCCGTAGAACACGCGGCTTACCGAGTTGTAGAAGCTCTCAGGGCCATAGTCGAGCAGCAGCACATCGCCGGGACCGCGGCGTACGGCCACGCTCTCGACGGTGCCATCGCAGGTAATAAACTGCCCGTCGATGGCAATAGCAGGCACACTCGGGCGGTCGTCGGACATAAAGATCTCAACGACATCGCTCGGCGAGGTCAAAAAGGCACGGGCCTGAATAGTATGCGGCGCGATAGGCACGCAGACCATGCCCGTGTAATCCGGGCTCACGATAGGACCGCCGGCACTGAGGGCATAGCCCGTGGAACCAGTTGCCGTAGACACGACCACACCATCGCCGCGCAAGCGATCGATATGGTGGCCCGACACGGTAATGTCGAACTCGACCATATCGGAAAGCGGCCCGCGCGTGAGCGCCATGTCGTTAAGGGCGAACGAACGCACGACGTCCTTCGAGCCGTCCTCACGCACGGAAACGATATCTGCAGCGATCGTGGCGCGACGACTCACATGGAGCTCACCGGACAGCGCGTCGCTCACAACCTTCAAAATGTCGCGTTCCTCGGGACTAGCCGCCGTCAAAAAGCCCAGGTGACCATAGGAAAGACCCAGAATAGGAATCTCTCGATAGTTGAGGATGCGGGCGGCGCGCAGCAGCGTGCCGTCGCCGCCGAGCGTGATGACAAGGTCGGCACCATCCACGTCGGGCGTACTCTGGATCTTGGAGCGCTGGTCGGCAGCCCAAGCGACCTCGTAGCCTTGGCGCGTCAGCCAGAGCTCGAGCATCAGGCCGCTCCCGACCGCCTCTTGCTTGTAGTAATTGGGAACCAGAAAGACCTTCATAGCGTTGCAGCTTTCTCGCTCAAAGCCGATACCTGGGATTGCAACTCGTCATCGGAGCGCTCGCTGGGGGCAAACCTCGTGCCGTACAGGAAAAACTCCACGTTGCCCTTGGCGCCATGGATGGGCGACACGCACACGTCAAGCGGGAACAGGCCCTTGGCGGCAAAAAGCTCAATCGCCGCCACGAGCGTATCGCGGCGGACGGCGAGGTCGGTCACGATACCGCCCTCGCCCACCAGCGCAGCCGGCGCCTCAAACTGGGGCTTTACGAGCGTGCAGAACGAACCCGAAGGATTCAGACACGCCAGCACGGCGTCGATGATATTCGCGATGCCGGTAAACGAGACATCACAAACAGCCAGGTCGATGGCGCCGGCATAGCCAAGCTCAGGCAACTGCGTCACGTTGGTGCGCTCATGCAGCGTCACGCGATCGTCCTGACGCAACGACCAATCGAACTGTGCGCGACCCACGTCCACCGAGACAACGGTCGCAGCTCCGCGCTTGAGCAGGCAATCGGTAAAGCCGCCGGTAGAGCAGCCTACGTCCAGGCAGGCAAGGCCCGTGGGATCGATACAAAACGCATCGAGCGCACCCTCAAGCTTAAGGCCGCCGCGCCCAACGTACGGAATACGACCCTTAACATGCAGCGGCAGGCCCGGCGTCACCTTGAGTCCCGGAGAGGTCAAACGCTCACCGCCGCTCGAGACCAAGCCGGCCATAAGAGTGCGAAGGGCATCCGCGCGATCGGCGCAGATGCCCTGTGAAATCAGTTCGTCATCGAGACGCACGCGTTTCATGAATGCCATCAACCATTCGTATCCGGGGATGCAGCCTGTCTATCTTGGGACTCGTTTGCCGCATCCTCATCGTATTCCTGCTCGAGCTTGTCGGCCTCACGCGGCGTCAGCTCAAACTTGTCGACCATATCGACCGCACGGGAACCAAGCTCAATCGCCTCGTCAAACAAATCGAGCGAACGCTCCAGGGACGTATCCTTGGAGCGAACGGTGGCGATGATCTGGTCCAGGCGATCCGAGATCTCATCGAAGTTGCGGACGGAACCCTCTGGCATGGCTACTCCTCGACGGAGTCGGCCTCGACGGCCTCAGCAGCGTCCATATCCTCGGCAAGTACACCGGCGGTAGCCTGAGCGGCAGCGACCTTGGCGGCAGCCTCAGCAGCCTGGGCCTCCTCGCGAGCGCGATCCTCGGCCAGCAGTTCCTGGTACAGGTCCTCGCCCGGCAACTCCTCGCTGCGCGCGATCTTGCCCAGCACGCCGTTGACGAACGACGCGGACTGGTCGGTGCCATAGGCCTTGGCAAGTTCGACGGCCTCGTTGATAACAATAGCGTCCGAGACCTCCTCGTCGGTGAGGAAGCGCATCTCGTAGACGGCGATACGCAGCAGGTTGCGGTCGGCGCCGGGCATGCGCATAAGATCCCAGTTCTTGGCGACGGCGCGCAGGGCACAGTCGATGCGATCGATATGCTCGTAGGCACCACGGCAAAGC
Source organism: uncultured Collinsella sp. (assembly GCA_905208975.1). Taxonomy (GTDB): domain Bacteria; phylum Actinomycetota; class Coriobacteriia; order Coriobacteriales; family Coriobacteriaceae; genus Collinsella. Next base: position 23,891 of record CAJLRE010000013.1, on the reverse strand, counting down.
TCCAGCGCATAGGGGTCGAGGGGACCCTTCGAGATCAGGAAATCGCCCTCGAGGACGCGCTCGAGCGGGCTGTCCGTGGCCTCGGCCTGGAACAGCAGCTGCAGCGCCTGACTGCGGGCAAGCGTGCGCCCGCGATAAACCTTAAGGCTCAAAGGTTACTCCTTGGGGAAAACGAGACCGTCGATGCAAACGTCAACGCGGTCGACCTCGACGCCCACCTGGGCATCGATGGCGGCGACCACGGCTGCGCGAACGGCCTCGGCGAGTTTCTTGAACGGATAGCCAAAGAACACCACGACACGCACGGTGAGTGCGAGCTTGTCGCCGATGACCTCGGCCTCGACCGCCGGCTCGGAAGCCGGGGCCTTGGACGAGAGCATCATGGAGACAAGGTTGGTGGCAAGGTCCTTGACGCCAACGGAGGCGATGCCCTCGACATCCGACACGGCGCGCGAGACGATGGCGGTCAGAACATCGGGCGATATACCGATGCCGTCAATCTTGATTTCCTGGGGCATGAGTCCTCCTAGAAGAGTTGGTTGCTAGACGCGGGAGACGAACTTGCCGTCGCGGGTGTCAACCTTGATGACCTCGCCCTCGTTGAGGTACATGGGGACCTGGATGACAGCGCCGGTGTCGATCGTGGCCGGCTTGGTGGAACCCTGGACGGTGTCGCCCTTAAAGCCCGGGTCGGTCTGGACGATGGTGGTCTCGATGAACATCGGCGGGGTCACGCCCATGAGCTCATCGTCGGCAAAGAGCAGCTGGCAGATGTCGTTCTCGCGCAGCCACTTGGAGTTCTCGCCCACCATGTCCTCGGGAACGGGAACCTGCTCATAGGACTCGTTGTCCATGAAGATGTAGTCGGTGCCATCGTTGTAGAGGTACTGGAACTCACGGGTAGTGAGCATGACGCTCTCGAACTTGGTGCCGGCGTTGCAGGTGTTCTCGACGACGCGGCCGCTCTTGATGTCGCGGGTCTTGTAGCGCACAAACGCGCCGCCCTTGCCCGGCTTGACATGCTGGAACTCGACGATGGTGTAGACCTTGTCCTTAATGCGGAGACCGAGGCCGTTCTTGAAGTCGGCGGTAGAAATGGTAGGCATAGCGACCTTTCTTGTTATGGGCAGAACGCACAAGCGTCCAAATTACATACGACCAAAATTATACACTTGCAGACGGCGCCTGCAGCGAGCGCATAAAAAGAGAACGCGGGGCGTCCGATTCGATCCGGACGCCCCGCCCCAAAAATCTATCGAAATGAGCTAGCAATCGATGACGTGGAGATCATGCGGCGTCTTGGTGAAGGGCTCGTAGCCGTTCTCGGTGACCACGCCGTAGTCCTCCAGGCGCACGCCGCCCACGCCGGGCAGGTAGACGCCGGGCTCCATGGTGATAACCGAGCCAACCTCGATGATATTCTTGCTGCGGTTGAAGTTGGGCAGCTCGTGGATGTCGACACCGACGCCGTGGCCCAGACCATGGTTGTAGTAATCGCCATAGCCGGCATCGCCAATGATCTTCTTGGAAAGCTTGAAAATGTCGTTGCCCTCGACGCCCGGATGGATGGCGGCGACGCACTCCTCGTGCGTACGGCGCACGAGCGCGTACAAGTCGAGCTGCTCCTGGGTGGGCTCGCCCATCACGACGGTGCGCGTCATGTCGGAACGATAATCGCAGTAGCCCGCGCCGTAATCCATGAGGACGAAGTCGCCCTTCTCGATCACGCGATCACTGGGGACGGCATGCGGGTTGGCGGTATTGGGGCCGCTCGCCACGATAGAGCCGAAGGCCAAGCTGTCGGCGCCGTTGGCGAACATAAAGTTCTCGAGCTCGTTGCGAACCTGCTTCTCGGTCATACCGGGCTTAATAAAGCCGAGCATATGCTGGAAGGCGGCGTCGGTGATCGACTGCGCATGGCGCATGAGCTCGATCTCCTCGGCGTCCTTGACGGCGCGCATCTTGCGAATGTCGTCATGCATCAGCGGCAGTATGCAGGCTACAGAACGATCCTCCAGGCCACGCTGAATACCCTGGTAGAAGTTGATCTGCATGTCGTCCTCGACAGCGCAGACGCGGCACTTGTTGGCCGCGATCTTGCCGGCGACCCAACCGGGGATGGTGCCCTCGTCCATGTCGTAGACCCAGGGGCTGCCGGCGGGCGTGTTCTCCTCAAAGCTGTTGAGGTAGCGCGAGTCGGTATGGAACAGGCACTGGTCAGCCGTAATAAACGCCGCGTGCGGGAACTCGAAGGTGTAATCGAAGACGCCCTTCACGCCCGTAAGCCAACGAAGATTGGCCTCGTCACGAACCACGATAGCGTCGTAGCCGCGCTCAGCCATCAGGACACGGACACGCTCGATACGACCGGCAGGGCCGGCAGCAAACTCTGACATGCAGATTCCTTTCTTGTTGTCTCTAAAAGTGCGGGACGGGTCTCAACCGAACGACGGAATCGCATGCGATCCGCGACCGATTGAAAACCCGCCCCTCAACATGATACGAAAGACGATGGATGTCAATAAAACTTAGAGAAGTTCTTTGCGAGAAGCCAAGTAGGCGTGAGCATGGCGCTCAAGAACCTCGTCCTCAACGCTCGTGAGACGAATGGCGCCGAGTGCCGCGGGCAGCGGCAACATGCTGCGGTTCGAGCGGGCAAACTGCTGCCTGCGGAACTCCTCGATATATGCGGCAGGCTCCAGATCAAAGGCAAGCTCCTCGATACCAAAGTCCTCCAGGCAGTCATCGACCTCAAAGACGTAATCGATATCGAAGTCGCAGGCATCATGTGCTAGGCGCGCCTCAAAGCGCATGCCCTCGGACAACAGCTGGTAGGCAGGCACCGGCGAAGCGGCATCGCCCAAGCAGGCGCGCAGGGTACGCTCCCCCGTCTTGCCAAAATCGAGCGCATGGCGGGCGCTCGGGTTCGTGGCCATCAGTACGTCCTTGCGGGAAGTCTGAGACCACTGAACGGCATTGACGAGCGCAACCTCCTCGCCCGCGAGAATCTCGGGGACGGTCTCGGTAAACTGATTCCAGCGGGACTTGCTGCTCGAAAGCATGGTGCCAACAAGTACCGCATAACCGAGCTTAAGGTCCTCGGGGTCCGCCTCGCGTACAAGGTCGAGGTCACACACGACCAAGCCCGGCTCGGGACGGAACGCGATAGCGGGAAGCGCATGCGCCGACGAGGCGACGAGCGGCTTCATGGTCGTCGCGACCGTGAGCATGGCGTCGAACGTCGTCGGCAGCAAGGCGCACTCGGTGCGACCGCACCACTGATTGGCACACCAGCAAACGACCGAGCAGGTCGCCGCGTCGCCGACAGCGACAACGAGATCGTCGCAGGTAATGCCGTTAGCCGATAGGGCGCCAAAGACGGTATCGGCATCGGCAAGCGTAGCACCGGCAGGCGAAACCTCGAGGACGAGCAGCGACACGGCAAAACCGGCGTCAACCAGTGCATGCTCGACAACCTCGCCAAAACGCTCGGATGTAGCGTCGTTCCAAACCACCATCGCGCGCTTAGGCTTGCCCACAGCCGAGGCAAACATGCGCGGCAGCTCCTCGAACGCGCCCAATCCGACGCGGACATCGACACTACGATTTTGGAAATTGATAAGTTGACGGCGAATCATAGCAGTCCACGCTCCAAAAGCATCTCGGCACAAAGGTAGGAAACGTCCTCGAAGGACTTGTTGCGAATATCAAGGGTAATATCGGCGGCCCGGCGATACAGCGGACGGCGATGCTCAAACAGGCGCGCAGCGTGCTCGGGCGAGCGGAAATCGGGCCGGGTATCGGAGCGGCGAATCTGGCGCAACGAGTCCTCAAAGTTGCCTTCGAGGTACACACAGGTACCCATCTCGTGCATCAGCTCAATGTTCACCGGCGTCTCGACGATGCCGCCCCCGCACGATACCAGAAGGCTGCGTTCGCTTTGAAGCGAACGGAGTGCCGAGGTCTCGAGCTCGCGAAAACGATCCTCGCCCTCGGTCTTAAATATCTCGGTCACCGACTTGCCGCATCGACGCACAACCAAACGATCGGTATCGATAAAACGCCGCTTGAACATAGTGCCCACGTTGCGCGCAAGCGTCGACTTGCCCGCGCCCAAAAAGCCGATAAAGAAGATATGGTCGCAGCCGTGTTTAATGTGCTGAGACATGGCGAAACCTATTCCTCGCAGGGAAGGTCGCGCAGGGCCCGGCGCTCAAAGATACGGAAGATCTGCGTGTACCACAGGTCCTGGGTCGCCTGCGGCTTGACCAGAATAGTGTCAACGCCGGCAAAGTTACCGCTCCACACGTCCGTGTAAAGCTGGTCACCGATCAGCACGGCCTCGTCGGCCGTGGCGCCCAGACGCTTAAGACCCGCCTTCAGGGCAAACGGGGCGGGCTTCATGGCGTGGCTGATAGCCTCGAGCCCCAGCTCGCGCGCCGATGCCATGACCTGGTCGCGATGCCAGTTATTGGACACCATACACAGCTTAAAGCCCTTGGCATGGGCGGCTTCGAGCCAAGCTGAAACCGCAGCGGGAACCTGCTCGGTATCGCGCGGCACCAGAGTGTTATCGCGGTCGAGTAGAATGGCGCGCTTGCCGTCGGCCCAGAGGGTATCGAGGTCGATGCGGTCAACTGAGGCAACATAACGTTTGGGGCTAAAAATCCTCATGATCAATTCCAAGACTGTTGGTGCTCTTCGTAGGTCTTCGAGAAATACTCCTCGTCCTGTGTAATGTAGAAATACAGGTCATCAGAGTCGGTCGGCTCAAGGGTAGCCTTGAGCGCCTCGAGCGACGGAGAGCAGATGGGCGTGGGCGGCAGGCCTTCATGCTTATAGGTGTTATACGGACTATCGCTCTGCAGGTCGTCGGCGGTAACCTCGCCGCCGGTGACATACATCATGGTCGCATCGCTATTGAGGTAACGCAGGCCATCGAGCTTGCCCGCCAGACGGTTATAGAAAACCGAAGCCACATGCGCGCGCTGATCGGCGTTGAGGCCCTCGCGCTCGACGATCGAGGCAAGGTTAACGATGTCGTAATCGGACATCTCCACGCCATAGCGCTCCTTGATCTTGGCCTCGCAGCTGGCAAAGTCAAGCGACTTATACTCGGCGTTGAACTGGTCAAGCATGGCGCGAATCACATCATCGGCAGACGGGTCCTTACCCAACGAATAGGTCTTGGGGAATAGGAAGCCCTCGAGCGAATCGTTCGCGGCATCTTTAAGGAAAGCGTAATCATTCACATAATTGCTCGCCTTGGCCTGGTTAAGGAAGTCTTCCTTGGAGATGCTGTCGTATGCCGCGGCCACGCGATCGGCGACCTGGTCGACCGTTAGGCCCTCAGGGATAGTCAGCGCATCGGAGCCCGCATTGGGGCCTTCCATGAGCTGCTGAACAACCTCGGTCGCGTCCATGAGCGTGGTAAACGAGTAGGCGCCAGGCTTAAGCGACATATCGGCATTGAGCTTTTTGACCGCCGCATAATAATCCTTGGGGTCTTCGACGATATGGTTCTCGGAGAGAATCGAAGCGATGGTATCACCCGAGGCGCCATCGGGAATCGTGATAGTAACTTGCTGGCCAGCAGCGACTTTCGCATCCTCGCCGGCAAAGAAGCCCTTGACGGCTGGCACGACAAAGAAAACGATCGCGACAAGCGCAAGCACGGCGATGACGCCACCGATAATCATAGGCACCGGAGAGCTTTTCTTTTGGACGCCACGGCGGGCATGCGTGTTATAGCTCGAGCGCGTGGCCGGAGCTACGCCATGTGTGCCGTGAGCATGATGTGTACGCGTATGCGATTGAGGCGCCTGCGCACGCTGCGTGGGCGCCTGCTGCTTAAAACGGGTACCGCTTGCGGGCCGGGCTGCGCGGGCAGCGGGCTGTTGGGCAGGACGCTGAGCAGATTGAGCTGCACGAGAGGAGGGCTGTGCGGGACGAGCAGCAGGCTGAGCCGCACGCTGCGTCGGTTGCATCGGACGCTGGCCGGACGATACAGGGCGCGGCGTAGGCTGCCCCTGGCGATTCGGCTGGCGCGGATCGGAAGCGCTAGCCATGCGAAACCTCCTCGTTTTTGCGATCGAGCCACGTCTGCAAGAACAGGCTGGCGGCGATCATGTCAATCTTGCCCCTCATCTGCTTTTCGTTGAGTCCCTGCTCGCGCAGGATACGCTTTGCCTCTTGCGAGGACAGGCGCTCATCCTCAAACTCAAGCGGAAGATCGAGCTCTTGGGCAATCTTTTGCGCAACGGCGGCAACGCGCTCGGCCTGGGGGCCGGGCTCACCGGCCATGGTCAAGGGACGTCCGCTTACCAGGATATCGGGCTCATAGTCCTCAACCAGGTAACGGAACGTCTTGGCCATGCCAGTGACCTCGGCAGCCGGGAGCACCTTGACGGGCATTGCCATCTTGCCATCACGGCTCGAGACGGCAATGCCAATCCGGGTCTCCCCTATGTCCAGTGCGAGCGCGACCACAGCGACTACTTAGGTTCTTAGGCGCCGAGCGCGGTCTTGGCGGCCGCGAGGGCATCGGCGATACCGGCGGCGTTCTTGCCACCGGCCTGAGCCATGTTGGGACGACCGCCACCACGACCATCGACCAGGCCCGCGATCTGCTTGATAACGTTACCGGCGTGGAAACCGGCCTTCACGGCGTCATCGGAGCCGGCAGCGAGCAGGGCCGGGGTGCCCTTCTCGGTCACGCTGGCGACGACGCAAGCGACGGGGCCGGCAACCTTCTGGTGCACGGTATCCCACACATTGCGCAGGTCTGCGGCCTCGAGACCCTGGAGCTCAGCGACAACGAGCTTGTAGCCATTCAGCTCGACAGCGCCTTCGATGGCGCTGGAAATCGCATCGGAGGAGCCACCGGTGAGTGCCTTCTTGAGCTTGTTGGAAGTCTCGCGCAGCTCGGCCTGCAGATTCTCCACGCGGGCGGGAACCTCGTCAACGCGGCACTTGAGCGCAGCGGCAGCGGCGTCAACGAGCGCCAGGCGGTCGGCCATGTAGTCGAGAGCGCCCTTGGAGGTCACGGCCTCGATACGGCGGACGTTGGAGCCCGTGGAAGACTCGGAGATGATCTTGAACAGACCGATCTCGGCGGTGTTGGCGGCATGCGTGCCACCGCAGAGCTCGCGGGAGAACGGCTGGTCCTCGGCGCCCACGGAGACAACGCGGACGACGTCGCCGTACTTCTCGCCAAAGAGGGCGACAGCACCGGCGGCCTTGGCCTCGTCGATGCCCATGACGCGGGTCACAACCGGCTTGGAAGCGAAGATCTGCTGGTTGACCAGGTCCTCGACAGCCTTGAGCTGCTCGGAGGACAGGGCCTCGAAGTGCGTGAAGTCAAAGCGCAGGTGCTCGGGCGTCACCAACGAGCCAGCCTGGGAGACATGCTCGCCCAGGACCTGCTTAAGCGCGGCGTCGAGCAGGTGCGTGGCGGTGTGGTTGCGACGCAGGAAGCCACGGCGCTCGGCGTCGAGCGCGGCGGTCACGGTAGCACCGACGGTCAGCGTGCCCTCGGCGACGTGGGCGACGTGGGCATACAGGCCGTTGTGGTTCTTGGTATCGGAAATGGTCAGCGCAACGCCCTCGGCGGAAAGCTCGCCGGCGTCGCCCTGCTGGCCACCCATCTCGGCATAGAACGGGGTGCGGTCGAGCACGACCTCGACGTCCTCGCCGGCGGCAACGGACTCGACGGACTCGCCGTTGCTCACGATGGCGACAACCTTGGCGCCATCGATGACGTCGTTGTCATAGCCGTCGAACTCGGTCGCGGCAACCTTGTCGGAAAGCTCGACCCACACGTCGTTAAAGCTACCCCAGGCATCGCCCTTGGCGTTGGCGCGGGCGCGGGCCTTCTGGTCCTCCATGCAAGCGGTAAAGCCATCCATGTCGACGTCGTGACCGGCGGTGCCGGCGATCTCGACAGTCAGGTCAATGGGGAAACCAAAGGTGTCGTGAAGCTTAAAGGCAACATCGCCCGGAAGGACAGCGCCGTCGGCGAGCGCGGCCAGGGCCTCGTCCAGGTAAACGCGGCCGTTGTCGAGCGTCGTTGAGAAACGCTCCTCCTCGGAGGCGACGATGCCCTTAACGAGCGCGACGTTCTTGAGCAGCTCGGGATAAGCCTCGCCCATCTGAGCGTTGACCTCGTCGATAAACTTGGTCAGGAAGGCGCCCTCGATGCCCAGCAGACGACCGTGGAACACGGCACGACGGAGCAGGCGGCGCAGGACGTACTCGCGACCCTCGTTACCGGGCAGGATGCCGTCCGAGATCATAAAGTCGACGGCACGGGAGTGGTCGGCGATGATGCGCAGGGAGCGGCTGGCACCGGAGTAATCGTCGGCGTCATAGGTCTTGCCGCTGATCTTCTCACCGAGCTTGATGAGGTGCTGCATCAGATCGCCGTCGTAGTTAGCGGTCTTGTGCTGCATGATAGCGGCCATGCGCTCCAGACCCATGCCCGTATCGAGGTTGCGGTGCGGCAGCTCCGGCATGGAGCCGTCCTCCTGGCGGTCGTACTGGGTAAACACGAGGTTCCAGAACTCAAGGAAGCGGTCGCAGTCGCAGCCAGGCTTGCAGTCGGGGCTGCCGCAACCGACCTCCTCGCCCATGTCAAAGTAGATCTCGGAGCACGGACCGCAGGGGCCGGTGGGGCCAGCGGCCCAGAAGTTGTCGTCCTCGCCCAGGCGGGAGATGTGATCCTCGGCAACGCCCAGAGAGCGCCACACGTCGTGGGTCTCGTCGTCTTCGGTAAAGACGGTGAAGTACAGGCGGTCGAGCGGCAGCTTGAACTCCTTGGTGATGAGCTCAAAGGCCCAAGCGCAGGCCTGCTGCTTGGAGACGCCGCCAAAGGAGAAGTCGCCGAGCATCTCAAAGAAGGACAGGTGACGGCCGTCCTCACCGATGCAGTCGATGTCGTTGGTGCGGACACACTTCTGGCAGGAGATCGCGCCGATCTCCTTCATGGTCTTCTTGCCCTGGTAGTACTCCTTAAACTGGTTCATGCCGGCGTTGGCAAGCAGCAGCGAAGGATCGTCGGGGACGAGGGACGAAGAAGGATAGAGCTTAAGACCGCGCTCCTCAAAGAAGTTGAGGAACTTGGAGCGAATCTCGGCCGTAGTCATTGACGGGTAGTCAGCACTCATAGAGGGAATCTCCTCGGTTTCACATCGAAACAGTTCAAACGTAACGATATTACCATCCCACCGCGCCTGTGCAAAAAAGAGGGCCGCCAAACAGCGACCCTCCAGCGAAAGTGCACGTTATTTAGGTCTGTCAAATACTTTGAAAAAAATGATTTCGGTATAATTGCATATAAGAATCGTCCGGAAGGAGCGATCGATGAATAGCAAACGGTTTGTCGTGAATGCACTAACCTCAGTAGCCCTTTTAGCAATCTTCGCTTACTCGAGCTGGTATGTGAACCAGCCGAGATTTGGCTACGCATTGTACGCAGTAACATCTGGCGATAAAGCGTATTACACCCTAAGCGCAATTGACACCATCTTTTTCTATGTGGCTGGCCCCTTATCAATCGCTTTGATCGCGTTTATTGTTATTTACAACATCAAGAAACGCTAACAGGGCCTATTTGGAATCCGAATCGTCCATGGAGCCGTCGATGCCGGTTTTGGTGTCGTCGTCAGAGCTTGTGTCGTCGTCCTTGGCAAAGGGGTTCTTAAAGAAACCCGTCGCGTCGGGCTGCAGGCCTGAGAGCTTGATCCAGGGATTATCGAGCTCGGGCTTGGGCATGGCCTTGGCCTCGGGTGCTGTCTCGTTGCCGATGAGCTCGGACTCATAGATGAACGTATCGTCTCCGAGCGCGTCGTAGGCGGCGACCGGGTTACCCTCGGTATCGCGATACGGAGTGCCCTTAAACACGGCGCCGTCGTATGCCACGAGCTGACGGCCGGTCTCGTTCTCAAAGTAGTAGACGAAGATGCCCTTGAGGGCCGCGCACAGCGGAATGGCGATAACCATGCCGATGGGACCCATGAGTGCCGAACCGATAACGAGAGCCGTCAGGCTCATAACGGGATGCACCTGCACCGAGCTCTGCATGACCTTAGGCGAAATGACATTATCGGTGACGTTTTGAGCCACCATGGTCACGACAAGCGTCCATAACGCCAGCATAGGGCTGAACATAAACCCGAGCACCGTGGCGATCGCCGCGCTCACCCAGGGACCGACAACCGGAACCAAGTGCATAATGCCGGTGAAGATGGCCATAAGTGCTGCGTATGGATGGCCAATGAGCGTAAAGCCGATAAAAGCCAAAAAGCCACCGCAGATGGAAGTCACGACCATGCCGCGCATATAGCCGCCGACCGAGCGTGAAAGGATGGCAACCATAAAGCGGTACGAGGTCTCCTTTTCCTGTCCGATGATGGTGCAGACCTCGTGGTGCATACGGGGATAGTCGCAGGCCAACCAATAGGCAAGCACCAAGCCCAGGAAGATGACGAACAGCTGCGAGGCCGTATTGGTAATAAGCGGGAATACACCGCGACCGAGCTCGGCAGCGATTTGCGAGACGTACTTGGACGCTACGGTAACCAGCGAAGAAAGATTGTCGTCCAGATACTCCTTGAGCGGCGTGTTATTGAGCGTCTTGGCGTGCGAGAGCATCTCGTTGAGATCGCCACCCGCAACACGAAGCTGCTCGGGCAGGCGGCTCAGGACTTCCATGATTTGACCGAGCAAAATAGGCGATAGGATGCAGACGACGCCGACGAGCACGGCAACAACCACAATGAGTGCGATGAGCGAACCAAGGCCACGTCCGACGCCGTGATGCTCGAGCCAGTTGGTGATCGGAGACATCACAAAAGCGATGATGGAGCCGACAGCGAGAAACTCGATGACCGGTGCCAGGATGCCCATAAGGTTAAAGATGACGGCAGCGATGACAATGCAGCCGACGACGCCCCAAATGCGCAGCGTCAGAATGCGGGTATCGCGAAGCGTGCGGTCGATTTGTTGGGGGTGCTCACTCATGAACGAACCATCACTCCGTCGGGGTCAATCTTATCTTGAATCTTCTTAAGCGTGCGGCGCAGCAGACGCGAAACCTGCACCTGCGAGATGCCCAGCTTCTTGGCAATCTCGATCTGGGTCATGCCCTTCACAAAACGCAGCTCGATAACCTCGCGCTCGCGAGGCGAGAAATCGCGGATGGCTTCCTCGATTACCAGACGGTCATCGGTAAAGTCGAGCTCGTTGTCGTCGTCGGCATAGCGATCGAGAATCGAGGGAGCATCGTCGGAGTCGGACGCGCCGGGAGCCTCGATGGGCACCGAGGTATAGGCCGAGGACGATTCCATGGCTTCGAGCACCTCGTCAACGGTCACGCCAAGGTAATCGGCGATTTCCTCAACCTTGGGCGAACGCTGAAGCTCGTTGGTGAGCTTATCGGTGGCCTGGTTAACCTTGGCCGAGAGCTCCTGCAGACGACGCGGCACGCGCACACTCCAGCCCTTGTCGCGGAAGTGGCGCTTAATCTCGCCCAAGATGGTGGGCGTGGCAAACGTCGTGAACTCAAGTCCGCGTTCAGGGTCAAAGCGGTCGATAGCCTTGAGCAGGCCCAAATAGCCGACCTGCAAAAGGTCATCGAGCGGCTCGCCGCGGTTCTTAAATTTGTTGGCAAGAAACCTTACCAGATTCATATGGGACATGACGAGCTGCTCGCGGGCATCCGGATCACCGGTCTCCTTATAACGACGAAACAGCTCGCGGGTTTTCTCCTTGTCCCAAGCGGTCTTGCCGCTCCGGGAACGTTCGGTCATATTAGATATCCGCCTTGAGGTCGAGGGAAAGCGTTAGGGGCGCTGTAGTCTTTTCGTAGGAGTCGCACACACTCGCCAAAATGAGCTCGGCATACACGGCAGCCTGGTCATCCTCATCGACAGTCGCCTGGTCGCCAAAGGTAAAGGTCATGCCCACATGCGATTCGTCGACATCGAATTTGATCGAGATATCGTCGGAATCAACAGCCGTGCAGCCAAAGATGAAGGCTTCTTCGGCAGCCATACGAATGTCCTCGATGCGATCGACGGACATAGAGCACAGGGCGCCGACGTTGGCGGCCGTCATGCGCACCAAGCGCGCGAGACGCGGATCACCGGCAACGCTCAGCGTAATGGGGCAGGTTGCTTCGCTACTCATCGCAGGACTCCTCGGAGGTCTCGGCAGGCGTATAGGTGTAATACTGAGCAGGCTTAGCAGCGGGCTTCTGAACATCATCGTCGTCAGCAGCGGCATCGTCGTCGCCAATCAGAACGCGCTCAGTGGGCTGCTCGGCCTCGGCAGCGGCAGCGGCGAGCTTGCGATCGGCGTCGGCTGCAGGAGCCTTCACCTTATTGAAGAGCTTCTGCACGGCGCCAGCAGCAGAATCAGTCACGCTCGATACGGCATTGCTGGCCTCGGCCACGCTGCCCGTGACCTCGGAAATGTCGCGAACGACCGCCTCAACCTCAACGAGGTTAGACGTCAGAGCATCAACGGCAGTCTTGCTCGACTTGAGGAGCGGCTCCATCTGGGCAAGTGCCGGCGTAAGCTCGTCAACGGCGCCATCAAGCTTTGCCACCACGGGCTGCGCCTCGGCAATCGTATTGTTGAGGTCGGTTACCGTCTTGTCGAGCGAGTCGACAACGGTGCGGGTTTTGCGCAGGGTGAGCGCAAGCTCAACGATAGCCCACACGCCGGCAACGGCAAGCAGCAGCAAGGCGATTTGAATGGGACTCATACAAGCCTCCCAAAGGAATCGAAATACAAACGCTTTCCATGGTACCCCAAAGGGGACCGAACATGCCAAGAGCAGCAACGTGGGACAAAATTATCAGCAGCTACTTCGGTGCATTCCCGCTGCGGTCGCGTTCGCTTTGCTCTACGCGCCATTCTTCCCAACCGCGGCCGGCAGGCTGCCAAAATGCACCGCGTTCTAAGCCTTCGGGCAAATAGCGCTGGTCGACCCAGCCTTCGGGATAATCGTGCGGATACTTATACACACCGTATTCATCGCTGCCCGGGCGATGGCGATCGCGTAGATAACTCGGCACCTCGCGAAGCCCACTAGAGTGGATATCGGCCAGCGCCGCATCGATCGAAGCCTCACACGCGTTGGATTTAGGCGCCAAGCACACATAGAGTGCAGCCTGAGCCAGGTTAATGCGGCACTCGGGATAGCCAATGACCTCGGCAGACTTAAACGCGGCATGTGCCACCAAAAGTGCCTGCGGATCGGCATTGCCAACATCCTCAGAAGCCTGAATCATAATGCGACGGGCGATAAACTTAGGATCCTCCCCCGCGTCAATCATGCGCGCGAGCCAATAGATCGTGGCATCGGGGTCGCTGCCGCGCATGGACTTGATGAACGCACTGATAATGTCATAGTGCATGTCGCCGTTTTTGTCATACGAAAAACCGCGGCGCGGGTTGGCAATCTTCACGTCATCGACGGTGATGGGATAACGCTCCCCCGCCGCCGGCGCTGGCGTCCCTTCGGTATCGGGACGCGTGACGGCAATCTCGCTCGCCAGCTCGAGCGTCGTCAGGGCAGAGCGCGCATCACCCGCGGCCAGCGTGCAGATGGTCTTGACCGTATCATCATCGGCAGAAAACTTTCCGTTCAAGCCCTGTGGTGCCTCGAGCGCACGCTCAATAAGCGTGGCGATATCCTCATCCTTCAGATGTTCAAGCTCCACCACGCGTCCGCGCGACAACAGTGCCGAATTGACCTCGAAGTACGGGTTCTCCGTCGTAGCGCCAATCATAATGACGGTACGGTTCTCAACTGCATGCAGCAGGGCATCCTGCTGCGACTTAGAGAAGCGGTGAATCTCATCGATGAATAGAATGGTGCGGCGGTCGTAGGTGTTCAGACGGGTCTTAGCCTCATCGATTACGCGGCGCAGGTCCTTCACAGTGCCCGTCACGGCGCTGACCTCGACAAACTCGCTCTTGGTATGGTTGGCGATAATGTGGGCCAGCGTCGTCTTGCCCGTGCCAGCCGGGCCGTACAGAATCACGCTCGACAGCACGTCATGCTCAATCGCGGCGCGCAGCCACGAGCCCTTACCGACGGCCTTTTGCTGGCCCACATACTCGTCGAGCGAATTGGGGCGCATACGCACCGCAAGCGGCGCATTTTTAAAGGAGCGCTCGCGCGTCGAAGCAGAAAAAAGGTCGTCCATAGCCATCCCGTGCATTAATCAAAATCGTTGTTGACCAACAGTATACCGAAAGGATACGAACTACCGTTCGTTAATATAGGTGCGGTGCGGAAACTTTAGACCTGGGAACAATTTGCTCGTCAGCTCGCAGAAATAACCATCCGTCATGCTTGCGATGTAATCGACGACGGCCTGATCCTTGTCGTCCTGCCAGGCATACGTGCGATCGTAGTAGGAAAGCTGCTGCTCAATGCGCGAAACATGATGCTTAAAGATGTAAGAGAACTCGTCGCCTTTATTTAGATCCTGCAGGCAACGGTCGTAGAGCTTTTCGAAGGCCTCACGCAACTCTGCCTCAGAATCGCCTTCGATACCGCCCTTGCTATAGATCTTCTCGTAGTTCTCGCGCTTCGCCCGGCGGATCTCCTCAAACAGGTCCTCGCTCATCTCGATACGCGGTTTGCCGTAGCTATGCTCAACGATATCGATAGAAGCGTGCGTGAGGATCCAGCTGTTGTAACCCCCGCCCAGGCCATCGTCAAAAGCGTCGGGTGACAACAGGCCCGCCGCGATGGCGTCTTGGCGATCGCGCCCAACGTAGGCGAGGATATCCGAGATACGCACCACACAGCCCTCGAGGGTCATGGGGCGCAGGTGCTCGATCGCGCCATAGCCCGTGGCAATGCAGTCCTCGACGGTACGGTCGAACTGGTCAAACGACGCCATGTCCGAGAGTTCAAAGACACGCTGCTCGTACTCGCCGTTATGGCACAGCACGCCGTCGAGCGTCTGGAGCGACACGTTGCGGCCGTACAGCGCGTCGAGCACGCGGACGGACTGCACGTTATGGAAAAAATAACGACCCGTACGCTCGTGATAGATATCGTTGAGGAAACGCTCGCCGGCATGGCCAAAGGGCGTGTGGCCCAAATCGTGGCCCAGGCCAATCGCCTCGATCAAATCGCAGTTGAGGCCCAGGGCACGGCCGATATCGCGGGCAATGCGCGAGACGAGCTGCACATGAAGGCCGCGCCGCGACAGGTCGTCGTTGCTGCGAAAGCTAAAGACCTGCGTTTTGCCTGCATAACGCGTGTACGCAGGAAGATGAAGAATCTTTTCGGTATCGCGCATAAACGCCGGACGCATAAGCGTGCCTTTGTCGGCAGCGCGATCTATACGACGAATGACCTGGTCGTCGCAGCATCGATAAGGATTAACGACACCCGAGGCGCGGTCGGCGGCGATACGCTCGACCAGCTCGGGCAACAACGCCGCGGGAATGCGGTCCATGCGCGCCTTAATGACGGCCGTTTCTTGATTAGTTGCCATGGCATGCTCCTTAAAAAGGATGCGCAATCGGTTACAATGTCCAGCCCACGACCTCGATTATGGCAAATATCGGCACCAAAAACGGGAGCAAAGGCAGGGAGCGCGATTTTGTAAAGAGGCAGGAGAGGGCCAGGACCAGGAGCGCGACGGCAAATGCCACGATGCCGCCCAGAGGGTCGAGCGTGCAAAGCGCGAAAAGCGCCTTGGCATCCCCCATGCCGATGCCGGGGGCCTGGCGGAAACGCCGCCAAAGCGACTCGGTCAGCACAAGGGAAAGGCACACGATAACGGCAGGACCGGCGTGGTCAAGCGCCGTGTTCAAGCCCCTGTCCAGCCAAACGCCTGCAAACGCCGCCACGGCGCATGCGGCGGCAAGCGCGTTGGGAAACCGCCGTTCACGGACATCAATCACCGCACCGGCAAAGGCGCAGATCCAAAAGGGAATATAGACCATTGAACACCTCCCGTGGCAGTCACTCAAAAGCAAAAACCACCACAAAGGTGCCTGTCCCCTTCGTGGTGGTTTTGGTGGTGGTTATTTAGCGCCCTGCATGACCTCGTCGAGGGTAACGTTGACAGCGTGTTGCGTCGGGACCCAGTCGACCTTCAGGAACAACGCAGCCACCGTGATGGGGATATAGCTGAACATAAAGATCGGGAAGGTAAACAGGTTGGTCACCAGGCGCCACTTTTGCGCACAATGAATGTGCTTGTACTCGAAGATGGTCGTAAGTAGCGCCAGGATAAAGAAGGTCTGATACATCATCGCGAAGGTCATAATGAGCGAGGCGGCACAAGCCTGCATCTCAACCTCGGTAGCCAAAAAGCCATGCGAAAGACCACCGACGATCAGGAACGTGGCGTTGGCGAGCATCGAAATCAGCGATAACAGCATACCAGGGGCAATCGTCATAAACATGTCGTAGGCGGCAAAACGATGATAGCGGAAGGTCGACTTGACCAGATGCTTACCGTAGGTAAAGAACACCTGGTAGAAGCCCTTGGTCCAGCGCATACGCTGCTTCCAGGACGCCTTAAACGTCACAGGCTGCTCGTCAAAGAACTCCGCCGGCGCATAGCCAATACGAATGCCGTGAATAGCGCAGAACGTGGTGAACTGAATATCCTCGGTCAGCGTATGGAACTGCCAGCCGTGCATGCCCTCAATAACGCTAGCCGAGATAAGGTAGCCCGAACCCGATACGGCGCAGGACGTCTTGCAGATATTACGCGCGTTGTTAAGGAAACGCGCCTCGCGCAGGTACCAAGTGGCGTTGGCAGCCGAGATCCACGAGCTGCCAAAGTTCTTGGAGTTGCGGTAGCTTGTGACCACATGGAAGCCCTGGTCAAAGGCGTCATTCATCTTGGAGACGTAATCGCGGGAGATAACGTTGTCGGCATCGAAGATAAAGTAGCCCTCAAAGGTATCGGGATACTCGTTAAGAATGCGGTCAAAACCAAAGTCCATGACCCAGCTCTTGCCTTTACGGGCCAGGTCGTTTCGCTCGTACACGACAGCGCCCGCCTCGCGCGCGAGCTGCGCGGTGTTATCGGTGCACGCATCGGCGACCACGAAGACCTCGATGAGCTCGGACGGATAATCCTGGTCCTTGATGGAGCGAACGAGGTTGGCGATAACGGCCTCCTCGTTGTGTGCTGCAATAAAGAAGGCATACCGGTGGAGTTTTTTGGCCTTGGGAGGCGCGACCTCGCCGCGGAGAGCACCGATGACAAAGAAGACCACCTGGTACAAGAAGCAGACCGTGAGCAGCGTGACGACAATCTGGTTGAAGATCACGATGGGTGTGTTGGTTTGTAAAAAGGCGAGCATGCAGGCTCCCAGGAACGCGTTACGTAAACAACCGTATATCTTACCGCAGGCTTACCGAGTTCAAGAAACCACCTAATACTGGCTAGGCTTCGAGCAGACCGAGCTGCGGTACGATTTCGTCGCCGGCAGTAGTGCGACCAAGCGAACGCGGGGCTAAGTCGTCGAGGACGGCGGCGAGATCCCACGGCAGCTCGTCGCGGCACTCAATGCGCTCTCCCGTCACGGGATGATCGAACGCCACGCGCCAGGAATGGAGGAATTGCCTGGTCAGACCCTGATCGGCACGCGCATCGCACTTACCGTAGAGCGGATCGCCCACGCAGGCGTGGTTGATATGGCGCATGTGCACGCGAATCTGATGCGTGCGACCGGTAAACAGGTGACACTCAACGAGCGTATAGCCGTCATCAAAGCGCGTGGAATCAAAGCGCTCAAGGACCTTAAAGGTCGTGATGGCCTGGCGCGCAAAAGGATCATCGGAAACCGCCATCTTGACACGGTCACGTGTAGAACGGGCAATGCCGGTGTTAATGGTGCCCTCATCCATGGCGATATGACCGTGAACGAGCGTAATGTAGCGGCGGTCGAGCGTGCGCGTACGGATAAGATTTTGGAGCGCGCGCTGGGTATCGTCGTCCTTTGCCGCAAGCATAAGACCCGAGGTATCGCGATCCAAACGATGTACGATACCGGGGCGGTCCTCGCCCTGCACGGTGCCCAGATGGTCGATACCGCAGTGATAGACCAGCGCATTCGCGAGCGTACCGCTCTCATGACCATGCGCAGGATGGCACACCAGGCCGCGCTGCTTGGAGAGCACGATGAGGTAGTCGTCCTCATAGCGAATGTCGAGCGGGATGGCCTCGGGAATCACGTCGGTGGGATCGTGCGGTTCGGGCAAATCAACCGAAATACGGTCACCGGCTCGCACGGCGTACTTTTTGGACAGGCAGGTCTCGCCATTGACCACTACGACCCCACCCTCAATCAGATGTGCGCAGGCAGAGCGCGTAGGGCAGCCGTCATTGGCGCCCAGATAGGCGTCAAGACGCTGACCAGCGGCATCGTCGGCAACAAGGATATGGATGTCGGCCATTAGCGCTCAGTCCTTTCGCGAATCTTGCGGGCACGCTCCCCACGTTGTTTAGCCTTGCGCTTGGCGCGGGCCTCGTCACGGGCGTTAAGCTCGGCGGTCGCATCGACCTCACGAGCCGCGGGGCTCAAGAACATGTAACCGAAGAGCGCCAGCACCACACCGACCGTAATGCCGATATCGGCCACATTGAAGACGGGGAAGTCGATGAAGGTGGTGGCAATAAAATCGGTCACGAAGCCAAAGGCCAAACGATCGATAGCGTTGCCGATAGCACCACCCGCAACAATCGCCATGCCCACAACCTCAAGATGGGCGAGCTGAGGTGCACGAACGAGGTACACGGCAATAGCGATAATGACCGCCAACGCCAGCACGGCAAACGCGATGCCATGCCCCTCGCCCATGCTAAAGGCAGCACCGATGTTACGCACGAAAAGGAAGTCGATCACACCGGGGATAACAGTCACATGTAGAGCATCGCCGACGGCACGAACCGCAAGCTTGGTCAGCTGGTCAACAAGCAGCACGGCCAACGCCACGCTACCAGCAACACCCAACCGCCAACGCAAAGGCGGCGTCATATCCGCAGAACGACCCAAATCAATCCCCTACCCTCAAAAACATCGAATTACGTTTAACGCAAATCAATATCTTATATTGACCAGCAACGAAATAGCCGATGATTCGCTACCAACAGCGAAAACCCGCCAGAGCGAGCAAGGTGCCTTGAAGCAAGGCGGCATAGACCTTCTGGTCATGCCGCCGAAGCTGAAAGGCAGATTGCCGCTCTGGCGGGTTTGCAGCGTCGAGCCGTTACGCGGTTTGGTAAAACCGCGTAACTAGAGTGCGTTCGCACACCTCTCGCAGATGTGAGCGTGGCCGTTGTACTCGCCGACGGTGGTGCGGTAGTTCCAGCAACGGTCGCAGCACTCGCCCTCGGCAGCCTCGATGGCAACGGAGAGCTCCTCGCCCTGGGTCAGTTCAACAGCGGAGACGATGTAGAACTCGGCCAGGTCGACGGCCTTGTCGCCGGTCAGCAGCGCATACATCTCGGCGGGAACGACCGCCTTGACGCGGACCTGTTGGCTCTTAGTGAAGGTGCCGGCGGAGCGGGCGTCCTCAAGGGCCTTGGTCACGGCGCTACGGAGCTCGAGCGAAGCCTCGAGCACGCCCTCAAACTCGTTGGCCTCGTCGACCGTGATGGGCGACTTGTACCAATCGAGCAGCGCGGCGTACTTCTGGTGATCGACGCAGCCGGCAGGCGCATAGGCCATGGCCTCGTCGACGGTGTAGGACAGAATCGGCTGCAGATCGCGCATGAGCATCGAGAAGAGCTCAGCGAGCACGGTCTGGGCGCTGCGGCGCTCGAGCGAACCGGGCTTGTCGCAGTACAGACGATCCTTCAGGGCATCGAGGTACACGTTGGAAAGCTCGGTAACCACAAAGTCGTAAAGCGCACGGTAAGCGCGCGGGAACTCGTAGCAAGAGTAAGCGTCGTCGACCTCGGCCTGGACCTGGGTCAGACGGGCAACCATGAGCTTGTCGAGCGGCAGCAGGTCGGAAAAAGCGACGCCGTCGGTCTCGGGCTCAAACTGGCCCTCGAGCTCGGAAAGCAGGAAGCGCAGCGTGTTGCGGAAGCGACGGTAGGCATCGGACGTACGGGCAAGGATCTCGTGGTCGATGGAGACGTCGGAGCTAGTATCGACGGAGGCGACCCACAGGCGGATGATGTCGGCGCCCATCTCGTCACAGACCTTGTTGGGGTCGATGACGTTACCGAGCGACTTGGACATCTTGCGACCCTGGCCGTCGAGCGTGAAGCCCTGCGAGACGACCGCCTTGTACGGAGCGTGACCGTTGGCGCCCACCGAGGTGAGCAGCGAGCTCTGGAACCAACCGCGGTGCTGGTCGGAGCCCTCGAGATACACGTCCGCCGGATACTCCAGCTCGGAGCGATACTCGCAGACGGCCTTCCAGGAGACGCCGGAGTCCCACCACACGTCGAGGATGTCCTTATCGGCCTTAAGGTGATGACCGCCGCACTTGGGGCAGACGCAGGCCTCGCCCAGGTAGCTCTCGGGAGCGTCGGTGAACCAGGCGTCGGAGCCCTTCTCGTGGAAGAGCTTGATGACGGCATCGAGCGTGTCGTCGTTCATGACCTTCTCGCCGCAGTCGGCGCAGGTGTAGCTGGGAATAGGCACGCCCCAGTTGCGCTGACGGCTGATGCACCAGTCGGGACGCTGCTCGACCATGGCGCCAATGCGGTTGGCGGCGTGAGCCGGATACCACTTGACGTTCTCGCGAACCTCTTTGCCAGCCTGCTCACGCAGACCCGTCTTGTCCATCGAGACGAACCACTGGTCGGTGGCACGGAAGAGCACCGGATGCTTGCAGCGCCAGCAGTGCGGATAGCTGTGCGTGATCTTCTTCTCGAGGACCAGGGTACCGCGCTCGCGCAGGAACTCGATGATGTGCGGGTTGGCCTCGTCGGTATCCATGCCGCTGAAGGGGCCGCCGGTGCCAAACTCCTCACCGGTGTAGAATTTGCCGTCGTCATCGACCGGCATGCAGATGTCGGTGATGCCCTCCTTGAGGCAGGAGAAGTAGTCGTCGACGCCGTGGCCGGGCGAGTTGTGGACGATACCGGTACCGTCATCGACACCGACGTAATCGGCCAGCAGGGCCACGCCCTCGACACCGTCAAAGATCGGCTGCTTATAGTGGATGTGGTGGAAGGTCTCGGCGGGAACCACATAGGGCTTGCCGTCGACCATGACCGGGGTGTACTCCCAGCCAAACTCCTCGCAGCACTTGGGGGCCAGGTCCTCGAGCATGACCTCGGCGCGGCCATCATGCTCAACGGCGACGTAGGCGGCGCCGGGCTTGAGAGAAACTGCCTGGTCGGAGGGGATGGTCCACGGCGTGGTCGTCCAGATGATAAAGTCGACCGGGCCGTCGAAGCTCTCGAGGCCAGCGGGCTTGGAAGTCATCTCAAAGCGGACGAAGACGGACGGGCTCGTCTCGTCGGAGTACTCGATCTCAGCCTCGGCCAGAGCGGTGTGGCAGTGCTTGCACCAGTGAACCGGCTTGTGGCCGCGATAGATCATGCCCTTATCGAACATGGCCTTAAAGACCTCGATGTCGGCAGCATCATGCTGGTGGTAGAGCGTCAGGTAGGGGTTGTCCCAGTCGCCGAGCACGCCCAGACGACGGAAGCCAGCCTTCTGCAGCTCGATGTTCTCGACAGCAAACTCGTTGCAGAGCTCGCGGATCTTAGCCGTGGAGGTCTGGTTGAACTTCTCGGTGCCGAGCTTCTCCTCGACCTTGTGCTCGATCGGCTGGCCATGGCAGTCCCAACCGGGGACGTAGGGAACCTCATAGCCCTGCATCATCCAGTAGCGGTTGATCATGTCCTTGGAGATCTTGTTCATGGCGTGGCCGATGTGGATCGGGCCGTTGGCGTACGGAGGGCCGTCGTGCAGCACGAACTTCTTGTGACCCTCGTTCTTCTTCAAAACCTGCTCGTAGACCTTGTTGTCCTGCCAGTCCTTGAGTCGCTTGGGCTCGGACTTGGAAAGACCGGCACGCATGGGAAAACCGGTTTTGGGCAGATTCATCGTCTGCTTGTACTCGTTTGCCACGGTACCCCTTTCATGTCGTGGGCGCGCACGCCCGTTGGGCACCAAAAAAGCGCCCGTCCCTTACAAGCTGGGACGAAGCGCCACAAAACGGGCAGCGTGCCCGCAAAAGCTCTTCGCTTAACCACCCAGCTTAGATGCCCTCGCTCGCGTTATCGCGCGCTCGCATCCGTTACTCGGCTGGCCTGTATCGACGACCATCTCGGCGATGTCTACTAAGACGTGCCTGCACGGCGCGTCCGTTGGGATCGCAGCTCCGGGGTGATTTTCATCGGTCGCATGCACGGGCTCTCAGCGCTCCCCGCTCTCTGTAGCATGCGGACGGCCGACTACTCGTCCCCATCAACGCTTCTGCGCTGTATGGTAGCACGGTCAACGCTGGCGAAAAACCCTCAACATCGGTTTCATACTTTAGAAATTTCTCACGGTCACTAGCCTTCTCTTGGAGCAAAATACCTGAAAGCACTTTATCGAACGAAAGAAGATTGCTATGCGCACGATTGGAATGAGCGACTATACCGTCGGCGAGGATTGCTTTGACGAGCTGCCCGGCGCGCTGGCCGAGTACGGAGCGACCAAGGTCGCAATCATCGGTGGCAAACGAGCGCTGGCCGCGGCGCTTCCCGGAATCGAAACCGCGCTGGCGGGAACCGACGTCGAGATTCTGGAGACGCGTGTCTACGGCACCAACAGCACGCGCGCCAATATCGCCAAGGTTGTGAACTCCCCCGCCTGCCAAGAGGCCGACGTACTTATCGCGTGCGGCGGCGGCAAGGCGCTCGATACCGTCAAGACGGCGGCCATCGAACTCAAGAAGATCGTCTTTACGGTGCCGACGATCTGTTCCAACTGCTCGGCCGCGACCGCCATTGCCGTTGTCTACAACGACGACGGCTCGCTCGAGGGCTATTCGTACCCCAACCGCCCCGCACACATCTTCATCAACCCCAAGATCATTGCCGAGGCTCCGGCGGAGTACTTCTGGGCCGGCGTAGGCGACGCCCTGTCCAAGCAGCCCGAGGTCGAATACGCCACGAGCGCCGGCAACCTGGAGCACACCGCCGGTCTTGGCCTGGCGCTCGCGCACACCTGCTCCGAGCCGCTGTTTACCTATGGCGTGCAGGGTCTTGAGGACGTTCGCCAGAACCTGTCGACCGAGGCCGTCAAGCAGATCGCGCTCGATATCGTGGTCAACACGGGCTATGTCTCCAACCTGACCAACCAAAACGATTACTACTACAACTCGAGCGTGGCGCATGCGTTCTACAACGCCACCTGCAGCATTCCACGCGAGGGCACCTACCTGCATGGCGAGGTCGTGAGCCTGGGCGTGCTGGTGCTGTTTGCCTACACGGGCGACACCGAGAACCTTGAGCGCTACGCAGCCTTTAACAAGGAGATGGGGCTGCCCGTAACGCTTGAGCAGGTCGGGCTTTCCGAGTCCGATATCCCCGCCCTGTGCGAGTATGCGCACGCCACCAACGAGTGGAAGCAGGGAAACCCCGAGCCCTTCACCGACGAAAAGTTCGCCGCCGCCATCAAGGCTGCCAACACCTACGGCCACACGCTCTAGGACTGGCCCAAAACCACCACAAAGGGGACAGGCACCTTTCTGGTGGTTTTTTATTGCTCCAGCATTCAGTTCGTACTCGAACCCGATTCTTTACGAGAAAGGGTTCGGGTACGTTTTTTGTTTATCGGAAATTCTGCGGAAGGACTACTCGGAACGGTAAACAGGAACGAACAGAGGCAGGGTATCATCGTGGTGATGGTATCCTGCCTTTTGTTTTGCGGGATCAAGG
>CAJLRE010000012.1 GCA_905208975.1 uncultured Collinsella sp. | reverse complement strand
AGGTGCGGGAACGGCCTATTTGCTCAATGTGTTCGGCTGAGATCGGAAATCAACCTAAATGGGATTACGTTGTTGATGCGAGCAAAACGATTTCGGGAATGATAACGCCAACGCAGGCGAAAGTTATCAAAGAGGCGAAAACCTACGCATGCGCGTTTCGGCAATGTTTTCTCCGGGGGGCTCCGGTCAAATGGCAGCGGGCACGCAATGGCAGTTGTGGGCTATGTGGCAATGTATAATACATACTCAAATGCCAAGAAGTACCTGCTTGTGGTTTGGAATGGATAGACAAACCGGCTGCAGTTTCTTCCATATGACGTATCAATTTACACGGCTCACGACGGAACATATTGCAAGGGGTGATTGTGCTCGTGAACGGCGACAAGTTCATTCGAAGGGCAATACCCCTATTGGTTCTTTTCCTTGCCTTGGTCGCTGCAGTGAGTTTGTCCCTGCTAGGGGCGACTAATGGGGGAGAAAACGACACGGTTGTTGCGATCGAAGTTCGCACTCTATCGGATGTTCATAACGGGCAATTTGAGGCGTTGATGCCAAGTGGTTGCCATAAAAAGATCGATATGCGCCGCAAGTCAAGTTCCGGATATGTTGCAGGATTGAAGGCAGGTGAAAAATGGATTCTAGTTTTTGTGGAAGATAAGGAACTTGACGGGACTGTTCTATATCCCCATTCAGCCGAGAAAGCCAAATCAAGCAGACCAGGGGAATGAAGAATGATTGATGGAAAACAGTTCTTAGGCCTGATGGCAGGAGCTCCCATTTTGATGCGAGCTGGGATGGCGGAAGCCTTGGAGCTGCCGGACGCTCGGAAGCGATTGGCGCTCGTGGTTGGCGCGGTGGTCAGAGATGAAAATGGCAATGAAAAAACGCGAACAAGAAGCAGAGAGACTATTTTCACGCCAGAGAGCGAAGCCGTGGGTTTTGCTATCGACTGTTATATCGAATAGACATGACGGCATAAAACGAATTGGCCTATAAGCATGTCATTACTTAAGCAAAGCTGAAATCTTGGCATCTAGTGCTCGGGACTGCCCAGCTTGGGGTACAACTCAACGTGAACAATGATGGCCCGCCACATGTTTGGCGGGCCTTTGGTTATTTGACGAAAGGATCGCAGCTATGAGCGAGAACGATTCCCAGCGTCCCCAGGATGCGGGCAACGCCGGCGAGACCCAGCAGCAGCCGCGCGTGCAGGTGGAGTCGACGCCTGCCGATGGCAGTAACATTCCTTACGTGCAGGCCTACGACACGCAGACCGGAAAGCCGCTGGGCAGCCAGCAGGTTGTAAACAAGCACACCGTGGTCAAGACTAAGACCAAAAAGCTGCCGATCTTTATTACGGCGCTCGCCGGCTGTGCATGCGGCGCCCTGCTGGTCATTGCGCTCATTATGAGTGGCACGCTCAACATTGGCAGCGGAAAGAATGCCGTGACGGCGGGTGCTTCGGGTTCATCGACGCAAAAGATTACGATCGACTCCGAGGACACCACGCTGGCCGAGGCCGTCTCTGCCAAGGCGCTGCCCTCCGTGGTTTCCATTACCGCCACTTCGAGCGGCAGCCAGAATGGCTCGCTTTCGCAGTCTGCCGACGAGTCGGACAGCTCGGGCAGCGTCGGCTCGGGCGTGGTGCTCGATACCGAGGGCCACATCCTCACCAACAACCACGTGGTCGATGGCTATGACCAGTACGTGGTGACCATGGATGACGGCACCACCTACGAGGCCGAGTTCGTGGGCAACGACGCTTCGAGCGACCTGGCCGTCATCAAGCTCAAGGACGCAGACGCCTCCAAGCTCACGCCGATTGAGATCGGTGATTCCTCCAAGCTCAACGTGGGCGAGTGGGTTATGGCGATCGGCTCGCCGTTCGGAAACGAGCAGTCTGTCTCCACGGGTATCGTCTCGGCGCTCTATCGCTCCACGGCCATGAGCTCTACCAACGGTAACACCATCTATGCCAACATGATCCAGACCGATGCTGCCATCAACCCGGGCAACTCCGGCGGCGCGCTCGTTAACGACAACGGCGAGCTGGTGGGCATCAACTCGCTCATCGAGAGCTACTCGGGCTCCAGCTCGGGTGTTGGCTTTGCCATTCCGGTCAACTATGCCAAGAACATCGCCGACCAGATTATCGACGGCAAGACGCCGGTTCACCCGTATCTGGGCGCCACGCTTTCGAGCGTCAACGCGCTCAATGCCCGCACTAACAAGCTGAGCACCGATAGCGGCGCGTATGTGGCAAGTGTCGTCGAGGACGGTCCTGCTGCCAAGGCTGGCATCCAAGAGGGCGATGTCATTACCAAGCTGGGCGACGACGAGATTACGAGCGCCGATGGCCTGATCATCGCGCTGCGCAGCCACGAGGTGGGCGAGAAGGTCGAGATCACGCTCATGCGCGGTAAGGACGAGAAGAAGGTCACGGTCGAGCTGGGCTCCGACGAGGAGCTGCAGAACCAGCAGCAGGACGACAGCGCGACCGACACCGGCAACGGCGGTATTACCGATGAGCAGCTGCGCCAGTACCTGGAGGAGTTGCTCGGTCAGCAGGGTCAGGGTCAAGGCTATGGCCAGGGTTTCTAACGAGCCGTATTGCACATATCGAGGCCAGGGGGCTGTCCCATCAACGTGGGACAGCCCTTTTTTTCTTATTGATCCGTTGGGGACGGAGGAAAACGGATCATTTAGAGCTGATAAGAGCATGGTTTAATCGCGCGACCCACCCCAGTCTGGCGGCTGCCGATTCGGTGCGGTTTGAGACCGCTATTCGGCCCCGTTGCGACCGGTGGTACTCTAGTGTCCGTTTGAAATCGAGCGAAGGAGTGCCGCTATGGAGCAATCGAGCCTGTTTGGTGACGGCGTGGACATCGATACCGAAACGCCCACGACCGCGAAAGCCACCGCACCGACCGATGCCCGTGCCCAGGCGGCAGCGCGCGCGGCCGAGCTGCGCCACGAGCTCGACTACCATGCCTATCGCTACTACATGCTCGACGCGCCCGAGATCACGGACGCCGCCTTCGACAAAATGCTCGTTGAGCTGCAGGAAATCGAGGCCACCTACCCCGACCTGGTGACGCCCGACAGTTATACCCAGCGCGTGGGCGGCTACGTGAGCGAGCAGTTTACGCCGGTCACGCACATGGCACGCATGTATTCCATGGATGATGCCATGGACCTGGACGAGCTCGACGCTTGGCTCCAGCGCACCGAGGATGCGCTCGGTGCCGGTAGCGTTACCTATACCTGCGAGCTTAAGATCGACGGTCTGGGCGTGGCGCTTATCTACCAAAACGGCACCTTTGTGCGCGCCGCCACGCGCGGTGACGGCACAACGGGCGAGGACGTGTCGCTCAACGTGCGTACCATCAAGGATGTGCCCATGCACCTGTCCGAGCCGGCGCTCGCCCACATGGGTGCCGACCGCGAGCGTACCATCGAAGTACGCGGCGAGGTCTATATGCCCAAAGGCAGCTTTGTTCGTCTGAATGAAGAGGCCGATGCCGAGGGCCGCGACCCCTTCGCCAACCCGCGCAACGCCGCCGCCGGATCGTTGCGCCAGAAGGATCCCAAGGTCACGGCACGTCGCGATCTTGCCACCTTTATCTATGCCATTGCCGATACCGATCCGCTGCACGTCCACAGCCAGCGCGAGTTTCTGGACTGGCTGCGTAGCGCTGGCTTTAGCGTCAACCCCAACGTGGCTCGTTGCGCCACGCCGTCCGAGGTCCACGAGTTCTGTGCCCAGGCGCTCGAGCACCGCGGCGACCTGGATTACGACATCGACGGCGTGGTCGTAAAGGTCGACAGCTTCCAGCAGCAGCTCGACCTGGGCTTTACCGCTCGCGCACCGCGCTGGGCCATCGCCTTTAAGTTCCCGCCCGAGGAAAAGCAGACCGTCCTGCGCGAAATTCGCATCCAGGTGGGCCGCACTGGTGTGCTCACGCCGGTCGCCGAGTTCGACCCGGTGACGGTCGCCGGCTCCACCATCGCGCGCGCCACGCTGCACAACATTGACGAGATCCGCCGCAAAAACGTGCGCGAGGGCGACACTATCATCGTGCACAAGGCGGGCGACGTGATTCCCGAGGTCGTGGGCCCCGTGCTCGACAAGCGCCCGGCCGACAGCGTTGACTGGCAGATGCCCGAGGTCTGCCCCGTGTGCGGCAGCCCCGTGGTTCACGAGGATGGCGAGGTTGCCTACCGCTGCGTGTCCATCGACTGCCCCGCACAGCTCAAGGAGCGTTTGCTCCACTGGGTGAGCCGCGGCTGCATGGACGTGGACGGCCTGGGCGACGAAATCGTCGACAAGATGATCGCTGCCGGCCTGATCCACGATGTCGCGGACTTCTACCAGCTCACGGTCGACGACATCGCAGGCCTGGACACGGGGCGCACCTATGCCAGCTCCAATAGCAAAAAAGGCGTCAAGAAGGGTGACCCCATTCCGGTGGGCCTCAAGACGGCCGAGAAAATCGTCGCCGAGCTCAACAAGTCCAAGAGCCAGCCGCTCGGTCGCGTGCTGTTTGCCCTGGGCATCCGCCACGTGGGCAAGAGCGTGGGCGAGGTCATCGCCGAGCGATTCCTGTCATTTGACAAGCTCATCTTGGCGAGCGAAGAGGACATCGCCGAGTGCGATGGCATCGGTCCCAAGATTGCGGCGAGCGTCAAGCAGTTCCTGGCCGTGCCCGAGAACCTCGCCGTGCTAGAGCGCCTGCGTCAGGCGGGCCTGTCGCTCGAGGTCGACTTGGGCGCCGCGCACGCGCAAGCCGCGGCCGACGCTGGCGTGGCGGGCGAGCTCGCCGATGCACAACCGCTCGCGGGTCTGACCTTCGTGCTCACCGGCACGCTCGTCAACCGCACACGCGACGAGGCGGGCGCGGCGCTCAAGGTGCTCGGCGCCAAGGTTTCGGGCAGTGTTTCAAAGAAGACGAACTATCTGGTCGCCGGCCCCAAGGCGGGTTCCAAGCTCACCAAGGCCGAGCAGTTGGGTGTGCCCGTACTGGACGAGGATGCGCTCGAGCGGATCTTGGCTACTGGCGAGGTGCCGGAGGCGTAATGGATATCGAGAATCGCAATTGCTCGCAGGCGGAAGGGCGCGCGAGGCATTCCCAAGTGCAGGCAAAAGAGCGCTTAATGATGCGAATTTGCGTTGCCGAGCGCGAGCGCGCGGCGGGTGCATCTCGCGATGCCTTTGAGGCGTTGACCGAGTTAGAGGCGAGGCTCGGTCTAGCCTAGAGAGACCGGCACCGTGATCTGCGTCACGTAGGTTGCTGGGTCGTCGCTGATGATGTCGTCGATGAGGGCGATCTCGCGTGAGGGACCGGCGGGTGTCAGGCCGTGCTCGCGCATATAGCCGAGCAGCTGCTCGTAGCGTGGGGCTGCTTGCCCGTGCGTGCCGCGGAAGCTTATGGTCAGGCAGCGCGCGGCAGGTCGCGTCTCAACATCGCCCAAGTAATCATCGGTGTCATCGAGCAGCAGAAAGACCTCGTCGTAGCCATCAAAATCGCCGGCGGCGAGGCGTTCGGGCGCGATGCCCACACCCAGATTGCCCAGATAGGCAAAGGTTTCGTGCTGCCCCTGCTGAAGCTGGCGGATATGCCATCCCAGCGAATAGGCGTCGGTGGGATTGACGCGCTCGTGCAGCGTGGCGCAGCGAAGTTCGGGTTCCTCGATTTCGCTAATGGTGTCGAGATCAGCATTCAAAGCGCCATGAAGCAAGGCAAGTCGCTGGTCAATCTTGCGCGACATGCGCTCCAGCTCACGCCGCCTGTGTTCAATTAACTCCTGTTGCTTGGTCAGTTGCCGTTGCATCAAATCCATATCGCGCGTAGTGACAAACTCGCGAATCTGGGTCAGCGGCAGGTCGAGAACGCGCAGGTTGCCGATGGTGTTGAGGGTGGAGAGCTGCCGCGATCCGTAGTAGCGGTACCCACTCGCCGGATTGACATATGCCGGCTCCAATAGCCCCATCTGTTCGTAATGGCGCAGTGTGCCCACGCTCAAATTGAGCAGGCGCGCCACCTCGCCAATGCAGAGCAGGCCCTCGGTGTGTTCGCTTGGCATGTCGGTCACAGGACCGCTCCTTTCGGTAAAAACAGGGGAGGAGCGCCAGGCTCGCGTTGCCCCGCTACGCCACCAGCTTGTCAAAAGTTCCGCGGCGGTTGAGCACGGTAAACGCGACAACGCAAATGACCGCCGACAAAATCGATCCGCACGGCGAGGCGATGCCCATGGGAAACAACGTGTCGGAATAGGCGTTCGACAGCAGCCATGCACCGGGTACGCGAATGAGTACCACAGCCAGCACGTTGTGCGCAAAGCCGATGTAGCTCTTGCCATACGCAGCGAAAAAGCCGCTAAAGCAAATGTGGATGCCGGCAAAGATTGCGTCGAAAATATAGCTGCGCATATAGCCGGTACCGGCGGCGACCACCGCGGGGTCCTTGGCAAAAAAGCCGATAAACGCCGGTGCCACCAGCCACATCAGCACCGTGATCAGGCAGCCGTACACCACCGAGATGGTCATGGCATCCTTGAGCACCTGACGGGCGCGGTCGCCCTTGCCCGCGCCGGCGTTTTGCGCCGTGAGCGCGCTGACGGTGGCGCCCATGGAACTCGGCACGATAAACAAAAAGCTGATCATTTTCTCGACCAAGCCCACGGCGGCGGCGTCGACGAGCCCTCGGTGGTTGGCGATGACGGTGATGAACATAAACGCCACCTGGATGCAGCCGTCCTGCACGGCCACGGGCACGCCGATCTTAAGGATGCTGCTGAGTACCTCGGGCTGGGGGCGCAGGTCGCTGCGCTTAACATGGATATGCGTGCGGCGGCTCTTGAGCCACACGAGCGCGAGGGCAACGCTTGCCGTCTGGGCGGTTACCGTGCCGAGCGCCGCACCCACGGGGCCGAGTCCCATGTGGCCGATAAACAAAAAGTCGAGCGCGATGTTGATGATACATGCCACGCCAATCACGTACATGGGCGAGCGCGAATCGCCCAGCCCGCGAAAGATGGCCGAAAGAATGTTGTATGCGGCGATAAACGGAATGCCCATAAAGCAAATGCGCAGGTAGGCGGCGGTGCCTTCGACCGCCTCGGCCGGCGTGCCAATGAGCGCCACGATCTGCGGGCACAGTGCGAGCAAGATAGCGGCCAGCACCACCGAGACACCCATAAAGAGCGTGATGGTGTTGCCGATGGCGGTCTCGGCGCGGTCGAAGCGGCGCGAACCCACGGCGTGGCCGACGATGACCGTCGTTCCCATGGCCAGGCCCACGAGCGTCACGGTAATGATATAGAGCGTCTGCGCGCCGTTGCCCACGGCGGTGATGCCGGCGGCGCCGCTAAACTGCCCCATCATGTACAGGTCGGCCATGCCGTAGAGCATCTGCAAAAAGTACGAGAGCATATAGGGCAGGGCAAAGACCGCGATGGTCTTGAGGACATTGCCGCGTGTGAGGTCGTGTTCCATGGGCGGGGCTTTCTGGCTTGGTCTGTTTACGTACCAGTGTAGTGAAAACCCTACAACGATTGTAGAGTCAAGGTTTGTGTTGGCGGCGGGGCGAAAAAGTCACGCTCGCGTTCATTTCCAATTGAATACAGGGGCGCGTCCTGCGAGCTTGGTGCCTGCACTAGCCTTACAGAAATCGATTTCGGAACACTTGACACCGCTGCACGGCGCGCCATAATACGTGGGTTTGCGAACAACGTTTGATGGGGGATGAACCTGCGTGCGCAATCTCAAGATTTTGTTTTCCTATCTGGGGGCATACCGCCGCGATGCCATGCTCGGCGTGCTCTTTGTGACGGCCGAGACGGCGCTCGAGCTGTTTATCCCGGTCATCATGGCAAATATCATCGACGTGGGCGTGCCCGCGGGCGACATCAACTATATGCTGTTGCAGGGCACGTATATGTTGATATGCGCTGCATTTTCGCTGGTACTTGGCTTGGGCTATGCGCGCACGTCTGCCCGCGTTGCCTCGGGGCTGGGCGCTAACCTGCGCGAGGCGGAGTATCGCAAGATTCAGACGCTCGCCTTTGGCAATCTGGACAACTACGATGCCAGCTCGCTCGTCACGCGCATGACCACCGATATCACCGTCATCCAAAATGCCATCGGCAATGGCTTTCGCCCCATGGTGCGCGGTCCCGTGACGCTCATCGTCGGCTTGGTCTATGCGCTGGTGCTGTCGCGTCCGCTCGCCACCGTTTTCGCGATCATCCTGCCGGTGCTGGCGATCGTGCTGGGCGTTATCACCTGTCGCGTCAGTCCGCTCTACCGCCAGCTGCAGACCTCGATGGACCATCTCAACGGTGTGGTGCAGGAGGACCTCACCGCCGTGCGCGCCGTCAAGGCGTACGTGCGCGCCGAGCACGAGGAGGCCAAGTTCGATGCCGTCAATACCGAGCTCGCGCACACGGCGACGAAGACCTTTGGCAACGCCGTGCTCAACCTGCCGGTGTTTCAGCTGTCGATGTACGTGGCGGCGCTTTCCATTCTGTGGATCGGCGGTCGCATGATTCTTGCCGGCGAGCTCGGCGTGGGCTCGCTCACGGGCTTTATGAGCTACGTGCTGCTCATCATGAACTCGCTCATGATGATCTCCAACGTGTTTTTGCTGCTCACCCGCGCACTTGCCAGCGTGGAGCGCATCTCGCGGGTGCTCGACGAGCGTTCGCTTATCCAAGCGCCCGACGCTGCCGCTGCCGTGCACGGGGTGGCCGACGGAAGCATCGAGTTTCGCGACGTGTCGTTTAAGTACCGCGCGGATGCTGCCGAGGATGTGCTCGAGCATATTGACCTTTGCATTGAGGCAGGCTCCACGGTGGGCGTGCTCGGCGGCACGGGCTCGGGCAAGAGTTCGCTTGTGCAGCTGATCGCGCGCCTGTACGACGCCACCGAAGGCGCCGTACTCGTGGGCGGGCGCGATGTGCGCGATTACGACCTGGTTGCCCTGCGCGACGCCGTGGGTATCGTGCTGCAAAAGAACGTGCTGTTTACGGGTACCGTGCGCGAGAACCTGCAGTGGGGCGCGCCCGATGCCACCGACGAGGAGCTGCTGCGCGCCTGTCGAGCGGCATGTGTGGACGAGTTCCTGGATCGCATCGGCGGTCTTGACGGCTATCTGGGCCAGGGCGGTGCCGGTGTCTCGGGCGGGCAGAAGCAGCGCCTGTGCATCGCGCGTACGTTGCTCAAGCATCCGCGTGTGCTCATCTTTGACGATTCGACCAGCGCGGTCGATATGGCGACCGACGCCAAGATCCGCGAGCATATCGCTCAGATTCCCAACACGACGGTGATTGTCATTGCACAGCGCATTGCGAGCGTCATGGATGCCGACCGCATTATTGTGTTGGACGACGGCTGTGTCCACGGCGTGGGCACGCATGAGGAGCTGCTG
Organism: uncultured Collinsella sp.; assembly: GCA_905208975.1. Taxonomy (GTDB): domain Bacteria; phylum Actinomycetota; class Coriobacteriia; order Coriobacteriales; family Coriobacteriaceae; genus Collinsella. The sequence continues at coordinate 31,576 of CAJLRE010000012.1, read as the reverse complement.
ACGGGCGATAGCATCTACCAGGAGATTTACGCCTCGCAGATGGAGTTTGCGGGGGATGCGGGCGTCGTGGATGGCGCAAATGCCCTGTCTTCCTCTGGCCCCAGTGGATCACCTCAAGCCACGGAAGGGGGTGAGCGCCATGCCTAAGACATCCGCTCAGGCCCGTCCCGCCAATCTGACGCAGACGCTCCGCCGCCTGCTCTCCTACATGGGACACGCCAAGTTTTCGCTGCTCGCGGTGGGTGTGCTTGCCTCTGTTGCGGCCATCGCAAGCCTTGCCGGTACCTACATGGTGCGCCCCATCGTCAACGGTTTGGCAACGGGCGGCGAGGAACTGCTCGCTAAGCAGGTTATCTTTACCGCTGCCATCTACGCCGCGGGCGTGCTCTCGGCTCTGGGCTACTCGCAGATTATGGTGCGCGCGGCCCAGCGCGTGGTGTCCGATATCCGCCGCGACCTGTTTGCCCACATTCAGACGCTGCCGCTGAGCTACTTCGGCAGCACGCGCTCGGGTGACATCATGAGCTTCTTTACCAACGACGTCGACACCGTCTCCGAGGCGCTCAACAACAGCTTTGCCAACGTGATTCAGGCGATCATCCAGGTGGTCGGCACCACGGCCATGCTCATCATCCTCAACTGGCAGCTCACGATTATCACGCTCGTGTGCGATGCGGCCATTGTGCTGTATGCGCGCTACTCGGGCACGCGCTCTAAGCGTTTCTTTGCCGCCCAGCAGGCATCGCTTGGCGACCTGGACGGATATATCGAAGAGATGGTCTCGGGTCAAAAGGTCATCAAGGTCTTTAATCACGAGCAAGCCAACGTGGCTGGTTTTGACGCGCGCAACCAAGGCCTGCGCCGCACCGGTGGTGCCGCGCAGGCCTACGCCAACTCGATGGTGCCCATGACCGTGGTGATCGGCTATGCCAACTACGCCATCGTCGCCGTGGCGGGCGGCATGCTCTGCATCAAGGGGCTCGCCGACGTGGGCGCGCTTGCAAGTTACCTGGTCTTTGTACGCCAGGCCGCCATGCCCATCAACCAGTTCACGCAGCTGGGCAACTTTTTGCTCAACGCGCTGGCCGGTGCCGAGCGCCTGTTTGCCGCCATGGACCTTAAGCCCGAGGTTGACGAGGGCCGCGTGGAGCTGGTGCAGACGGGCGATGCCGCGTGGGCGTGGAAGATTCCCGAGGGCCAGGGCGTGGGCGCGTACGGGCACCTGCATGATGTGGCTGCCGTTGATGAGTCGGGCCGCGCGGTGGCTGCCGACGGCATCGAGCTCACGTGCGGTTTGGTCCCGCTTGCCGGCGACGTGCGTTTCCATGCCGTGGACTTTTCCTACGTGCCAGGCACCCGTGTGCTCACGGACCTCAACCTGTTTGCCAAGCCGGGGCAAAAGATCGCGTTTGTGGGCTCGACGGGCGCCGGAAAGACGACCATCACCAACCTCATCAACCGCTTCTACGAGGTCGATGACGGCGAGATCACGTACGACGGCATTGACGTCAAGCACATTGCCAAGGTCAGCCTGCGCGGGTCGCTCGGCATTGTGCTGCAAGACACGCACCTGTTTAGCGGCACCATTGCGCAGAACATCCGCTTTGGCAAGCTCGATGCGACCGACGAGGAGGTGCGCGCCGCTGCCGAGGCCGCCTGCGCGGATTCGTTTATCCGCCGCCTGCCTAGAGGGTACGACACGCCGGTCACGGCCGACGGCGCCAACCTGTCGCAGGGCCAGCGCCAGCTGCTCGCCATCGCGCGCGTGGCCGTGGCCGATCCACCGGTGCTCATCCTGGACGAGGCCACTTCGAGCATCGACACGCGCACCGAAAAGCTTATCGAGCGCGGCATGGACCGCATCATGCGCGGACGCACCACGTTTATGATCGCGCACCGCCTGTCCACCGTCCGCGACGCCGACGCCATCATGGTCCTTGAACACGGCCGCATCATCGAGCGCGGCACGCACGAAGAGCTGCTCGCCCAACACGGCGAGTACTGGCAGCTGGCACATGGCTTAAAAGAGTTGGATTAACCCGTTCGAGCACGATGCTTTGAGCCCTCCGTGCCCCCTCACCTCGCCTCAAACCATCACAACATTCGACGTTTTTCGCCAAAAACGGGAAAAACATCGAATGTTGTGATGGTTTTTCTACCACTCGATCGGGTGGAATCGCTTTCTTGCGCACGAAGGTGTGCGGACCCGTGGGCAGGGGAATAAGGTTGGTTATCCGACTCCATTGGAGGGCTCATGGACCTGCCGATCGTCTTGTCCCATAAGACTGCCTGGCTGTACCACAACGTGGCGCGCCCGTCCGAGCCGCTCTCGCGAGCAAGCAGCCTATACGATGAGGACTCGCTTGCTAGCGAGGCGGAGCCGACTGCGAGCCTGCCCAAATTGGGACTCGATGCCAAGGGACTGAGGGCTTCAACGGCAGTTGGGATCGTTACCGACTATCTGGTTTCGCTTGGTATTCCACGAGAAGAGCTCGATCATATCGACACGCTCGTCAACTTCGATTTTGAGCGCTCGACGCCGGCTGGATTTAGGTGCCACGTGTTTGGGGCGCCGGTACCTCCAGGCCATCTTATCGAGGTGGCAGAGGGCCTTCTGGTGGTTGATGAGGCCATGTGCTTTGTCCAGGCGGGTTCGTGGATGAGTGAGCCCGAGCAGCTGGAATATGGCTACGAAATCTGCGCCCGATACCATTTGAATCATCTGTCGACAGGCGATTATATCGAGATGGGGCAGAGGTATACCGTTGCCGACTTGATTGCCTATTGCAATGAGAACCGATCTCGTCAGGGGGCTATACGCGCGGCCGCCGTGCTCAAGCGCGTGCACGATGGCGCGCGGTCGCCCATGGAGACGGCCACCGCAATCATGGTCGTAGCAAAACGTTTCCAGGGCGGGCTGGGATACGCCAAAATCGAGCTCAACCATAGGGTCGATGTTCCCAACGAGTTCAAGTGTCTCGCAAAGGCCGGGTATTTCGAGATTGACGTATATGCGCCTGCGAGCGGTACGGGGATTGAATACAACGGCTCGGACCATCTTGATAAACAGCGCAGCGCGTCGGATGCGGAGCGTATGACCGTACTGAGCGCGCTGGGCTTTAGGATGATCGTCCTCACCGGGACTCAGTTTGCCCATCAGCTGCAATTGCACCGGGCGATGAACGCCATTGCGCTCGCTATGGGCCTCAAGTGCGACCGAAGCGAAGCGTTCCAAAAGCGGCAGAACGACCTTCGAGAATTCGTGATTCGCCACTGGGACGGCGGCCTCTAGGGGCGCTTTGGTCTTTCTACGGGGTGCCGTGGGCAGGCAAACCATCACAACATTCGACGTTTTTTGCCAAAAACGGGAAAAGCATCGAATGTTGTGATGGTCTGTGTGTTGAGGATGGGCTTGGGAAGTCCGTTTTGCTCGAAGCGACCTGTCCTGTCGTACGGGTGTCGGCATGATTCTCCCGTGCGGTATTATGTTTTCCGAAGAATAAAACGCCGCGTGAGGGGAGGGCTGCGTGGACGGGCACGTGCAACATGACGGCTTTGGCCGCGATATCAACTACCTGCGCATTGCCGTTACCGACAAGTGCAATTTCCGCTGCATTTACTGCATGCCGGCCGATGGCGTGGCACCCCGCGCACACGATGAGCTTCTCAGCGCCGAGGAGATTGCCCGCTTTGTGCGCTTGGTGGCGGGGGAGGGCATTCGCCGCGTGCGCCTGACGGGCGGCGAGCCGCTGGTCAGCCGCCGTATCATTCCGCTTATTCGCGACATCCGCGCGATTCCGCAGATCGAGGACATCTCGCTTACCACCAATGGCGCCCTGCTGCCCAAGCTGGCACCGCAGCTCAAAGATGCCGGGCTTAACCGCGTCAACATCTCGCTCGACACACTCAATCCTATGCTGTTTGGAAAGATTACGCGCCTGGGTCGGCTCGAGCAGACCATGGCTGGCATCGACGCGGCGCTGGCTTGGGGCTTTGAGCCCGTTAAGGTCAACTGCGTTGTGGTGCGCCGGCTCAACCAAGATGTGGCGGCCCTCGCGCGGCTCACGCTCGACCGTCCCATCCACCTGCGCTTTATCGAATACATGCCCATTGGCGACGAACACACGAGCTCGCATTGCGCTGTGGACCCGCATGCGCCCGCGCTCAACCCCGAGCTGTGGGACGCGAGCGATACCGTGCCGAGCGATGAGCTGCGGGCTCGCATCAACGCCGGGGCCACCGCGGCGGGACTGGGCGAGCTCGAGCCGCTCGACATCAACGACGCTCCTGCCGGCGCGGGCCCTGCGCGCTATTGGCACTTTCCGGGCGCGGCGGGAACGGTTGGCTTCATTAGCGCCATGTCCAACCATTTTTGCGCGAACTGCAACCGTCTGCGCCTAACGGCCGATGGCAACGTGCGTCCGTGCCTGTTCAGCGATGCCGAGTATTCGGTGCGTGAGGCGCTGCGCCGTGGTGATGATATGCAGGTACTTTCGATTTGGCGCGATGCTGTGGCCCACAAACCGCAGGAACACGCGATAATTGAGGGCACGCAACGATTTATGTCCCAAATCGGAGGATGATCATATGGCCAAGAGCAGGTACGCCGATGCCACCAAGGCCGCTCGCAGGGCCGCGATGTCTGCCCACAAAGTCACGGCTGCGGCGAATGCTGGCGATGCCGACGCGTCCGCGCGGCCGACTGTCAGCGCTGCCACCGACACCGCCCGTGACGCCCGTCGCGACGAGCTGACGCACGTGGATGCCAAGGGCGAGGTGCGTATGGTGGACGTGTCCGACAAGGCCGAGACCCATCGCATTGCCATCGCCGAGGGCACTATCCTTATGCATCCCGAGACGCAGGCCATGGTGCTGCAGGATCGCGCCAAAAAGGGCGATGTGCTTGCCTGCGCGCGCGTGGCAGGCATCATGGCCATCAAACGCACGAGCGACATCATTCCCATGTGCCATCCGCTGCTCATTACCAAGAGCAAGTGCGACATTGCGCCCATCGCTGCGGCGAGGACGCCTGTCGAGGACGTGCCCGAGGGCTGGGCGCCGGCGCGCGCGGACGGGCAGGTTGGCTTTCACGTGCTGGTTACGGCCGGCGTGACGGGCAAGACGGGTATTGAGATGGAGGCGTTGACTGGCGCGAGTGCCGCGTGTCTGACCATCTATGACATGTGCAAGGCGGTCGATCGTGGTATGGAGATCGTCGATGTGCGTCTGCTGCACAAGGAAGGCGGCCGCTCAGGCGTGTGGGATCGCGCGGCGCCGTCAGCGGCCGCTGCCGTTGAGGCCGTGGCCGCTGACGGCGCCGCGCCCGCAAGCGCACCCGTCGCCGTCGCGCCCGCAGCTCCGACACCGGCCGTCCCCGCGATCGCGTTTATCGGCTACCAGAACTCGGGCAAGACCACGCTCGTCGAGAAGGTCATAGCCGAGCTCACTCGCCGCGGCCTGCGCGTGGGTTCGCTCAAGCATCACGGGCATCACGGCTTTGATATCGACGTGCCCGCTAAGGATACGTGGCGCCATCACCAGGCCGGATCCAAGCACGTGGGCCTCATCTGCGCCACGCGCTGGGCGGAGTACGCCGACACGCGCGAGGAGGACGAGATGCCCGCGCGCGAGCTGCTGTCGCGCTACAGCGATGTTGACGTGGTGATCATCGAGGGCTACAAGACCGAGGGCTTCGACAACATCGTGGTCGCGCGCTCCGGTGTCGACCGTCTGCGCGGCAAGAGTTCGCTCGACCTGGTCGACGGTCACACGCTAGCCCTTGCCTGCAACGAGGCCCTGGCGCGTCAGGCGTTCGATGCCGGCTTTGCGACCCGAGCCATCAACATCAACGATGCCCGAGCCATCTGCGATCTGATCCAAGACCACCTCGGTAGACTTTAGGGACATGCCTTAAAATCTACCAAGTAGTTCATGTTGGGCGGAAAGACAGAAGGAAGGGGCTCGATGTGTCCTTAGTAAGGCATACGGATAGATTGAGCCAATGGACGGAGGGCCAAATGCTCGCTGTCCACATTCGTATGCAATAAGGAGCCCCCATGCCCACATCTGTATTTCCAAAATTCCACTCGTCGCTGTCCGTGCAGGCTAAACGCCTGGTGGCAATGCGCTTCCTCATCTACACCGGCTTTCAGACCAGTTATTTTATCGGCGTCATCGGAACGCTCACCTATACGGATGACGCTTCGGTCGTCGCGACATCGCTGGCCGTCCTGTTCATGAACGTCTTTGTGATCCTGGGATCCTTTGCGGGCGGCGCGGCGCTCGACGCCTGGGGTCCGCGCCGTCATTTCTTGCTGAGCATCGTCGGCACGCTTGTAACCGGCACGGCAATCATTGCCTTTGGTGGTGCGACCGGCATTGTCCTGCTCGGCGCGGTGCTCCTAGGCTTTACGATGGGATTTGCCCAACCCATCGCCACATCTTATCCGGCCTACCTCACCGACGACCCCGCCGAACTCAAAGACATCAATTCCGCCATCGCCATGTTCTCAAACGTGAGCATTATCGTTGGACCCACGCTGGGCGGCTTTGTCGCGGCGGTTGCATCGTCGCGCGCGGTGTTCGTGCTCATGATGCTCTTTACCGTGTTGGCGTTCGTCGTCAGTTGGGGCTTTAGGCCGCAGGCCAGCCATGTCGCCGGACATGTGGATGCCGATTCGGCAGAGGAAGGGGAGCGTGCGGGACAAAGCTCCAACCCCAGCATATCCTCCCGCGTCACCTTCGCGACCAGCATCAAGACGGTCTTTACCAACAGCGTTCTTACCCTGCTGTTTTGTATCATTTTTCTTTCGAACTTTGGCTACGGGGCCTTCGATCCGCTCGAGTCGTTTTTCTATCGCGATGTCCTGCACGTCGGCGTTGAGTGGATGGGCTGGCTTTCGTCGGCCTGCGGTGTGGGCGCGGTGCTGGGCGCCGTGGTTGCGCTTCGGATGCCGCCGCACCTGGTCAACCTTAAAACACTGCTCGTGGCGCTCATGTCCGTGGGCCTGGGAAGCCTGCTCTATGTGGGGACACCGTACGTGGGCGTGGCTCTTGTCGGCCAGATTGCACTGGGCATAGCTTGGGGCATCGTCAACCCGCTTCATAACACCATCGTGCAAACGACGGCTCCGCTCGAGCAGCTCGGCCGCGTCAACTCGGTCATGGGCTTTGGCAACATGTTCGCCGGCGTGGCCCCTCTGGCGGTTGCACCGTGGCTGGCGGCAACATTTGGCGTACAACGGACACTCGTGGGGGCAGGCATGGTCGTGACGGCGGTCCCTGCGGCGTTGCTGCTGTTTGGACGCAATCACTTGGAACGTGCCGTAAAGCAGTAAGAAACAGGTAAGAAACCATCACAACATTCGATGAAAATCGCGATTTTGCCAAAAAACATCGAATGTTGTGATGGTTTGGCCCGCAAACGTCACTTCCACCACAAAGGGGGCCAGGCACCTTTGTGGTGGTTTTGCACCAAAGCGCCCCGTGCGCGCCTTGGTATACCATGTACGCCGTTCACGACCACACCCCACACCGCCGCACAACCCAGAAAGGCCCCCATGGACGCCACCTTCAGCCACATCAAAGCCGTGTTCTGCGATATCGACGGCACGCTGCTCACGAGCCGGCACACGGTGTCCCCGCGCACCGTGGCGGCGATCCGCGCCCTGCGCGAGCGCGGCGTGCTCTTTGGCCTGTGCACCGGGCGCGACGCCCACGCGACCGAGGCCATGTACGAGCTCTGGGGCATCGAAGGCCTGGTGGACGTGCTGGTGGGCTGCGGTGGCGCCGAGGTCATCGACCGGGCGCACGACATCAACGAACTGAGCTATCCGCTGCCGGGTGAGACCATCGCGCGCATCTGCAAGCACATGGCGGACCTTCCGGCAACGCCCGTCTGCCCCCGAGACGGCGTGTTCTACGTGCCCGAGAGCAACGCGTGCGTCGAGCACCTGTCGCGCGTCGATGGCGTGCCCTATCAGGTGGTCGATTTTGCCGAGTTCTTACGCGAGCCGCAGCCCAAGGTGATGTTTACCATGGCGCCCGAGGTAATGCCGCGGGTGGTCGAGCGGGCGTCGACGTTTGCCGATAACACTGTTAAGGCGGCGGCTCTGCAAACCACGCAGCGGCTCTACGAGTTCATGGATCCGCGCGTGTCCAAGACGCGCGGCCTTGTGCGCGTGGCGGAGCTCAACGACATGGAGCTCCAGAACATCTGCGTGTTTGGCGATGCCGATAACGACACCTGCATGGTGGCCGACGCCGGCGTGGGCGTGGCCATGGCAAACGGCAGCGACGCCACCCGTACCGCCGCGGACTTTGTAACCGCGAGCAACGACGAGGACGGCATCGCGATCTTTATCGAGGAACATCTGCTGTAGCGCCGGGGGAGAACCACCACGAAGGGGCAGGCACCTTTGTGGTGGCCTCAGGCGATTTGGGCGAATTGATGCCTAAAATCTGCGCGCAAATTCAAATATGGTCGTCAGAACATTACGCTTCTAACCACCGATGGGTTAAAGATATTCTCATCAGTTTGGTAGGGTGTTTCTCGCGGTAAATGACCTGCCGCTCATGGTCAATTATCGACCGTTCACAGGATGTTTGCTCTTGAGCAAAATGTTGTGCAAATAAAACTAATGCCATTAAAAAATAATAGGCAACTAAATTACCAGCAGAAATAAAAAATAGATAGCGAATAAACGAGGGCAAATCTGAGTAAATGTCAAGAGAATTGAGAACTCACTACAAAACTATCGGTTTTTGTTGCTCAGATGTTTAAACAATCGTTATAATTGCATTACTAAACGAGCGCAATTACAGATTGCGCAGATACGTTTGATGGTGAAAGAGCAAGATCGCGGTCTCTTGGGGAGGAGACATCGATGAAAGCGAATTCAGACAAATCTAAGCAGAGTAAAAAAGTGACGCGCCGTGTACTGGCAGGCGTTTTGTGCGGAGCCTCCGTTTTGAGCCTGGTACTGTCGCTCGTCATGCCTCCGATCTCGCAGGCCATTGCCAACGATGCCCAGACGGTTTCTACCGAGGAAACTGTGATGGGGGGGGGTTCCTCAAGTGAGTCTACTGATGTAGGCAACACCAACAACGGGGATACCGAAAACCAGAATAGTGGCGCTATCGAAGGTGGCGAGGACGACCCCTCAAATGGTGTTGAGCAGGGTCAGTTTGGGGATCAACCTGAGGGTAAGCTGCAGGTCGAAGATAACGAGCCGGCAGATGGCAACGCTGTGATGGCGGCCGCGGAAGGCAAGCAAACTAAAGCGGCGCCCGACGAGATAAATAACGTTGGCGATTTAAAGACCAAGTTGGCGGATGCAAGCGGTGTTGCTAGCTTCAAGCTTATGAACGATGTCGAGACCAGCGAGACGATCACGCTCAACAAGGACGGCAGTAATATCACACTGGACCTAAACGGCTACAAGATTAAGCATAAGAGTCCAAGTAAGCCTCTGTTCAATATCACCGGCGGTGCGACGCTGACCGTCAAGGACGGCCAGCAAGCTGCCGCAAAAGAGATCCCGGCTAATCAAGAAAACAAATGTGGCAATCTCGCTTCAATGGAGTACGGCGATTCTAACATCCCGACCAAGCTTACCTATTACGTAACCGAATCGGTCGCAAGCGGAACCGTTACAAACGAAACTCTTAAAGCGTATGAGGCTGATATCAAGGGTGCCATTGTGTCTTGCAGCGATACCAAAGCTGCTGGGTTAAGGCTCGTCAACCTTTTCAATGGCGGCCACTTTAATTTTGAAAGCGGCGTGCTCACGCAAAAGAAAGATGGCCAAATCGGCAACCTCATCTATGCCGAGAACGGCTCTACCGTCAACATGAGCGGCGGATACGTTTGCGGCGCTTCTGGCTCGGGTGCCGGCGCGGGCATTATGGTATCCAACGACAAAGGCGGCGCTTCGACCCTCAATTTGACCGGTGGCGTAATTGCAGGCAACTATGCCTCCAATGGCGGCGGCGTGTACGCTAACGGATCCACAATTAATATGACCGGCGGCACGATTTCCGGTAACGGTACGTTCAAAGATCGATCAGGCTACGGCGCCGGTGTTTGTGCCGTTGGTTCAACAGTAGTCATTTCAGGTGGTTACATTACCAACAACAACTATCAGTTCTACAGCGACAATGAAGGCTCTACGAAGCATATCGGCAACGGATGTCACGGCGGTGGTGGTATTGCTGCCTTCAATAACGGCAGTCTCACAATTAACGGTGGCTACATCACCGGTAACTATTCTGCCGAGGCCGGTGGCGGTATTTATGCTGGCGCTTGGAATCAGGCCCTCTCCTTGTTTTCGTTCTCTGGTGGAAGCATCGCCAGCAATGTGGCGCAAAACTCTGAGGGCGGCGGCATCCGTATCGCTGCGCCTACAGTTGGCGAATTTAATGTGATCGGCAATAAAGCCTACATAACTAACAATACGACTAATACCCCCAATGACTGGGGCGGCGGCGGCGTGTTTGTCCAGGGAGGCAACAGTGCCGAAGGCGTTAATTCAGCGTGTCTCAAGATATCCAACGCCCTGATTACCAAAAACTCGGCCAAGGGCTATGGTGGTGGCTTCGCGGCCTGCCCGAGCGGCAAGACGGCGATTACAGATGCCAATGGTATTGCGATTTTCGGAAACACCGATGCAAACGGTGAGAATCTATCAGGCGGCACCAATGGTAAGAATGAAGACCAGCCTTCAAGTGTTGATGGCGGTGAGATTACTGATGACTTCAAGAGGCGTGGCCATGAGGACCTCTTCCTTATCCGCAAGTCGGATAACGCTGACTATATCGCAGCCGTAACGGGCCAGATGCTCGGCGGTGGTGCTGCAAATTGGTCGGGCACGATTGACGGTCAGCTTGCGACCATCGGTAAGTATGACGGAGCCCAAGCCAAGTACATGATTGGCCTAAAGTCCAAACCGTCCGCTGAAGATCAAAATGCTGCTATAGGGCTGGCTACGTTATATATCACGGGCAACAGCTCCAATATCCACGGTGGCGGAATCATGACCAACGGAGACGTTGTCGCCGGTTCCACTCGAGAGGTCAAGGTTTACCCCAAGATGAAGCTCAACGGCACCAAGGTGCTTGAGGGCGGCAAGCTTAAAGGAAATGATTTCGATTTCCAGCTTCTCAGGCAGAACAAGATTATTAACGAACTAGGCGAGATCTCATATACGATTCCGAGCTTTGACTCCAATGGTGATCTTCAGCTCAATCGCTGCTCGGTGGTCGATACGGTGAAAAACGATGAGAACGGAAATCTCACCTTTGATCTGGGTGAAGTTTATGCCGATGACGATCTTGTTTACTACTTGGTAGAGGTTCCGGGCACGGACAAGGACAAGGGCGTGACTTACGACAAAACGATCTACAAAATTGATCCTGAGGTTGTGAAGGATGAGGGCAAGTCGCACAACGTGCTTGACATTAAATACACGTATTACAAAGTCAAGAGCGTTTCGGTAACAAAGGTAAAAAATGACGGCGCTGGCGCAAGAACGCCAGAAACAGAACCAGCAGCCGTCACAGAAGCTGAAGGCGAAAACGCTGTTATCGTTGCGCTTACTAGTGGTGCAACTTTCACCAACAAGTACACTCCGTACACCTCCAGCGGTTCTTGGACTCCCAAGGCGACTAAGGTCGTTGAGGGTGGCGAGATGAAGGAGTTTACGCTCGAGTTTGCGGATAACGACAAGTTCGATAAGGCCGAGGCGGTTAAGACCAAAGCCAACGACAAAAACTCTCAGCTCCTGAGCTTCAACCCGATTGAGTACAAGCTCGATCAACTTAACAAACTCGAGACTGACGCCACTGGCCGTGGTGCTTCCAAGACCTTCACGTACTTCGTTCGCGAACAGCAGCCAACCACGCCGTTTACGAACTATAAGTACGACCGGTCGGTCTATCAGATTACGGTTAACGCGACTGACGACTCTAACCACCATATAGACGTCACTGCTACCTACAAGCAGATTCAGGATCGTGACGGCAATCTAGTGACCAACGGCACGACCTACGACCTCACCGACACCTCCACCCCCACCTTTACCAACACCTACTCCACCTCTTTGCCCCTTTCTGGTATGTCGGGCGTCACTCTGACGTACCTTGCCGGCGCGGCGGTGCTTTGCGCTGCTGCGGCCTGGATGCACATTCGTCGCAAGGCGAATGCGAAGGGAGGTAAGCGTCGTGAATAAGAAAGTTTGCTCCTTCCCGATCTTGTTTGCGCTGCTTGCCCTCCTGATCGGCACCTGCGCGGTTGTGTTCCCCGCATCCGCGCAGGCCGCGCCGACCTCGACCGGTTCCATCACGGTGAGCGGCACCGTGGCGAGTAGCTACGACGCCTACCAGATCTTTAGCGCCAACGTCGTCGACGGCGACAGCGACGCCAAGATCGCCACCGACCTCGCCTGGGCAAGCGACGCCGTGCGCGACGCCGCGCTGCCTGTGCTGCACAGCGCCGGCATGCCAAATTCCCAGATCACCGCGCAGGAAGCTGCCGAGTGGCTCAACACCGATTCCCACCTTACGAGCGCGCTGAGCGTACAGTTCGCTCGTTCCCTTCAGAGCTCTGGTGCCGTGTCTGTGACCCTTAACGCGGGCACGGCGGCCGAGCTGCCCTGCGGCTACTGGCTCATCGTCGCCGACGACGACGCCATCGCCCAGGGCGAGGCCGGCACCGCGCCGATCATGGCCCTGGTCGGCGGCAGCGCCGTCACCGTCAAGCCCAAGGCGGCGACCCCCAAGGTGGCCAAGCACGTGCTGGAGGACAGCACCGCCGCATGGCAGAAGGCCGCCGACGCCACGGTCGCCGACGACCTGTACTGGCGCCTCTCGGCCGCGGTCCCGGCGGGTCTTACCGCCTACGACACCTATGCGGTGCGGTTCGTCGACACCATGAGCGCGGGGCTCGACCCCTCCAAGGTGGCCGCGAGCATGCATGTATACGTGGCGACGGGCGCGGACGGCGGCTTTGACGCCGTCGCCACCGGCAAGGACGGACACGCCGGCACCAAGGCCGCGAAGGGCTGGACCGACATCACGGCCCAGTGCACCACCAAGGTGGCCGCGGACGGGACCTTCACCGTGCGCACCGGCGACCTGGTCGCCGCGCTCGGCGGGGCCGACGCCTTCACCGCGGGCGCCCGCGTGGTCGCCGTGTACAACGCGCCGCTCAACAGCGCGTGCAACCACGGCATCGCGAAGGGCAACCCCAACGAGGTCTACCTGCGCTACCCGCGCTCTCCCTTTGCCGACCAGTCCGGTGACGCCGGCTTCACCCGCACGCCGAGCGACGATGCGTGCGCCTACACCTGGGATCTCGCGCTCACCAAGCGCGGCAGCGACGGCGACAAGCCGCTTGCCGGGGCGGTCCTGAGCATCGCCGACGACCGCGGTCGCACGCTGGCGGCCGACGGCACGTGGGATGCAGAAGGCAAGGCCACCGTCACCACGGGCGAGGACGGCCGCGTGACCGTCTCGGGCGTGGACTCGGGCAAGCTGGAGGTTCGCGAGCTCAAGGCGCCCAAGGGCTACACCGCCTTTGAGGGCACGCGTTGCGTGACGGTTAAGGCCGAGGGCCTGGACGTCGACCAGGTGGCCGCCGCCAAGCCCAAGCTCACCATCACTGCCGAGTCGCCCCTGCGCGCCGACAGCGCGGACGGGTCGACGGGCAGCCTGGAGGCGTCGCTCATTAACACGCCCACCGGCACGCCCCCTAGCATTACCACCGGAGGCTTTATGCCCTCGACTGGCGATATGGCAATGTACGCCGCGGCCGCCGCAGCGGTCGCCGGAGCTGCGCTCATCGTGGTCGCGCTCCTGGTCAAGCGGGGAGGTGGCAGCCATAAAGAGTAGCTGGCAGCCCCACAGAGAGCGGGGCGAGACGTAGCGAAGTAGATGCTAAGACACAGACAGATGATGACCGATCGAATGAGAATCAAACGGAAAACGGAGGAAAAGAAGATGAGCATGAGCAAGAACATCGCACGCCTGGCGGTAACCGCCGGCCTCACCGCAGCGCTGAGCTTTGGTGGAGTTATGGCCCCCGTGACCATGGCGTTTGCCGAGGTCGTGCCGACGGTGGCCCAGAGCGGCGACGTGACGATTAAGGATTCGACCTATACGGATACGACTTTTAAGGGCATCCAGATTTTCAAGGCGAAGGTTACGCAGGATCAGAAGGATAGCGCCTGGAATGGGCCTAAGACGGTTTCTGACATCGAGTGGGCGTCGGATTCAGTTAGGGATGCTGTGACGGGGGCGTTTACCGACGACGATTCCACAAAGCCCTCTGGCAACGATGCTCAAGAGTGGGCAGAATGGATTAAAAAGAAAACCAAAGCTGAGTACACGTCTGGTACAGACGCGAGCACTAAGCTTGACGCCGGAACGACCCTCGACAAGATTGCCAAGGCACTGGAAAAAGCCACAACCGCTGAAGGGACGAATGGCTGGAGAACAGGCACCGACGGCAAGTTCAGCAGCCTGGATGCCGGCTACTGGCTCTTTGTGACTGCGAGTGTCGGCGAAACCGCAAATGCCACCGCGGGCAACACGGATACTTTCACCTCGCCGATTTTCGCTGTTGTCGGTGGCTCCGATGAGAACTTAACTCCCAAGAAGCAGGTCCCCACTGTGACCAAGGCCGTCAAGGATGACACTAAGGATGGCACATTCGGTTCATTCGAGAAGCCCAACATGGCTGCCGACTCTCAGATGGACCAATATGTCGACTACCAGCTCATCGGTACCGTCGCGGGCAACATCAACAGTTACGGCACCTACAAGTACATCTTTACGGACAAACTCCCCAATTCCATGACGCCCAAGTTCAAGGATGGCGGTACGACGCCCGATGTTAAGGTCATGATCGGCGATACCGTGGTCGCGTCCGGCTATAACGCCAAGTACGAGGATAATACGCTTACTGTCGACTTCCCCGATCTCAAGAAATGCGGGGCTGAGGGCGAGGCTGCCATTGCGCTGAACGGCGACTCGAAGGTGACTGTCGAGTACAAGGCCAAGCTCGACTCTACCAAGATCTTTGAAAACGGTACGATCAAAACTGAGTTCAATGGTTTGGTTGGTAAAGCCCAGAAAAATACCGTTAAGCTGACTTATTCTAACAACCCGCACACTACTGATGGTACTGGTACCACGGTCGAGCACCCCGCCTACGACTACACCTACGGCATCGACGTCACCAAGGTCGGTTCCGATGATGAAGACAAGGGGCTCGAGGGCGTTGAATTCACGCTGCAGGAGCAGGGCGATGACGGCAACTTCATCATGGCAAATGGTGTCAAGACGACCGAAAAAGAAAAAGCTATGCTGAAAACCGACAGCCAGGGCAAGATTAACGTTGTCGGCCTCGACGAGGGCACCTACATCCTTAAAGAGGTTACGCCCGCCCCTGGTTACAATAACTCCGCAGCAAACGGTGTGACGTTCACCATCAAGCACGATATTAATCAGACTGGCACCGATGTAACCCCTAGCACGGAATCTGCAATCACCGCAGGAAATGATGTTGTGAAGGACAATTCGGCTACCGCGTCTACCGGCAAACTCAGCTTCACCATTGTTGACAAGAAGGGCTCCGGCCTTCCCCTCACCGGCCTTAACGGTGTGACCTTCACTTGGATCGCTGGTGGCGCGGTGCTGTGCATCGGCGTGGCGCACCTCATCCGCAGCCGTAAGCAGGCTGAGGAGTCCGAGCAGGAGTAACGCTCACCCACCCATCCCTTTGGCAGGTGGGATGTGATGGCCATGAGACTTGCGGACACTTTTCTCGTCCATCGACGTTCTTGCTTTGCCATTCTTTTTTCGGGGCAGACTTCGCGCTGGAGTCTGCCCCGTTTTTTTTTGGGATAACGCGGCCAGCCTCCATCGTCCGATGCGGGCACGTTCGTCATCGCGTTTCTTGACTCGTATGAGGTTCGGTTTAAGGTCCGTAGGCGCACGCGCGGTGCGGACGGTAGAAGGCAGTTGCGCCGCAACAAGCGCAAATAAGAATGCCCGGGGTTAGAGGCCCGGGCATTTAACAACGTCGGAAACTGGTCGCCCGCGCTCCTAAGTACTTACGCGGGGTGCGTCGTTTCCTGTAGCAATTGTATCCCGAATCGCCCAGCCGATCCGGGATATTCTGAAAACGCAAATACGTCGGGCAAACCCGGACAATGCGGCCAGGCTCCGCTGGATGAGGAATTGTGTTTATAGCTATCGAACAAATGTTTGCAATTATGGCGTTTAGCAGCTGCGGGTGCATGCACTCGCAGTAAAATACCCTTGCGACGCATCCCGTGCGCGGGCGGCCGACGACTCGATCGGAGGTCACCATATGCTGAAATTCCTTAACGCGCTCGCCGCCCTCGCGGCGGTGGGCACGTTCGTCATCGCGTTTCTTGACTCGTATGAGGTTCGGTTTAAGGTCCGTAGGCGCACGCGCGGTGCGGACGGTAGAAGGCATTTGCGCCGCGCGTGCAAATTAAAATGCCCGTGGTTCGGAGTCCGGACATTTAACAACACCGGAAACTGCTCGCTCGCGCTCTCGTACACTTACGCGGGATGCGTCGTTTTCTATTGACATTGTATCCCGAATCGCCCAGCCGATCTGGGACATTTTGAAAACTCAAATATGGGCTTAGGCGCGAACGGAATCTCGTTAATTCCGAAAATTATGTATAATTCCAATATAAACTGGAATCGAACGAAAATAATGGAAATGAACGAAGCGCTAATCTACTTACAAGAAGCACTAGGCCTCTCCGCCAAGGCCAGAACTTGGCCTGGATCCGCACGCTTGCCGCTGTATCTGCGGGCGATTGAGGTCCGCGCTGTTGACGCAAACGGTTTTTCGTTTTTGCTTGCAAGTTTGCCTACTGGCGTCGGGCTTCCCGAGGCTAAGAGAGTCTATAGTCAGCTAGCCTTGCGCGCGGAGACTCCCGTTGTCGTTTCGTTTCCTGATGCCGATGCACGTCAGCGCAAAGCATTGGTCGCACAAGGGATTCCGTTTGTTTGCCCCGGCAGACAGGCTTTTCTTCCATTTATGGGCACGGCCTGCACGGAGAGGGGCAGTGCCCGGTTTCGCAATCACGCGACCAAGATGTCACCCAACGCGCAGGCTGCCGCAATCTGGGGAGCAGCCCAGGAGCCATATCGTCCCTATGACCTTTGTCGTGCGCTTGGGATCTCGGCAAGCCGCGCGAGTGAGGCCATAACCGAGCTTGTTGACAGGGGGCTCGCGAGACGCGAGCGTCGCGAGCGACGTGTCTTCGTGTTCCCTGTTGCCGTTGATCTTCTGCTCAGCGAGCACATGGCAGAGCTCTCCTCGCCTGTCTCGAAGGTCTTTTTTGCAAGGAAGACGCCGCAGATCGACTATCTTGTTGACGCCGGGGAGACGGCGCTCGCTGCGCGTTCGATGCTCGCTGCGCCGGGTATGGAACAAAAGGCCGTCTTAAGAAGTGCATGGCGTCAACTGAGCGACCTCGAAGTCGCAGACGGGGAGTTGCCGGATAACGAAACGGCGATGATCCAAGT
Organism: uncultured Collinsella sp.; assembly: GCA_905208975.1. GTDB lineage: Bacteria > Actinomycetota > Coriobacteriia > Coriobacteriales > Coriobacteriaceae > Collinsella. The sequence goes on along the minus strand of CAJLRE010000012.1, from coordinate 14,005 downwards.
GTGGCGCTATGCACCCGTGTTTGCCGACTCCTCCCGCGTCGACGACATTTCGCTTGCGCTATCTTTGGCGGCAATCGACGATGAGCGAATTCAGCTCGAAGTCGATCGCATGTTTGGAAAGGAATATCCATGGCAAGAAGCGCTGTAGAAGGCCTCCAAGAATTTCGGCAGCATATGCAAGAAGCTGCAGGATCGTATGCCCTTATCGGCGGCACGGCATGCGACATTTTGCTCGCGGAGGCGGGACTTCCGTTTAGGGCGACTCACGATTTTGATGTGGTAATTGTCGCCGATGACCGGTTGCCTCAGACGGCAGAAGCTATATGGACTTTGGTGCGTGATGGCGGTTACCGCTGCGGCTGGGGCGAAGGCAAAGGCTCATGTTTTTATCGGTTTACAGAGCCTAAGAGGCCGGGTTACCCCCATATGATCGAACTCTTCGCGAAGTGCCCTGACTTTCTAAAGGGTCGTGAGGGGATTGATGTGGCGCCAATTCACGTTGATGAAACCATAAGTAGTCTTTCGGCAATTTTGTTGGACGATGCTTACTACAGCTTGTTCCTTCAGGGAATTCGGACCGTAGGCGGCGTTTCGGTCCTGGGTGCGGAATACATTGTCCCGTTCAAAGCGAAGGCGTATCTCGACCTAAAAGCTAGAAGGGAAGCGGGGGAGAACGTTGATTCGAGGAAGGTAAAAAAGCATAAACGCGATGCGCTGAGGCTTGCTCAACTGCTTGGCGAGTCGGAAGGTGTCGACCTGCGCGGAGAACTGAAGGACGATATGCTTGCGTTTGTTAAAGATTGTGAGGTGGGCGACGTCAATCTGAAACAGATCGGGGTTGCGGGCGTAACGATGGTGCAGTTGCTCGAGACGATGAAAACAACATATGGCTTGATTGGTTGAGTGGGGTTACGTGGCCCGGACGGTGCAGTCTAGCTGCGTTGCCCGGCGTACGAGCTCGCGAATCGGCTATTATTTGTTTAGACAACCTGAGCTGTAAAGGAGTGACCGGCGATGGTGCAGGGCGCCAAACATATGAAGAGCAATAACGCCGCGGACAACGGCGGCTCAAGCCCTCAGCCCAAACCTCAACCAAAGCCCAAGTGCCGTCGCAAGCGGCTGCCGCGCTGGGCCGACCGTCTCATCACCATCGTCATCATCCTTATCGGCGTGGGCCTTATGACCTGGCCGTGGATCTTGGACCGGCTCGAGGCCTCGGGCGTGTTCAACCAGATCAGCACGGTGTCCAGCACCGTGGACGCGCTGTCTGCCGAGGAGCGCGAGCGCATCCTGCTCCAGGCGCGCTCCTATAACGAGCAGCTTGCCGGCGAGGCCACCGAGCTTCCGGCCAACCAGATCGAGCCTTACGCCCAGCAGCTCATCTTTGACCGCGACCCCATGATGAGCTGGGTCGAGATCCCCTCCATCGACGTGAGCATGCCCATCTACCACGGCACGAGCGAAGAAGTCCTTATGGCGGGCGTCGGCCACCTGGAGGGCACGAGCCTGCCGGTGGGCGGCACCTCGACGCATTGCGTGCTCACCGCGCACTCGGGCATGCGCAACCTGAGCATGTTCGACGACATCCACTCGCTGGAGCCCGGCGACCTGGTGCTGCTGCACACCATGAACAAGACGCTCGCCTACAAGATGGTGGACTCCGAGGTGGTGCTGCCCGAGGAGATGGAGTCGCTGACCATCGAGCCCGGCGCCGACAAGGTGACGCTCGTCACCTGCACGCCCTACGGCGTGAACGACCATCGCCTGCTGGTGCATTGCGTGCGCACCAAGTACAACAAGAAAGACGTCGACAAGCAAAAGTCGCTGGCCGGCCGCCACTGGGGCAAGCGCGAGTTTGCCGTGCTCATCGTGGTCGTTGCCATTGTGCTGTTGCTGCTGGACATCGTGGTCCACGCGGTCCGCAAGCGCCGCAAGGCCAAGGCCTCGGCATAAGACATTCTCCAGAACCACCACAAAGGGGACAGGTACCTTTGTGGTGGTCGGGACTTCCAAACCATCACAACATTCGATGAAAATCGCGATTTTGACGAAAAGCGTCGAATGTTGTGATGCTTTTCGTTGCGGGCGAGACGGTCTTCGTTGTGGGCGGCGCGGTTTTCGCTATGGACGGTGCGGTTTCGCTGCAGAACCGCCGGCCCGCCGCCTGCCAGACCGCCGCCCTCGTTACGTTTTCGCTGCATTTGGGTAAAGCACCTGCTCCAAGTGGCGTTGCCTTGTATACTAGAGCGGTTTATCTGTTATGCGGAAGGGAGCGCCTATGGCACTCAGCGAGAAAGACGTGCGCGGCATCGCCGAGTACGCAAAGATCGCACTGACCGATGACGAGCTCACCCAGATGACGTCCTACATGAACGACGCCGTCCAGATGCTCGAGCCCGTCTTGCAATATGACTTGCCCGACGTGGAGCCCACGTTCCATCCCATCGGAAGCCTGTCCAACGTGATGGGCGACGACCTGCGCGAGCCCGAGCGCGACCTGCCGCTCGACGTTGCGCTCGAAAACGCCGGCAGCGCGCGCGACCGCTACTTCCGCGTGCCGTCCATTTTGGGAGAGGGGGAGAGCGAGTAATGGCGCAGAGCTTCGATTCCCTTACCGCCGCCCAGATCGCCGCGGGCGTTGCCGCCGGCGACTTTACCGCTACCGAGGTGGCCCAGGCCTCCCTTGCCGCCATCGAGGCGCGCGAGGGCGGGGTCCAGGCATTCCTGCAGGTGGCGCCCGAGCTTGCGCTCGAGGCCGCCGCGCGCGTGGATGCCGACCGTGCCGCCGGAAAGCCGCTGCCCCCGCTCGCGGGCGTGCCGCTGGCCATCAAGGACAACATGAACCTCGTGGGTACGCGCACCACCTGCGCTTCCCGTATGCTCGCGGACTACCGGAGCGTCTACACCGCCACCTGCGTCCAGCGCATGCTCGATGCCGGCTGCCTGCCCATGGGCAAGGCCAACATGGACGAGTTTGCCTTTGGCAGCTCCACCGAGAGCTCGGCGTTCCACCGCACCAACAACCCCTGGGATACCGAGCGCGTGCCCGGCGGCTCCTCGGGCGGCTCCGCTGCCGCCGTCGCCGCGGGCGAGGTCGCGCTCTCGCTGGGCTCGGACACCGGCGGCTCTATTCGCCAACCGGCGGCGCTCTGCGGCGTGGTGGGCTTTAAGCCCACGTATGGCGCCGTGAGCCGTTACGGCGTGGTTGCCTTTGGCTCGTCGCTCGATCAGGTGGGCCCCTTTGGCCGCACGGTCGAGGATGTCGCGCTGGCCATGAACGCGCTTACCGGCGCGGGCCACGATCCGTACGACTGCACGAGCCAGGATTGCGCCGTCGACTTTACCGAGCATCTCAACGACAGCATCGAGGGCAAGCTCGTGGGCATCATCCCCGCGTTTATGGAGGCCGAGGGTCTGACGCCCGAGGTCAAGGCTGCTGTTCAGCGTGCCGCCCAGGAGCTCGAGGCCCAAGGCGCCGAGCTCGTGGAGGTCGACCTGCCGCACCTGGATGCCGCCATCGCCGCCTACTACGTCATCGGCCCGGCCGAGGCGTTCTCCAACCTGGCCCGTTTCGACGGCATTCGCTACGGCTATCAGGAGGAGGGCTGCGCCAACCTGTCCGACCAGAGCTCGCTGTCGCGCGCCCACGGCTTTGGCGCCGAGGCCAAGCGCCGTCAGATGCTCGGCGCCTACCTGCTGAGCTCGGGCGTGTACGACAAGTACTACTACGCCGCGCAAAAGGCCCGTACGCTCATCACGCAGGACTACGACGCCGCGTATGCCAAGGTGGACACCATTCTCATGCCCGCCTCGCCGCGCACGGCTTTTAAGTTTGGCGAGATCAGCGACCCCACGCAGATGTACCTCTCCGACCTGTATACCATTTCGCTCAACATCTGCGGCAACGGTGGCATTTCGGTGCCGCTGGGCCTGGGCGAGGATACTCAGCTGCCCGTTTCTGCCCAGCTGGTGGGACCTGCCTTTAAAGACCGTCAGCTGCTTACGTTTGCCCGCGCCCTGGAGCGCGGCTTTGCCGATGCCGCCACGGGTGCGCCCGCGCTTTCCGTCGCGCCCGATTTTGCCGGGAAGGGAGGCGAGCTGTAATGAAGGAGCTTTCCGAGGTCCTGCAGGATTGGGAGGCCGTGATTGGCCTGGAGATCCATACCGAGCTCACCGCGCTCGATACCAAGATGTTCTGCAACTGCAAGCTCAGTCACGATGACGAGCCCAACGCCGACGTGTGCCCGGTGTGTCTGGGCCTGCCCGGCGCCCTGCCGGTGCCCAACAAGCGCGCCATCGAGAGCATCGTCAAGGCCGGCCTCGCCACCAACTGCGAGATCCAGCGCCACTCGATGTTCTACCGCAAGCACTACTTCTATCCCGATATGGCCAAGAACTTCCAGACCACGCAGGGTCCGGTTGCCTTTGCCATGTACGGCCACCTGGACCTGGACGTGACCGGTCGCGGTGCCGCCGAGCGCCCCGACTGCGCATTTGGTGAGGCCGAGGCCCAGAGCCTGGCGAGCGCTTCGGCCAACGCCGAGGGACTGTCCACGTCCATGACGTCGACCATGCGCGAGGGCAACCAGCGCGCCGGCCACCTGGCCAGCTACGATGCATCCAACCTGCAGATGCCCGAGCGTCGCGAGGACGGCTCCTACACGGTGCCCATCCGCATCCTGCGCATCCACATGGAGGAGGACGCCGCCAAGATGGTGCACGTGGGCGGTGCCGAAGGCCGCATTACCGCCGCGGCCGAGTCGCTCGTCGACTACAACCGCTGCGGCACGCCTTTGATTGAGCTCGTGACTGAGCCCGACTTGCGTACGCCCGAGGAAGCGCGCCTGTTTATGGAGAAGCTCCGTCGCATCTTTGTGACGCTGGGCATTTCGGACTGCTCCATGGAGAAGGGTTCCATGCGCTGCGACGGTAACGTGTCGCTGCGCCGCCGCGGCGAGACCAAGCTGGGCACCAAGACCGAGCTTAAGAACCTCAACTCGTTCAAGAGCCTGCACGACGGCCTTGCCTACGAGATCTGCCGCCAGGCCGAGGTGCTCGAGGAGGGCGGCATCATCTATCAGGAGACCCGCCACTGGGAGCCCAGCCGCAAGCGCACCGTGGTCATGCGTGTGAAGGAGACGGCCGACGACTATCGTCTGTTCCCCGATCCCGACCTGGCGCCGTTCGATCTGGACGACGAGTTCATCGACCGCTGCCGTGGCGAGATCCCCGAGCTGCCCGATGCCAAGCGCGCCCGTTTTGAGGCCGACTTTGGCATTAAGGCGGCCGATGCCGAGCAGATCGCCGGCGACCCCGAGTTTGCCGACTTCTTTGAGGCTGCCGCTACCGGTATGGCTGGCAAGGAGGCGCAGACGGTCGCAAACCTGCTGGTCAACGAGATGATCGCCTACCTTAAGGGCGCGGGCGTGTCGCTCGTCGAGTCCGGCATCGCGCCGGCTCAGGTGGCCGCTCTTGCCAAGCTGCTGGCGACCGATGCCATTAGCTCCAACCAGGCGCACGAGGTCTTTGAGGCCATGGCCCAGACCGGCGACGACCCCAATAAGATCGTCGACGAGCGTGGTATGCGTCAGGTGAGCGATGCCGGCGCGCTGCAGCCGATCGTGGACGAAGTGCTGGCAAACTGTGCCGATCAGGCACAGCAGTATCGTGACGGCAACCAGAAGGTCATCGGCTTTTTGGTGGGCCAGTGCATGAAGGCGAGCCGCGGCAAGGGCAACCCGAAGCTCTTCAACGAGTTGCTGAGAACGTCGCTCTCGTAGCTGCGAGGCCGGGGAAGCCCCGAGTCGCCGGGGTATTTCCTCCAAATTTCAAACAGTCCTATGCAAGACGAAGGCCACATTTAGTGGCCTTCTTTGCATGCGGAACTCATTTGGAGCAAACACCCCGGCGACTCGGGGCTTCCCCGGCCAGACGACTCGGCCGTTCGGGTCAGGTAGGCTGGATTGAATTTGGTGAATGAGGGCGCCGTTGGCGCCTTCATTCTTTATATATGTTGGGAGCGCCAAGCGGTGGGGGTGGTGCCGGTGTGTTGCTTGAAGGCTTGGGCGAAGGCGGCCTGCTGAGGGTAGCCTAGACGCTCTGCGACCTGCGCTATCGTGAGCGAGCTATCGGCCAAAAGGTCCTGTGCTCGCTCCATACGGCGTCTGCGAATGTAGGCACCCAGGGACTCGCCGGTTTGGGCCTTAAAGGTGGCGCATAGCTTGGAGCGGCTTGTGTAGAGCCTCTCGGCTACCTCGTTGATACCCACACGTCTGCCTTTGTCGAGCGCGCGCTCAATCATTGCCGTTGCTTCTTCGGCAATGGTTATGCTGGCGCGTGTGTCTGCCGCCCGCCGCGCCTGCTTGTGGGCCGCGCGCGAACAGGCGAGCTCCGCGACCATGGTCTCCACGATGCCTTGCATATAGACGTGTCCGCCTACGGTGCGGGCGCGGTCCTCGTTAATCCGGCGCAGCGTGTGGCAGATGGCAGACGTCGCCTCCTCGTGCCACGACTCGGCAAACGCTTCAAAGACTCCTACGAACTCAGTGGGATACCGATGCTCCAGCTCGTCAAAATACCCGGGCAAAAAGAGCACCGAGCGCGAGTGATAAAGCTGCCCTGCAAACAGCGGACTTAGCTCCTCGCCGCAGCTATCTTGGATAAAGCTGCACACCGCGCTGTTCGGCCACGGTCCATGCAGGGGTTTAAGGTTCGCAGGCGTTATGCCAGCCTCGGGCATGCATATAAGTGTGGGCGCGCTGACCTCGCTCACGCAGGCGTACGGTTCGGGTGTGTATTCGGTCAGGTACATATCGTGCATCGGGGTAATGAAATGCTCCATAACGATGCAGGCGGGGGAGAGAGGCATGATCCATGCGCGTCCGTGCGCCCGATCGTTTGCCACCTCGCCGGTAAAGACGGCGCCCTTGCCGGTAAGCTCCAGGCCAAACTGCTCAAACTGCGGTGCGTAGAGCTCGGTTATGTCGGTCGCTGCCCGCCGTATTTGCAAAAGCGTCCCTTTCCTTTGCAGAAACGTCCACGCCTGGCTTGATTGTGAGCCATGGCTAACACATCAATGATAAGTTCATTATGGTTAACTCTCAAGCCGTTAGAAAGGAATCTCATGGCAAAGGGATCAAAAAAGGAAGGCGGCGGTATCGGCGAGCTGCTTGCATATGCCGGCGACCGTAAATTCCTAACATATTTGGGCATGGCCCTCTCGGCGCTCTCGCAGCTGCTGAGCTTTGGCCCGTACGTGTGCATTTGGCTTGTCGCGCGCGATCTGATCGCCGTGGCACCTAACTGGAGCGAAGCCTGGGACATCGCGACGTATGGCTGGTGGGCCGTGGGGTTTGCGCTGGCAAGCATCGTGATTTATTTCGTGGGGCTCATGTGCACACACCTATCCGCGTTTCGTTGCGCGTCCAATATCCGCAAGGCTACGAGCGAGCATCTGCTTAAGCTGCCGCTCGGCTACTTTGACACGCACGCCACCGGTGAGCTGCGCCGTATCGTAGACGGATGCGCCGCCTCAACCGAGACACTGCTCGCGCACATGCTGCCCGATATCGCCGGCGCCACCGCCATGGTCGCAGGTCTGCTCGTGCTGCTTTTCGCCCTCGATTGGCGCTTGGGCGCGGCATGCCTTATCTCGGTCGTCGTTTCGCTTGGCGCCATGGCCACCATGATGAGCGGCAAGGGCGCCGAGTTCATGAAGGCCTACATGGGCGCGCTGGTCAAGATGAACAAGACCGGTACCGAATACGTACGCGGCATTCCCGTGGTCAAGGTGTTTCAGCAGACGGTCTATTCCTTTAAGGCGTTCCACGACGCGATCGCCGAATACGCCGACATGGCACAAAGCTATGCGGGCACGTTTTGCCGAGGTCCGCAGGTACTCAACCTTACCGCGCTCAATGGTCTTGTGACATTCCTGTTGCCCGTGGCGTTGCTGTTGGCGCCGGGCGAGACGGACTTTGCACGCTTTATGACCAACTTCACGTTTTACGCGATATTTTCGGCCGTGATACCGACGGCCATGACCAAGCTCATGTTTGTGGGCGAGGCCTCTCAGATGAGTGCCGATTCGCTGGCTCGCATTCGAAGCGTCATGGATTCCAAGCGGCTCTCCGTGCCCGTGCAACCCAAGCACCCTGCCGGCGGCGACGTGCGCTTTGAGGACGTGAGCTTTACTTACGAGGGTGCCGAGGCACCTGCCGTCAACCATGTGAGCTTTAGCGTTTCTGCAGGTAGCACCCTCGCGTTGGTGGGTCCCTCTGGCGGCGGTAAGTCAACCTGTGCCAGTCTGATCCCGCGTTTTTGGGATGTTTCCGCAGGTCGAGTGCTCGTAGGTGGTGTGGACGTTCGCGATATGGATCCGCACGAGCTTATGGACCAGGTCGCCTTCGTGTTCCAGACCAACCAGCTGTTCCGGCAAACACTTGCCGATAACGTGCGCGCCTCCAAGCCTACGGCCACTGACGACGAAGTGCGTGCGGCCCTCTCCGCAGCTCAGTGCGACGACATTGTGGCCAAGCTTCCACAGGGCATCAATACCATGCTCGGTGCCGGCGGAGCATATCTTTCGGGCGGCGAGGTCCAGCGCGTGGCACTTGCCCGCGCGATCCTTAAAGACGCGCCTATCGTGGTGCTCGATGAGGCCACGGCGTTTGCCGACCCCGAGAACGAGGCGCTCATCCAACGCGCCTTTAGCAAACTGGCGGCGGGTCGCACAGTCATTATGATCGCGCACCGGCTTTCGACCGTGGTGGGGGCCGACAAGATCGTGGTGCTCAACCAAGGTAGCGTGCAGGAGGCCGGCACCCATGCCGAGCTGCTGTCCCAAAAGGGTCTATACGCCAAGATGTGGGTCGAATACGAACAGGCCGCGAGCTGGAAAATCACTGCAGCGACCGCGGATGCCGCCGTCACGAAGGGAGGCGAGGCCTAAATGTTCGCCTCATTCCAAAAGAAGTATTTCCTATCCGATAAAGGCGTCGCCGGCGTAAAACGCGGCATTTTCTGGACCGCGCTCACCAATCTCATTACCATGGCCGGCATGGGCTTATTGTTTCTGGTCATGGCCGGTTTTGTCGAACATCTCGCCACCGGTGCCGACCTGCCGGATGCCCTGCCGATTGTGGGCGGCCTCCTGGTCTTTTTCGTGTTGCTCTTTGCCTCTAACTGGCAGCAGTATTACTACACCTACTGCATCTTTTACGAGGAGTGCGGCAAGCAGCGTATGGAGATTGCCGAGCGCTTACGCAAGCTGCCGCTGTCGTTTTTTGGCCGTCGTGATCTGGCCGATTTAACCGAGACCATTATGGGCGACGTCCAGGCCATGGAGCACGCCTACAGCCACGTGCTGGGAGAGCTTTGGGGTGCCATCATCGCAAGCGCCATTGTGTTCGTGGCGTCGCTGTTCTTTTGCTGGCAGCTGGCGATCGCGGCGTTTTGGAGCGTGCCCGTGGCCTTTGCCGTGCTGTATCTGACACGCGGCCCCATGACCCCGGTGTTCGACCATGTGCGTGCCGAGAAGGTCAAGGTTACCGAGGCGATCCAGGAGACGCTCGACTGCGTGCGCGAGATCCGCGCCACCAACCAGGAGGCTCATTATCTTGAGGGGCTCAACGCCGTGATCGATGCCGAGGAGCGCGAGACCACCAAGGGCGAGCTCGCCAATGGGCTTTTGGTCAACTCCGCCTTTGCCATCCTGCGCCTGGGGATTGCCACCACGTTGGTCACGGGCGCTGCGATGGTCGCCTCCGGCCAGGTCGACTTTTTGATGATGTTTGCCTTCCTGCTTATGGTGAGCCGCATCTATGCGCCCTTTGATCAGGCGCTGATGCTGATGTCCGAGCTGTTTGCCGCCGAGTCGTCGGCCAAGCGCATGCGTTCCATCATGGAAGAGCCCGTGGCGCGGGGCAGCGAGCAGTTTGAGCCCGTGGGCCACGATGTGGTGTTCAATCACGTGGCATTTGGCTATGGTGCGGGCGAGGACGGCCGCGCCGGCGAGAAAGTTCTTACCGATGTGAGCTTTACCGCCAAGGAAGGCGAGGTCACGGCACTGGTCGGTCCTTCGGGCTCCGGTAAGTCTACGGTGAGCCGCCTGGCCGCGCGCTTTTGGGATGCCACCGCGGGCACGGTCACCGTGGGCGGCGTGGATGTTGCGAGCGTGGATCCCGAGGTGCTGCTGCGCGACTACGCCATTGTGTTCCAAGACGTGCTGCTCTTTGACGACACGGTGATGGGAAACATCCGCCTCGGGCGTCGTGGCGCCACCGATGAGCAAGTGCTTGCTGCCGCGCGTGCCGCCAACTGCGACGAGTTTGTGAGCCGCATGCCGCAGGGCTATGACACCATGATCGGTGAGAACGGCTCCAAGCTGTCCGGCGGTGAGCGCCAGCGCATCTCTATCGCCCGTGCGCTGCTCAAAGACGCGCCTATCGTGCTGTTGGACGAGGCGACGGCGAGCTTGGATGTGGAGAACGAGACCGTGGTTCAGCAGGCGCTCTCCCGTCTGCTTGCAGGTAAGACTGTTATCGTTATTGCCCACCGTATGCGTACGGTGGAAAATGCCGACAAAATCGTTGTACTCAAGGATGGTGTGGTTGCCGAGCAGGGCACTCCGGCGCAGCTCAAGGCGGCAGGTGGAGAATTCGCCCGCATGGTGGCGCTGCAAAAGGAAGCAGCTACCTGGCAGTTGTAAGAAGGGGCAAAGGGACAGTCCCTTTGTCACATTGACAATCGGTTACTCCGCATCGTTAATTTTCAAAAGGTTAGCCATGGCTGACCTAGATAGTTAGATAAAATTGAGATATTTCAAAAGCGTGCTCGAGCAAACTTGTTTACTCGGGTGCTAAGGCACCATGCCGCGTCCAATGCGGCAAAAGGGAGAAGCAACATGAAGAAGTCGACGTTCAATACCCTGCTTGTCGGTGGCGGTTTTCTGCTTGGCACGGCCGGCATCAAGCTGCTTACCAGCGCTCCTGTAAAGAATGCCTGCGTGCAGGGTATCGCGTGCGGCATGCGCATCAAGAACGGCTACCAGGACATGGTCGAGCAGGCCAAGGCTAATGTCGACGACATGGTTGCCGAGGCGGCCTACATCACCCAGAGCGAAGCCGCTGCTGACGAGGCAGCCGAGTAACGCTCCCAGGCACAAACTATGAGATTCTCGATTATTAGCGAGATCCCCGGCAGGACCCGCCTCCAGTTGGCGGGTCCTGTGCCAGAGAGCGATCTCGATGCACTTCTTAAGCTTGGCGGCGACATCGATGGCGTGCACAAGGTGCGCGTGTATGGCCGCATTGGCCAGATGGCGCTCGAATATGATGAGCCGTGTCGCGATGCCGTGCTGGCCGCCGTCGGTGCGCTCGACGCTCAGGCCATTGCCGACGCAAAGACGGGTTACGTGATGCAGCTTGAGCCGCGCAAGCACAAACTCGTTATGGACCTGGCGACACTCGTCGGTGCCCATTACGCGCGCCGCTGGTTCTTGCCGGCGCCTCTGCGTGCGGTGTTTGTCGTGGCCGGTTACATGGCATTTTTGCGCGCTGCCCTCCGTGAGCTCGCGCAGCCGCGCCTGACCGTTCCCGTGCTCGACGCTTCGGCCATCGGCATTTCGTTCGTCAAGCGTGATGTCGACACCGCGGGCCAGACGATGTTCCTGCTCAATGTGGGCGAATTGCTCGAGGACTACACCCGCGCCATGAGCGAAAACGAGCTCATCAACTCGCTGCTCGACGTGCCTGATAAGGCACAAAAAGTGGTCGGCGACACCGAGGTGAGCGTTGCCGCCACCGAGCTTGAGCCCGGCGATCTGGTCGCCGTACGCACTGGCATGTCCATTTGCATCGACGGTGTTGTCGAGCAGGGGAGCGCCATGGTCAACCAGGCGACCCTGACCGGCGAGCCGCTTGCCGTCGAGCGCAGCGTGGGCGACGACGTGTTCGCCGGCACCGTCGTGGAAGACGGCGGCATCTTGGTACGCGTGCGCGCCAACACGGCGCAGACCAAACTGCGCTCGATCGTCTCGCTCGTGCAGACGGCCGACTCGCTCAAGTCCGAGGGCCAGTCGCATATGGAGGACCTTGCCAACAAGATCGTCCCGTGGAACTTCCTGCTCGCGGGCCTAGTTGCGCTTACTACCCGCAGCCTCATCAAGACCTCGGCGGCACTGATGGTCGACTACTCGTGCGCGCTCAAGCTCACGGGCTCCGTCGCCGTCATGACCGCCATGAGCGATGCTGCCAAGATGGGCGTCATGGTCAAGGGCGCGAAGTACTTTGAGTCGTTTGCCAAGGCCGACACCATTGTGTTTGATAAGACCGGCACGCTCACCGAGGCGCAGCCGCGTCTTGCCTGTGTGCTCACCACCGACGGCTGGAGCGAGGACGAGGTCCTGCGCCTTTCTGCTTGCTTGGAGGAGCATTTCCCGCATCCGGTGGCGCGCGCCGTCGTCAACGCTGCTCGCGAGCGTGGGCTCGAGCACCGCGAGCGCCATGCCGCCGTCGAGTACATCGTGGCGCACGGCATCGCTTCCTCCATCGAAGGGCGTCGCGCGATTATCGGCTCGGCACACTTTGTGTTTGAGGATGAGGGCGCGCAGCTCGATTCCGACATTAAGGAGCAAATCGAGCTCCAGATGCAGGGCCTGTCGCCGCTGTATCTGGCGGTCGACGGCACCGTTGTGGGCGTGCTCGGAATCGAGGATCCGCTCAAGCCCGGGGTCCGTGAGGCCATCGCCGACCTGCATGCGTTGGGCGTCAAGCACGTGGTCATGCTCACGGGCGATTCCGAGCGCACGGCCGAGCGCATTGCGCGAGAGGCAGGGGTCGACGAGTTTAAGGCCGAGCTGCTGCCCGAGGACAAGTACGCTTATGTGGAGCGGATTAAGCGCGAGGGGCGCCACGTTGCCATGGTGGGCGACGGCGTCAACGATTCACCGGCGCTCGGTTTGGCCGACGTGGGCCTGGCGATGGGTGGCGGAAGCGATATCGCCAAGGAGGTCGCCGACATCATCCTGACCGACACGGACCTCGCCGCAATCGTGCGCCTGCGCCGCATGAGCCAGGGGCTTATCGACCGTCTGACGAGTTCGTATTCCAAGGTGATGCTCACCAACTCGGCGCTGTTGGCGCTGGGCATTACCGGCATGATCACTCCGCAGACGTCGTCACTGCTGCACAACGGCTCGACAATCGCCTACAGCTTGGGCAACTCAAAAGCGTACCTGCGTTAGCGTTTTCGATTGAGTAAATGGCCTGCACCCTGACGACACCGCAGCCGCCAGGGTGCAGGCCTTCTTTTGTTTGACGAGATGTTAGCTCGGATATATGCTCGTGCTAGCAGAGCTAGCAAATGCTGAAGGTGAGGTTGAGATGGCTACCGTTGGCAGCATGGCGCAGGTGAATGTTCGCGTAGATCGCTCGGTTAAAGAGCGCGCCGAGGAAGCGCTGCGGCTTTCGGGCGGAACGCTGCCCGAACTCATCAAAAAGGTCGTGGCCAAGGTTGCGCAGGGTGGCGGGCAGTGCGAGGAAGTGCTTGCGGCCGTCGACGACCGGCAGCAGACCGTCGCGCCCGATACGCCGTTCGCCGCATCATGGGCGGCGGCGGATCAGCTTTACACGGACCTGGGCATCGCAACGTCGTCCGTATCCGACGATCGCGATTGGGACACAATCTATTCCGAAGCCATGGACGAGTGCTATCGCCAAAAGGGGATGATCCTGTGAGCGGAGCCCCTCTTAAGATCATGGTGGATGCCAACGTTTGGGTCGATTCGTTTTGCGCCGACCATGCCGAGTCGCTCGCTGCTCGTGCCTTTATTGGGCAGGCGGCGGAGGCAGGGGCATTGATGTTCTTTCCGGTGCATATCGCCAAGGACGTGCTGTACGTTGTCCAACACGAGCTGAAGCGTAGCGTTCTTGCCAGTGGGGGAGCGCTCGACGAGGCTTCTGCCCGCGCGATTGGCGATGCGGCGCTGGCGTTTGTTCGGAACATG
>CAJLRE010000011.1 GCA_905208975.1 uncultured Collinsella sp. | reverse complement strand
AGCACGTCGGCGATGTCGGCGCGAACGGCGAGCCCCCGATCCTCGATCGCGCGGGGGAGAAACTGCGTCCTGTTGTTCACGGCGATGTAGCTAGCCTGCGACAACTGCGCCGTGAGGGCCCAGAACGGCTCCTGGATAAACGCGGGCGTCATGCGGCCCACGCCCAGCTCGAGGAAAAGGATCCTCTGCCGCGCGTGCGCGTCGAGCCAGTCGGACACCTTGTGGTACTGCTCCTCGTAGAGCTCGCCCTGCAGGAAGTTGCCGTAGCCGCGAACCCAGGGGAACGCCTCTGCCCCGCAGTGCGGGCAGCGCGGCACGAGCTCTGTCGGAACCTCAAGGCCGTCTCCCATGGCCTCTACCATGTGGGAGACCGGCTCGACCGCGTTCCACACCTCGTCGGTGCAACAGTGGGAGCACTGAAAGAAGCGGTGGTCGCCTTGGATCTCTGCCACTTTCTCCCAGGGATAGAGCTTCACAAACTGCGTGTCCTGGTTGGTGGTGAGCACGAAGAAATCCTTCTCGGCGAGAATGGCGTCGAGGTCCCTGTAGGGCTTGCGCAGCGGGGCGTTGAGCGTGGTGTCGAGGAAGGTGGCGAGGTATCCCCAGCGCGCCTCGGCGGTGGGCCAACGGTAGAACGACCCCTCGAAAGCGCCCTTGAAACCGTAACGCTCGGCGAATTTGCCGAAATGCTTGCGATAGGTTGCGTTGTCTTCGTAGTAGAAGTCGCCGCCGCCTGCCGCGGAGAGACCGGAGGCCCCGCCCACAAGCACGCAATCGGCTTCATCGATCATGCGGGCGACGTCCTCAATTTGCTGCTCGTAGGGCTTAGGCTCGCGGTCACTCAGCTCATAGGGCGTGCCGCCGCTGCGATAGGCGGCCTGAAGGGAAAACGATTGGTTGGTGAGCTCGATAACGAACTGCTCGTACAGAGTCACTGGATACCTTCTTTCAGCTATTATGAACAGGTGTTGATAAAAAGTATCCATGTTGATTTGTGCGAGAGCAATGAACAGCTTCGATGCGCCGTTGATAAACGAACGATTGCCGGGCATTGTCGAGCGTTGCAATTGGAGGGGTAATGGAAGCGGGGAAGATCGATCGTCGCCGACGCTATACACTCTCGGTCATACGGGAGGCGTTCTTCGCGCTGCTGGCCGAGGTCGGCTTCGCGAAGATGACGGTAGCGGATATCTGCCGCCGCGCCGATATCAACCGTGGCACGTTCTATCTGCACTACGAGGACAAGTTCGCCCTGCTCGACGCGCTTATCGACGAGGCCTTGGCGGCGGTGCCGCCGCTCGAGGGAACGGAGGCGGGTGCCCTCTGCCAGCGTCCGCCGGCAAACGATGACTATTATCTGCTCTACTCGGATGACGACGCGTACGCCCGGGTGGCACAGCGCGTCGTCGAGCGCGGCGCCGAGCAGATGGTTCCCTCGATCATGGAGGAGACTGGGCTTTCGCGCGAGGACGCCTATCTGCTCTTCGTCCACAACGTCCAGGGAAATCTCGCGGTCAACCGCCTGCTCGGTTGGAGGCGAGGGCCCGAGTTTGCCCACGCTCAGGAGCTGCTCAGCGCCTATTCCGAAGGGGGCATGCGGGCGGTATCGGCTCGTCACGATCCCCGTAGTTGATTTTAACCGCAGGCCATTTCGGGCAGGCGACGTTGCTATGGCCCCTCTTTGGTTTTCGATGTTGTATAAGGCAATTGCAATCGCCTTGAGCTTCTTTAGGGAACTTGAGCAAGAGATATGGCCTGCTGGCGATTGATTAACCCCATTTGTTTTGGTTACAAGAAAAAATGCTGCGCGCCTGCAGCATGAAGGAGAGGGAATCCTATGAATATCGTTGTATTGAGCGGCAGCCCGCGTAAGGGCGCCAATACCGATACCATGGTCGAGGCGTTTGCCGAGACCGCGCGTGAGGGCGGCAATACGGTCGAGGTCGTCCGCGTTGCCAGCAAGAAGATCGCCGGCTGCTTGGGATGCCAGTACTGCTTCGCTCATGAGGGCGTCTGCGTGCAGAAGGATGACATGGTCAACGTGATCGAGTCGCTGAAAGACGCAGATATGGTCGTCTTTGCCTCGCCTATCTACTGGTTCGATATCACTGCGCAGGAGAAGGCTGTCATCGACCGCCTGTACGCCTTCGGTGCTACGGGCTTCCCGTTCACCAAGACGGCCCTTTTGCTCGATAGCCACAGCGAGGGCGTCTATGATGCGGCGATCGCCATGTACAAGTCCACGTGCGCATACTGCAAGTGGGAGGACCAGGGCATTGTCACCATCAGCGGTATGACCGAGCGCGACAGCATGGCCTCCTCGCCCAAGCTGGAAGAGGTGCGAGAGCTCGCTCGCAAGCTCGCCTAAGGGCAAGAAGAGCGCATGGCAATCGGTGTTGGTGGAAATGCTTGCTGTCCTTACCGAGAGATAGGGGCGCATTCCCTCAAGCGCCGTATAGAACAATTTTTAAACGCAGAAAAATAACTGAAAACAAATTAATCCGCGTTAAAATATTGTCAAACAGAAGTTAATGAGGGAAGGTTGCGTATGCGTCGCAAGGCAGACGAGCTACTTAGGGAATGGCGAGACAGAGCTGATAGAAAACCTTTGCTGGTCAAAGGCGTGCGCCAGTGTGGCAAGACCTATTTGCTCAGAACGTACGCCCAGGATCTTTTCGAATCGGTTGTCTACGTTAATCTTGAGAACGACCGGTCGGCGCGAGCGGATTTTTCGGGCGGTCTTGACCCTCATTCGATTGTGCGCGCGATCGAGGCTCGTACGGGACAGCGTATCGTGCCTGGCAAAACCTTACTGTTCATTGACGAGATCCAGGCATGCGAGGAAGCGCTCACTTCCCTTAAATACTTTTGCGAAGATGCTCCCGAGTATTACGTTGCGGCTGCCGGGTCGCTTCTTGGGGTTGCCATTAACCATCAGTCGTATTCGTTCCCCGTCGGAAAGACCGACTTGATCGAGATGACTCCACTCGATTTCGAGGAGTTTCTCTGGGCAATGGGGCACGATCAGCTGGTCGATGAGATACGCTCGTCATTCGAGTTAATGGGTCCTCTTGCGCCAAGCCTTCATGAAAAGGCGCTTAGGCTCTATCGACAGTATCTTGTTGTTGGCGGAATGCCCGAGGCGGTCCAAACGTATATCGATGATCAGTCAATCATTGATGTGGCCGAAAAGCATCGGATTATTCTCGACGGATATTCCGCCGACACCAATAAATATGCTGATGAACGCTTGAGCGCAAAGACGCGTGCGTGCTTCGATTCCATTCCACAGCAGCTTGCCAAAGAGAATCGCAAATTTCAATACAAGGTAGTGCGAGCGGGGGGCAATGCGTCTCTCTTTGGAGATGCTCTCGACTGGCTTGTATTGTCGGGTACGGTGGCGCGCTGCAGCCTAGTCGGGCAGATCGAAAGCCCTTTAGAGGCCTTCGTTAACCCTTCTGCTTTTAAAATCTATCAGGCGGATACAGGGCTGCTCGTCTCCAAGGCCGGTGCTCAACGCGCCGATATTCTTGCCGGCATCGGCGGCACATTCATGGGTGCACTTACCGAAAACTACGTCGCCCAACAGCTTTCAGCCATGGGCTATCCGCTGCATTATTGGGCGCGAGATAATCGTGCGGAAATCGACTTTGTAGTAGAGAAGCAGGGATGCTTGTCTGCGATTGAAGTCAAGGCGGGAGAGAACACAAGATCTCGAAGCCTGTCCTCACTTAAAAAGACCCATCCGGGCGTACGCCTTATCAGGCTATCGACTAAGCCCTTTGGAATGAATGATGGGCTTATGTCTGTTCCACTTTATGCGGCATTTTGTCTATAGGGATGATGCTGGTGTAATGCATGGGGCCCAGGGCGCAGCGTTTACTGCGCTCCGGGCCCCGCTGCTTAGTTAAACCATGACGGTTTGGTCGCCGTCGTCCTAGTCAAACAAACTCGGCATGTCGTTTTCCTTCATGAGGGCACCGGCAGAGGGCAGGCTCTGCGCGGTGAACTTCTCGGCCGAGACGCCGGCGCCAAGAATCTCCTCGGTCGTGCCGACAGTGGTGACCGAGCGGCCCTTCTTGGCCGTGAAAGCCTGGACGCCCTGCGTGTTGGTGGTCGTCTTGGTCTTGAGCAGCGACGTGTTGAAGTTCATCAGGCGGTAGTCGCTCGAGACCAGCGCGAGGTCGCGGTCTTCCTTGAGCACCTGCGCATACAGCAGCTTGCTGCCGCCGTAGATGGCGTTCTTAAGGCGCTTGCGGTTGGTCTTGGTAGCGTATCCAGAAAGCGCGACACGCACCACGCGGCCGTTCTCAAAGACGAACAGCACGTCGGCCTTGTAGTCCTCGGGGTCGATGACCCAGATGACGCTCTCGTCGGGTTCCATCTCAAGATCGGTCGGAAGGTACGAGCCCAGCTGGGCCGACTTGGTGTCCTCAAACGCCGCGACCTTGCACTTGTACACCTGGCTCTTGTTGGTAAAGACCAGCAGCTCGTGGGTGTTGGAGGACGGGAACTCGATAAAGGGTTTGTCGCCGTCCTTGTACTTGAGCGTGGTCGCCTTCTTGAGCACGCGGTCCGTCATCTTCTTTAGGTAGCCATCGCGCGAGAGCATGATGGTGACCGGGTACTCCTCGACCTCGGGCTCCAAGCTTACCTCGATAACCTCATGGGGCTCGATCCTGCCCGTGCGGCGCGGCATCACGTACTTCTTGTTGACCGCTGCTAGCTCGTCGCTGATGACCTTCTTGATGTTCTCCTCGCTGGAGAGGATCTCCTCAAGCTCGGCAATCTCGCCCTCGAGCTTGGCGATGTCCTTGGTGCGGTTGAGAATGTACTCTTCGTTGATGTTGCGGAGCTTGAGCTCGGCAACAAACTCGGCCTGGGTCTCGTCGATGTCGAAACCCTTCATAAGGTTGGGCACGACCTCGGCCTCGAGCTTAGTGCCGCGGATGATGGCGATGGCCTTGTCGATGTCGAGCAGAATTGCCTCGAGGCCGTGCAGCAGGTGCAGACGCTCGGACTTTTTGCCCAGGTCAAAGTTAATGCGGCGACGCGTGGACTCAATACGCCACTTGACCCACTCGTGCAGGATCTGGCGCACGCCCATAACGCGGGGATAGCCGTCGACCAGCACGTTAAAGTTGCACGAGAACGAATCCTGCAGCGTGGTCGAGCGATAGAGCTTCGCCATGAGCTTGTCGGGGTCGACACCGCGCTTAAGGTCGATGGCGATGCGCAGACCCGAGAGGTCGGTCTCGTCGCGGATGTCGGCAATCTCCTTGACCTTGCCCTCTTTGGAGAGCTTGACGATGCGCTCGATGATGACATCGGTTTTGGTGGTGTAGGGGATCTCGTAGACCTCGATGATGCGCTCTTCGGGAATCCAGCGCCAGCGGGAGCGGATCTGGAAGCTGCCAAGGCCGGTCTCGATTATCTTTTCCATCTCCTCGCGGCGGTAGATAATTTCGCCGCCGGTCGAGAAGTCGGGCATGGGCATGTATTCGAGCAGGTCGCAGTCGGGATCCTGCAGGTAATGCATTGTGGCGGTACAGACCTCGTTGAGGTTGAAACCGCAGATATCGGATGCCATGGCGACGCCGATGCCCTTGTTGGCCGAGACGAGGATGTTGGGGAACGTGGTGGGCAGCAGGCGTGGCTCCTTCATGGCGCCGTCGTAGCTGTCGACGAAGTCGACCGGGTCCTTGTCGATGTCCTTGAAGATCTCGGCGCTAATGGGGGAGAGCTTGGCCTCGGTATAGCGCGAGGCGGCGTAGCTCAGGTCGCCCGAATAGTACTTGCCAAAGTTGCCCTTCGACTCAACGAAGGGGGCGAGCAACGCCTCGTTGCCGGTGGCCAGGCGCACCATCGTCTCGTAGATCGCGGCGTCGCCGTGCGGGTTGAGCTTCATGGTCTGGCCCACGATGTTGGCGCTCTTCTGGCGCTCGCCCTTGAGCAGACCCATCTTGTACATGGTGTAGAGCAGCTTGCGGTGCGAGGGCTTAAAGCCGTCAATCTCGGGGAACGCACGCGAGACGTTGACGCTCATAGCGTAGGGCATGTAGTTGACCTCGAGCGTCTGCGTGATCGGCTGATCGGTGACCTCGGAGTGCAGGCCGATGACGTTCTCGGCGTTGACCTGCTTTTTCTTGGGCTGGTTCTTCGTCTTCTTCTTTGCCACGATTTCCTCTTGAACTTCTTATGGGCCGTCGTTATCGATTTGCTGCTACTGCAGGTCCAGCTGGTCCAGGTATTCCTTGCCGTGCTCGGAGATGTGACGCTTGCGGCCCGTCTCGTCGTTGCCCAGCAACAGGTTGAACATGGTCTCCATCTTGGTGACGTCCTCGGGTTCTACCTTGATCAGGCGGCGCGTCTCGGGGTTCATGGTGGTGAGCCACATCATGTCCGGATCGTTCTCACCAAGACCCTTGGAGCGGTTGATCGAGCACTTCTGGTCGCCAATCTCCTTGAGGATGCCGTTCTTCTCGAGCTCGGTGTAGGCAAAGTAGGTCTTCTCTTTGCAGTTGATCTCGTAGAGCGGCGACTCGGCGATATACACGTAGCCCTCGTCGATAAGCGTGGGCACCAGGCGATAGAGCATGGTGAGCACAAGCGTGCGGATGTGATAACCGTCGACGTCGGCGTCCGTACAGATAATGACCTTGTTCCAGTTGAGATTATCCAGGTCAAAAGCACCGAGGTTCTTGATGCGCTTGTCCTTGATCTCTACGCCGCAGCCCAGCACGCGCATGAGGTCCATGATGATGTCGGACTTAAAGATGCGCGGGTAGTCCTCTTTCAGACAGTTGAGGATCTTGCCTCGGACGGGCATAACACCCTGGAACTCGGCATCGCGCGAGGTGCGGATGGCGCCTGCTGCCGAGTCGCCCTCTACGATGTAGATCTCGCGACGGCTCTTGTCCTTGGAGCGGCAGTCGATGAACTTCTGCACGCGGTTGGCCATGTCGGTCTTCTGCTGCAGATTGGTCTTGATGCTCTGGCGCGTCTTCTCGGCGTTCTCGCGCGAGCGCTTGTTGATGAGCACCTGCTCCATGATCTTGTTGGCGGCGTCTTTGTTCTCGATCAGATAGGTCGAGAGGCGCTCCTTAAAGAATGCCGTCATCGCCTGCTGGATAAAGCGGTTATTGATGGCCTTCTTAGTCTGGTTTTCGTAGGACGTCTGGGTGGAGAAGCAGTTGGTCACCAGCACCAGACAGTCCTGGACGTCCTGCCACTTAATGCCGCTCTCGTTTTTGTTGTACTTGCCCTGTTGCTTGATGTAGGCATCGATGGCGCTGGTCAGAGCACTACGGGCGGCCTTTTCGGGCGAACCGCCGTTCTCGAGCCATGACGAGTTGTGGTAGTACTCCTGCATCATGAAGGTGCGCGAGAAGCACATGCACGCGGTGATCTTGACGTTGTAATCGGGCAGGTCCTCGCGGTCGCGACCGCGACGGTCAGCCTCGATAAAGAAGGGCTCGGTAAGGTAGTCGGTACCGACCTTCTCGAGCACGTAGTCCTCGATGCCCTTGGGATAGCAAAAATCCTCTTCGGAAAACTCGCCATCGTCGCCCTCAATGCGCAGGCGGAAGGTCACGTTGGCGTTGACCACGGCCTGGCGGCGCATGGTCTCGCGATACCAGTCGTGGGGAATGCTGATCGAGGTAAAGACCTCAAGATCGGGGCGCCACTTGATGGTGGTGCCGGTGCGGTCCTCGTCGCTGGGCTCGATCTCAAGCGCTTTCTTTTTGGCGCCAACGACCTTGCCTTTCTTAAAGTGCAGGGAGTACTTGTTGCCGTCGCGCCAAACCGTGACGTCCATGTACTCGGATGCGTACTGGGTCGCGCACGAGCCCAGGCCGTTGGTACCGAGCGAGAAGTCGTAGTCGCCGCCCTGGTTGTTGTTGTATTTGCCACCTGCGTAGAGCTCGCAAAAGACGAGCTCCCAGTTAAAGCGCTTCTCGGAGGGGTTCCAGTCGAGCGGGCAGCCGCGGCCGTTGTCCTCTACCTGAATGGAACCATCGCGAAAGGCGGTAAGGGTGATGAGCTTGCCGTAGCCCTGGCGCGCCTCGTCAACGGCGTTGGACAGGATCTCGAAGGCGGCATGCGCGCAGCCGTCGAGTCCGTCCGAGCCAAAGATAACGGCGGGGCGCAGGCGTACGCGCTCCTCGTCCTTGAGCTGACGAATACTGTCGTTACCATAGTTTGCGGTGTTTTTTGCCATGCTCGCTCTCTCGATGCTCCTTTGCTGCGTTGTAGTCATATAGATAGTCAAGGTAGCATAGCCCAGCCCACAGACGATTCCACCCAACACGAAATCCATCGAACAATCGTTCGGATTAACGGGTATAGTGTTTAGTGGTAACGCGGCATTGTTAAACAAATTTGGATACAAACGAATTTTATTTAATAGGGACCTAGTTTTACTAAACAAAATCGAATGATGCTGATTGCACGAGCGGGCACAGCGATCGACTGTCAAACACGTTTACTCGGACAAAACCGAGTCGGTTCTGTCCGAGTAAGTTTGAATAGCGAATCGAGATTGTTATGTCCACATGGCGATGGCGAACATGGTTTCCATAATGACAGATATAGTTGATATCTTGTGAAGGATGCAATATATTTCTGTCATGTTGCAACGGATATCTGTCCACATTTACGAAAGGAACTCCATGCCGGGCAAAAAGAACCTACGCATGAAGGCGGCACGCGCGGCGGCTGGCCTTTCGCAAGCTGACTTAGCCCAAGCCGTGGGCGTTGCGCGCCAAACCATCGGCCTTATCGAGGCGGGCGGCTACAACCCCACGCTCAATTTGTGCGTGGCAATCTGTAAGGCGCTGCGCGTTACGTTGAACGACTTGTTTTGGGAAGACGAAACTGACGCCGACCCTAATGCTCTTTAGGAGTTCACTATGAAATATGAAGATCTGAAAATCGTGCAAAAGTGGCGTGAATATGCCGGCCCAAAGGATGAACGCCTGGAGGCTGAGAACGCGAAGATCTACAAGATTGGTTTCGTGCTGCTTTCGTTTGGCATGTTGATGATCTTTTTCTACCAGTTTATAGCTCGACAGGTTGCGTGGGTTCACAGCGACGCCAGTGAAATGCCGCATGGCTTTGCAACGCCATTCGAGGCAGCCATGTATTTGTGGCTCGTTCTCGTGATGTTGATTTGCGCAGGACTGCAAACGCGGAAGGGCTATGTCGATACCAATCGTTTTGGGCAAACCGAGCATCTTCCTGTTGGATATTTCCTGCTTGTCAGCGGTCTTAGCGGCGCCGCGTTCGCGCTTGTTATTGCCGCAATGCGCTGTATCGCTGAGGCGCAGATCGTACCGCTCGAAAGCGTCTTTTGGTTGGCGAACCTGGCCGCGGGCGTGTTCTGCGGTGCGACGATTTTCGCGGCCACGTTTGCTGTCCTGTGCGCAACGTTTTTCACGGCGAAAAGACGCCGTGCCAAGCTCGAGGCAGAACTCGACTCCTCAGACGACATTTAATGCGCAATGGGCTGGCTCTGGGTATCCAGAACCAGCCCATTTTGATGTTCGATGAGCCGAGTCGGCGCCTCTCACAAAAGTAACTAGGAGCTAGCGAGGCTTATCCGAATTGACCTCATTGGCGGTGTCGGTTTCGAGCGCCGTGCGGCGGGCACTGTAGGCGACGAGGCCGGCGCCTGCCGCGGCGAGTGCTGCAGCGGCTGCCGTAAGGGGAGCGTTGACATCGCCCGTGCCCGCAAGCGCACCCGCTTTTCCGGAGCGCTTGTTATTGCCGTTGTCCTTGCCACTGCCGGAGCTGCTTCCGCCGGAGCCGCCGCCCTCGTCAGCACCGCCGCCACTCGAGCCACCATCGCCGTCTACTGTCATCGGGGCGTCGTGAAGTCCTGTCGTATCCGCGCTGTCGCATACGCCGACTTGCACTTCTGAGCGTTCGCATGCCGCGTCGGGCACATGAAGCTCGTGCAGAACGGCACCCAGCGCCGAGTTTGCGCCCGGTCGGATCTCCTCGAGCGTTACGGGATCGAGCGCCACCAGATTACGCGCCTTCGCATACAGCGTTACGCGCTTGCCCACTTCGTCGCTCCAGCTCTCGGGGATGGCGAAGCTCATGCGGAACTGTGCCGTGCAACCCGGTGCCAGCATGGCGTTGCCGTTGTCGGCTACCAGCGGGTGCGTTGCAAAACGTGTGCCCAGCGTCTCGGGCGCGTACTTCACGTGTGCCATGTCGTTGGCCGAAGCATTTTCGGCAAGCTCCGGATCGTAGATCGATGCCGTGCGTGCGTTCGCTCCGAATCCGATGGATGCGCTGGAGAACGGTTGGCTGGAGCCCTCTCGGTACAGATCGATCGTGCCGGCAGTCAGCAAAGTGTTGCCGTCGTTTCGCACCGTGACCATGAAGGATTCGCCTGCCGCTCCGGGCACCACCGCGCCTGAGGTAGCGACCGCGCCCGTCGGAGTGGCACACGCCACTAAGGGCACTTCGATGCCGTGCAGCTCTGCCTCGCTCTTCTCCGCGCTCACAATGTGCGTGGCGAGCGCGGAGAGCATGCCTCCCGACGTCAAAAATGTCGTTATCTGATCGACGGGATGGTCCAGCTCGCACATCACGAACGGCTCCGTGAACAGATCGCCTGCCAAGGTGCTGGCGAAGATGCGGAAGTGCTTGCCCATTACTGCTACCGGGTTGCCTTCTTCGTCGTAGGTTTGCCCCACCTTGCCATCGGTGTTCTCTACATAGAGCGCGCACCTGCCGTTGTTGCTTACGCTAAACGATGCCGGGCCACAGCCTGCGGCACCCACGGGCTGCGTTGCAAATGCCGATGCGCCTCGCGTCCAAGTAATATGCTGCAGCTGCTCGTTGACGGTGGCCAAAAAGCCCGAATGTTGTGGCCACGGCACCGCATGGGGCACCGTGGCGTCTGGTGGCATAACGCCCCAGCCCGCAATGGACTGGCCGATCACGGCGTACGATGCGCAGCCGCAACCGTCTGCGGTCTCGTACGCAACGGGCACCACCATTTTGCCGTTGATATTCTCGGGCTCGCTCAGCTCGATACTCGACGGTGCCTGCGGAAAGCGAAGAACTTGGCGGAACGTCAGGCTGTCGCCCAAATCATCCGACCACAGGGTAAAGCATTCCAGCGCAACCTCGGCCTCGCTGCCGAGCGCCTTCTCTGCGGTGGTTCCGCGGCGGTGGAGGTAGGCACCCGACAGGCGCCCGTCGACCAGCGTCTTGCCTGCCGTGATGCGCGGGCACTGCAGGCAATGGTAGCCATCCTCTTGCAGGCGGCCGCGCGAGATGCTGCGCCATGACGTATGCGACACCACGCGGATCTCGTCATTACTTATGCGCAGGCGCACAACGGACAGTATGCCGGCTGTGCTCGCCGTATCGAAAAGGGTGTTGTCGCCGGCGGGGCGCTCGCCCGAGACCAGCAGCACGTAGGCGTCCTGGTTTCCTCTTCCGTCCGTATATTCCACCACGTCGAAGTCGTAATCGAATATGCCGTCGCGCTCCACGTCGCCCTCGCCAAACCCAAGGGGAAAGTCCACGGGCGTGGGAGCGGACCACGTGCCGTTTGCCTTTGTGTGCACCACCAGGCGCGAGCGGCCATTGTCGCCGTAGCGCACCGAGGCGATACGGAACAGGTATTCTACGCCGGCAATCATCGTTAGCTTCATGTGGGCTTCGCTGAGCACGCCGGAAAACAGCACGTTGTCGCTCGAGGGTTTGACGCCGCCACGCTCGTCCTCCGACACGCCGGCAGAATTGGCGTTCGGGTCCGCAACGGCGTTCGTTGACTGACCGATGTAGGTGTACTCATACATCGGTGCGGCATTTTCGTCGTTCTCTACCAGTGCATGGACGAAATGCTCGATCTGTCCCGTGTCGTCGCTTTCTGAATCCGCCTCGAGCTCAATGCGCGTGACCGCTTGATCCCAATCGCGCACGACAGGCGCGGCGTTTACGGCAGTGGCCTTAACCTCGGCGCGTGCGAGCAGCTCGGCGTTGGTGACGATGGTGGCCGATGCGATAAACTGCGGCACACCACCTGCCTCGGTGTTGCCGGGCGTGCCGAAGCAGGCATCCAGCGTGTAAGGCGTATCTCCACCCAATGCCAGCTCAGAGCGTTGGAGCACATACTGGTCGCCATTGTTCACCGACATATTCCACGAATCGATGAGTGTGGGCCACGACCCCGACCAAGCCTTGGTGGTCCACTTGAACATTACGAACTGGAGTATCACATCGACATCGACGTCTGCACCTACGCGCAGCCGCGGAAGCTGGTGTCCATCTGCCTTCTCGTACCCAATGAACAGTGTGAGGGATGCGGCGCCACGCACAGCGGACGAAGCGACGCCTGCAATGCCGGCTCCAAAGGTGACGGCAAGTCCGATCTGGATGGTGAACGAGCCCGACGTGTTGGAATAGTCGAGCGAAATGTTCTTGAAAAACGCCGCGCCGCTGCCGTGCGTGTGGGCGCCCACGGCGAGCGCCAGTTTTGCCAGCACCCAGGGGTTGACGTTTAGGAAAAACGGCACCGGTCCTAGGGTAAACTGCTCGGTCCAATTGAGGTCGGTTCTTACCTGGAAGAGGGCCTTAATATTGCCGTATGCGGGGTCGTTGTTGTCACCCCAGGTTTTGCCCACCCAATCGTAGGCGAGCGAGCCGTACAGCTGTGTGGCGATATCCATCGTGAACAGCGGCGTGCAATGGTGGCGAAGGAGCTTGGTGTTTCTTGGATCGGTGCCCGAACCGGCACTCATACTTTTGTACTGATTCCACTTCCCCTCCATTTCGTCGAGGTAGCGGTTTGCCTGCTTGGCGCCCGACTCGCGCGGTGACTTCTTCCAGTACTCCGGATCCGGATTGCCCGAATCGTTCATATAGCTGGCTGGTTTGTATCCTCCGCCAAACAGCACGTATCCAGCAAACGAGAAATCGAAGAGGATCGGAAATGTGGGTATCCAGCACGTGAACTTATTGCCGCCGATGCCGGGAAACGCCGCGGGGAAATCAAACGGAGTGACCTCTTGGTCCATGGTAGTGGGGACGATAGTGGTCGAGCCCGATTCCGCCTTTGCGGCCGGCGCGGTGACAACGGCCATGGGGGATGAGAGCGTGTAGGTTTTGCCCTGATAGTCGAGGACAAAGCGCAGCTTGCACCCTTCCTCCAGAAGGCCCGATGCCGCGTCGAGAAACTTGTCTTCGAGTGTGAACGTCGCCAGATTATCCGCGCCTGATGCGCTGGCCTTGATCTGGCCGATCTGCGTGACGGTTTCGGGCGAGCTACCCGTGGCGGGCATTACCTTGTTGATGTGCAGCGTTGCCTGTCCACCCTGTGGCAGATGTGCCTGTACAATAAAGGCATGCGTGTCGGGTTGGTCGTTTGCCGCGTCGTCCTTCGGCAATGCCATGAACGTGGCATCAGCGTACTGGATGTCCCATTCGTCGAATGTGAGCTGGCGGAAGTACGGCTCGCCGTCGGACAGCGGACGTGTGGGTGCGGTTATGGCGGTGCCGCCCTGGATACGCGCAAGGGGAATCTCGACATCGCGGTAGCCCGCCATGCTAATGGAGATGCCGCCGTTAAAGTCGTACGCGTCGAGAAGCGTTGCCTCGTCCACGTAGTCTTCCGAAAGAGGGGCGACCTCAAAGATGGCCGTGCCTTCGTCATCGGTCGTGGCGGTGAGCTGCTTGCCTACGGCATAGC
Organism: uncultured Collinsella sp.; assembly: GCA_905208975.1. Classification (GTDB taxonomy): domain Bacteria; phylum Actinomycetota; class Coriobacteriia; order Coriobacteriales; family Coriobacteriaceae; genus Collinsella. Next base: position 27,446 of record CAJLRE010000011.1, on the reverse strand, counting down.
GCGATGTGAGCGTGACCTGGGCACCTGCGATGGGCGTATTCTTGTTGGCGACGTCGACCACGACTACACCAAACATGGTGCGCGAGAGAACGAGCACCTTGAAGGGATCTTCTTCGTCGGCATAGGCCGCGGTGGGCGCGAACGGCAGCAGGAAGGCATTTTCGCTTCCCGGCACGCGAGGCAACATGATGCTCGCCAGCGAGGACGCTCCAGCAACAAGTAACGAACGGCGATCAAGCATCTTGGGCTCCCATCCCGCAAATATCGGTGGAAATAATCCAATTGTGCGAGAAGACGCTTCGTGGCGGTAGTGCCGTTCGATGGCCAAAATGTCCAAATTGATCGAGCGAAGCGCCGGGTTCCGGAACGCGTTCGATGCGCTTGGCAGCCCGGTCGCTAACGCAACATATGCGCGACCAGCTCGGCGCGTGTGCCGATGCCAAGCTTTGCGTATACGCCGGATAGGCGGTTTTTGACGGTGCCCGGCGATACTCCCATATGGCGTGCGATTTCGGCGTTGGTCCACCCACGACAGGCGAGCATGGCCATGGTGAATTCCGTGGTCGTTAGATCGTCGGCCACGTCCTCGCCCGAATCGGGGTTGTGGATGCGCCGCCAGCCGTAGCTGAAGCGGTACGTGATCTCGATGATGCGCGCGAAATCGTCAGGGTATTGCGTTTTTAGGCACGCCTCGATGAGCCCCTGTAAAAGGCCGTGGTGCTCGCCGATGAGCTCGATGAGGCCGTCGGGGCGCGCAATGTCCCAAGCGGCGCCAAAATGCGCTTTTGCGGCGTCGACGTCTTTGAGACTCATGTATGCCATGGAAGCTGCCAGGTGCAGGAACAGTTCCGAGATCGGATAGCTTCCCTGTTTCATGATCAGGGCATTTTCCACCATGCCCAGGCTGCGGCCGTATTCACCGCGCAGATATAAGGCGTGCGCCATCACGTAGCTGGCGAACAGGCGCAGGCCTTCGGGCAGATGCGCCGCAAGTGGATAAAACTCTTCGGCAGAATACGGGGAAGGCAAGTGCAGCAGGACACTCGCGGCCGAGGTGAACAGGATATGCGTGGCGTGGACGGCGGGCGATTCCTCGTCGGCCGGCGTATCGAGGATGCCAGCAAGGCACCGGCGGGCGTCGGCGATACGGTTGAGCGACAGGCTGGCATATCCGCAGATAAAGCATGCGGAATAGCGCAGTGCGGGGTCGGTGGCGTCAAGATAGGGGAGCGCCGTCTTGGCAGCGAGGGCGGCCTGTCCGCGAAAGTACAGCGCTTCTGCCGTGGCGATGGTGCGTGAATCGGGGTCGGAAATGCCTTCAACCGCAGCGTCAATCTGCCCCGGCACAAAGGCAGTGCACATCAACGGCATGGGAACGCATGGGTAGCCATCGCAGTCCATCTTCCATCTCCCAACAGCTGGCAACAATAGCAGCAATTGTACTCCTGTTGCTCGGGACTGGAATTTGTGGGTATCGCCGACGATTATGCCGAACGTATAAAGGAAGAGTCTATTGGCGATGCTCCCAAGGTGGCTACCGAAGCTTAGCTGACCTCGACATTAGAAAAAATTGCCACCCCTGCAAAAAGCTCTGTCGCAGCGATGGGAAACGAACTCCGCTCTGCATATAATGAGGTCATATGACGGTGCGTCTGCATACGCGCGGCGCATTTCCATCAAACCGAGAAGGAGCTCTGCATGGATCCCAACAAGCGTCCCGACGACATGGTGCGTATCGCCACTCCCGAACTTGCCCAGGTGTTCATCGAAGAGCAGGTCGCTGCAATCCGCGAGCAGATCGGCGACAAAAAGGTTCTGCTGGCCCTTTCGGGTGGCGTTGACAGCTCCGTTGTCGCGGCGCTGCTCATCAAGGCTATCGGCAAGCAGCTTATCTGCGTGCATGTGAACCACGGCCTCATGCGCAAGGGCGAGAGCGAGCAGGTCGTCGACGTCTTCAAGAACCAGATGGATGCCAACCTGGTTTACGTTGACGCCACCGACCGTTTCCTGGACAAGCTCGTGGACGTTGAGGAGCCCGAGGCCAAGCGCAAGATTATCGGCGCCGAGTTCATCCGCGTGTTTGAGGAGGAGGCCCGCAAGGTAGGCGACGAGGTCAGCTTCCTCGCCCAAGGCACCATCTACCCCGACATTCTGGAGTCGCAGGACGGCGTAAAGGCCCACCACAACGTGGGCGGTCTGCCCGAGGATCTGCAGTTTGAGCTCTGCGAGCCCGTCAAACTGCTGTACAAGGACGAGGTCCGCGTCGTGGGCCGCGAGCTCGGCCTGCCCGAGAACATGGTCGAGCGCCAGCCGTTCCCCGGCCCCGGCCTGGGCGTTCGCTGCCTCGGTGCCATCACCCGCGATCGTCTTGAGGCACTGCGCGAGGCCGACGCCATCGTGCGCGAGGAGATTGACAACGCCGGTCTGTCCATCTGGCAGTACTTTGCCGTGGTACCCGACTTCCGCGCCACCGGTGTGCGCGAGGGCAAGCGCGCCTACGACTGGCCCTGCATCATTCGCTGCATCAACACCGTTGACGTCATGACCGCCGAGGTGCCCGAGCTCGACTGGGCGCTGCTCAAGCGCATCACCGCCCGCGTCACCGCCGAGGTTCCCGGCATCTGCCGCGTGTGCTACGACCTCACGCCGAAGCCCGTCGGCACGGTGGAGTGGGAGTAGGCTTCTACTCTTTTGGGCGAATTGCATTGACAGGGAGGGGGTCCCGCGCAAACGTGTGCGGGACCCCTTTCGTTTTACTGTTCGGTTAATGCTGCGGATCGTTTTGGAAGGCTTGCGAGCATAGTGGTCCCGTTCTCGGAACTTGCTTCGACCTCTACAGCGCCACCGTGAAGCGCTGCAATCTCCCAAACGAGCGCGAGTCCGAGTCCTGCGCCGCCGTATGCCCTGCTGCGGGATTTATCCAGGCGAAAGAACGGTTGGAAGATGCTCTCGTGGTACTGCTTGGGTATTCCCGGGCCCTGGTCCTCGACTCGCAGGAACACGCGGCTGTTGTTGTCGCAGATGGAGACGTTGACAGTCGAGCCGGGGCGGCTGTAACGGATGGCATTTTCGACCAGGTTAAACACCAGCCGATAGAGGAGCGTGTCGCTCCCGATTACTAAAGCGTCTCCAGCACAATTGAGGGCTACGCCCTTATTTTCGGCAAGTGGCGCAAGGTCGGTGAGGACCTCTTCGGACAAGGGACCAAGTTCAACATCGTCCTCGCAAGGAACGCTGCGGAGCTCACTCATCTCGAGCAACACCTTGGTCATCCGCGACATCCGCTCAGTTTGTTCTTGTAGCAGGCCGAGCAGCTCGGCTGTTTCGGGTTGCAAACCGGAGTGCTCGGAGATGAATAGTTCAATCTGTGCTTGCATAAGGGCGAGCGGGGTGCGAAGCTCGTGTGCGGCGTTGCCGGTAAACTGACGCTGTGCAGAGAACCCTTCGCCAAGACGAGCGATCATGTCGTTGAAAGAGGCGCTGCATCGTTGTAGCTCGGTGGGCACATCTTCATTGAGTCTGATTTCGCTTAGGTTGTCAGGCTGCACACGCTCAACCTGAGCTGCAAAAGCCCGTAGCGGTTTGAGTGCACGGCCGCTCACAAAGTATGCCAGCGCGCCGCCAAGGAGTGTGACTCCAGCCGTGATGTACCAGGCTGTCGTGCCAAAAGACTCCTGTGCGTCATTTACGACGATTGTGACCTTGTCATCGAGGGCCGCTTTCGTTGGGTCGAACGCCTGGAGCGAATCTTCGCCGGTTGCGTTAAAGGCCGAGATGTCGCTGCCGATGGCATCCATGTAGCGCATGCCCGTATAGCCGACCAAGCAGTTCGTCAGTACGCATGCCGCACACGTCAGCAGTGCCGTCATAATCGTTATGCGCCATTGCAGCGAAAGCCCTTTCATTCTCCATCCTCCATAACGTAGCCCTCTCCAATCCGATTGCGAATCGGGTCGTATCCCAAAGCGCTGCGTAGCTTTTTGCGGAGCGACGAGATATGAACGCGGGTTGCGTTGCTAAAGCTGTTGACGCTGCTGTCCCATACATGCTCGATAAGCTCTTCCTGGCTCACCGGCCGCCCCTGGTTAAGCATCAGGTATTCCAAGATGCCGGTCTCCTTGCGCGTGAGGGATAGGGTCTCGCCGCCCACGGAGGCGAGGCGCGCCTTGGTGTCAAAGCTCAACAATCCACAGGCTAGAACAACGTCGTTTTGCGTAAAGCGCCTGAGCGTGAGACTGCGTATGCGTGCCGCCAGCTCGTCAAGATGGAACGGCTTGGTGAGGTAGTCGTTGGCGCCCGCATCGAGCCCCGCTACCTTGTCGGAGACCTCGCCACGTGCCGAGAGCACAAGCACCTTGGTCTCACAATCAGTTGTCCTGAGTTGCCTGAGCACGGTCATGCCGTCGACATGGGGGAGATTGAGGTCGAGCACGACAAGATCAAAGGTCTCGACATCGAGCAGATCGAGGGCCTGCTGCCCGTCGTAGCAGCAGTCGACGCTATAGGCTAAGTTGCGCAGGCTGCGTGCGATCGCATCGCACAACGCCCGCTCGTCCTCGACGACCAAGATGCGCATAACGTTCTCCTTGCATAGTCATTCGCGCTTAACACGGATTTTATAGTCGGTATGGTCCAATGGGTCGCGAAACGAAAGGAGTGGTCAGATTGTTCAAAGCGATTAAGCCTGTGGCGCAGGTGGCTTTGCTGATCGTTGGGGTAGCCATGGTGTGCTTTGGCGTTATGCGCGGCGAGGCAGATGCCGTGCTGGCCAAGGCAATCAGGCTGTGCTTGGAGTGTATCGGAATTGGATAAAAGAAAAAACACTGCATCGCATCTTTTGGCGAGATTCCGCGGATTGATTCAGGCGGCGGCGACGCTTGCGACCAATATGCACCTGCCTAACTTTGCCAAGGGCGGTATCTACCAGGGAGCCGGCAAAGCCGTCTGCGTGCCGGGGCTTAACTGCTACTCGTGTCCAGCGGCCTCGGGTGCGTGCCCCATCGGGTCGTTTCAGTCGGTGGTGGGATCGTCTAAGTTCAGCTTTTCGTATTACGTCACCGGAACGCTCATTCTAATCGGCGTGCTACTGGGACGTTTTGTATGCGGCTTTTTGTGTCCGTTTGGATGGCTGCAAGAGCTTCTGCATAAGATTCCCAGCAAAAAGCTCTCCACGAAAAAGCTCAAGCCGCTCACGTACATCAAGTATGCCGTGCTACTGTTTGCCGTGGTGCTGCTGCCCATCTTGGTGGTTAACGATGTGGGTATGGGCGACCCGTTCTTTTGCAAGTACATCTGCCCGCAGGGTGTGCTCGAGGGCGCGATTCCGCTGTCCATCATGAATACGGGAATCCGATCCGCGCTGGGAAGGCTCTTTTCCTGGAAGCTCGCGATCCTCATTGCGGTTGCGGTGCTGAGCGTGCTGTTCTACCGCCCCTTCTGCAAATGGATTTGCCCCCTCGGTGCGTTTTATGCGCTCATGAACAAGGTGTCTTTGCTGGGGATCCAGGTTGACCAGTGCAAATGCGTCTCGTGCGGCAAGTGCGCCAAGGTGTGTCAAATGGACGTGGACGTTACGCGTACGCCCAACCATGCCGAGTGCATTCGTTGCGGCAAATGCGTGGGCGCGTGCCCCGTCGATGCTATTAGCTTTCGCTATGGGCTGGGTGTGACGGGCGACAAACCCGCGCAGTCCACGCAAGCCTGCGAAAACAAATAGGTACCTATATAAGTTTCGATATAAACGGAGGAACCATGAAACTGTCAAAAATTGCGGCTCTGTTGATGCTGCCCGTGCTGGCGTTGACTCTCGCGGCGTGCTCTGCCCCCAAGGGCGACGCGAAGGATGCTACGAGCGGCGATGCGCAGATTGCCGAGCTCATAGCGCAAAAGCCGTCAAGTGCCGAGGAGGCGGCCAAGCTGTATCAGCAGCTGCTGCAAAAGGAAAATGAGATCTTTGCGAGCGATAACGCCCTATGGGAAAAGGTGTTCCTTGCGGCCAACAAAGACACCCCCATGATTGAGGACGGCAAGAACTACGGTGACTTCTTGCTCGATACCATCGAGGGCGCCAAGGATCAGTTTGCGGCTGACGAGCTTAAGACGCTTAAGGCCGGCGCGCAGCAGGTCAAGGAGATCGAGGACAAGCTCATGGCGCTGGAGAAGGAGTTCCCCGGATGTGGCAGCACGCCCGGCGAGGGGGAGAGTGTTGATGCCTCGACCGCGGGCGTGACCAACGGCGAGAGCGGGGAGACGAAGTTCCCCAGCTTTAAGGGCAAGGACTTGGACGGCAACGATGTAAACAGCGACGAGCTGTTCTCCAAGAACAAGGTCACCGTCATGAACTTCTGGTTTACCACCTGCAAGCCGTGCGTGGGAGAGCTGGGCGATCTGGAGAAGCTCAACAAGGAGCTTGCCGAGAAGGGCGGCCAGGTCGTGGGCGTTAATTCCTTTACGCTCGATGGCAACAAAGACGCGGTGGCCGATGCCAAGGACGTGCTTTCCAAGAAGGGCGTGACGTATAAGAACATCTGGTTTAAGTCGGACAGCGAGGCCGGAAAGTTCACCTCCAACCTGTACTCGTTCCCGACCACCTACGTGATCGACCAGAACGGTAACATTGTGGGAGAGCCGATCATGGGCGGCATCAACTCCGCTGAGCAGCGCGAGGCGCTCAACAAACTGATCGATCAGGCACTCGCGAAGAGCGAACAGTAAGTCCGTGGGACAGACAACTGAAGGGGAGTCGCTGGAAACAGCGACTCTTTTTTCTGCTTCGGGGTAGCATCATGGGTATACGTCGAAAGGGCACGCAGCTTTTCGTGCATTGCCTGAGCGGTGCGCGAAGCAACCAAGCTGTGAGTTTTCTTAAGCGTTCTGGGTATGGCAGTGTCAAGAATATCGGCGGCATAAGCGGCTACACGGGAAAGGTGGTGCGTTAGCTATGAAGGTGGTTATCGTTGGAGGCGTCGCGGGCGGCGCATCGGCGGCGGCACGTTTGCGCAGACTCGACGAGCAGGCCCAAATTGTCATCTTTGAGCGCACGGGTTTTGTATCGTATGCCAATTGTGGGCTTCCGTACTACATTGGCGGCGTGATAGAAGAAGAGAGCGCATTGACGCTGCAGTCTCCCAAGGGCTTTTGGGATCGCTTTCGCATTGCGGTCAAGACGAGTCACGAGGTGTTTGCCATCCATCCCGATTCGCATACGGTCGAGGTTCGCAATATGCTGACGGGCGAGGAATTTGTCGAGACGTATGACAAGCTCATCCTGTCGCCGGGTGCAAAGCCGATTCGCCCTGCGTTGCCGGGCATCGACTCGGATAAAATCTTTAGCCTACGCACCGTTGAGGACACGCTGCGTATTCACAGCTATGTTCGAGAGCGGCGACCGAGCAGTGCCGTCGTGATCGGCGGCGGCTTCATTGGCGTCGAGACGGCGGAGAATCTGTGCGAGCTGGGGCTCCAGGTGACCCTTCTGCAGCGTCCCGTCCAGCTTATGAACAACCTGGATTACGACATGGCGACCCTTTTGCATACCGAGGTGCGTGAGCACGGTATCGATCTGCGCCTCAAGGCCGATGTGACAGGTTTTGAGGAAGTTGATGGCCGCGTTGTCACCCATGTTGCGGGCGATGGCCCTATCGGAGCCGATATGGTACTGCTTGCCATTGGCGTGGCACCTGAGAGCCATCTGGCGCAAGAGGCGGGGCTCGAACTGGGCATCAAGGGGGCTATTGTGGTCAACGACCGCATGGAGACCTCTGCTGCCGACGTGTATGCCGTGGGCGATGCCGTGCAGGTCACGCATCAGGTGACCGGCGAGGACGCGGTCATTTCGCTCGCCGGCCCCGCCAACAAGCAGGGGCGTGTCGTCGCCGATGTCATAGCCGGCATGGACAGCTGCTACCTCGGATCGTTGGGCTCATCGGTTATCAAGGTATTCGACTTGACGGCGGCAAGCACGGGACTATCCGAAAAGGCGGCACACGCGGCGGGAATTGACTGCGACAGCGTGGTCCTGTCGCCCGGTTCGCATGCGGGTTATTATCCGGGTGCAACGCCCATGACCATGAAGGTTGTCTTCGAGAAGCAGGGATTGCGCCTGCTGGGTGCGCAAATCGTGGGCATCGATGGTGTGGACAAGCGTATCGACGTTCTGGCGACTGCCATCCAGGCGGGCATGCGCGGCGATAGGCTTAAGGATTTGGACCTAGCATACGCGCCGCCGTATTCATCGGCGAAGGATCCCGTCAATATGGCGGGCTTTATGATCGAGAACCTCAATCGCGGCATACTGGCGCAGTGGCATTGGGAGGATGAGCCCAACTTGCCACGCGATGGCAGCGTGCAGCTGCTCGATGTTCGTACGGAAGGGGAGTATGAGCGCGGGCATATCGATGGTTTCGTAAACATTCCCGTTGATGATCTGCGCAATCGCCTGGGCGAGCTCGACCGGGCCAAGCCGGTTTACGTGATTTGCCAGAGCGGCATTCGCAGCTACATTGCTTGCCGCATTTTGGCGCAGCATGGCTTTGAGTGCTTTAACTTCTCGGGCGGCTATCGCTTCTTTGCAGCCGTGACTGAGGCTCGCCGCGGCAGCGCTAACGTTATGCCGTGCGGGCTCGAAAAGTAGCGCGCATTGGAATGTGACAAAGTGACAGCCTCTTTGTCGCATCGGGGATGTTGTATGCGGGATGGTGCGCCATGCGGCGTGCTGTCCCGTTCGTTTTTTGGCGCGGTTCGTTACATTCCTCACTGGTATCGGCCAAAAATGAGGATAGAGTAGGACAAACGCGTCGAATACGAACGGTGGGGAAGAGCGGGCAGGGTGCCTGCGCAGGAGAGGTTGCCGTCCATGCTGGATCTCAGAGTTATTTGCAAAAGGTACGTTACGCAGTCGTTTACGCAGGTAGCGCTCGACAGCGTAAGCCTGTCTTTTCGCGATAACGAGTTTGTAGCCATCCTGGGTCCTTCGGGCTCGGGTAAAACTACGATGCTCAACGTCATTGGTGGACTCGACCATTTCGATTCCGGCGACCTGCTGATCGATGGCATCTCGACCAAGGACTTCAGCGACCGCGATTGGGATGCCTACAGAAACAATCGCATTGGCTTTGTGTTTCAGAGCTACAACCTCATTCCGCATCAGAGCATTTTGGAAAACGTGGAATTGGCGCTTACACTCACGGGCGTGGGACATGCCGAGCGCCGCCAGCGTGCGCGTAAGGCGCTCGAGGCGGTTGGTCTGGGCGAGCACGTTGACAAACGCCCGAACCAGCTTTCGGGCGGGCAGATGCAGCGCGTGGCCATTGCCCGCGCCTTGATCAACGACCCCGAAATCGTGCTGGCTGACGAGCCGACCGGCGCCTTGGACTCAACGACATCCGTGCAGGTTATGGATTTGCTCAAGGACGTTGCGCGCGATCGTCTGGTCATCATGGTCACGCACAATCCCGAGCTGGCGTACCAGTACGCCACGCGCATCGTCAGCCTGGCGGACGGCAAGGTCACCGACGATTCCGACCCCTTTGATGTGGCCACGGTCGCACATCGCGAGGCAAAACCCACGCGCAAAACCTCGATGAGCTTTATGACGGCGCTGGGGCTTTCTGCCCGAAACCTCATGACCAAGAAGGGCCGCACGGCCATGACGGCCTTTGCAGGTTCGATTGGCATTATCGGCATTGCGGCGATCCTGGCGCTCTCCAACGGCGTAAACGGCTACATCAAAAAGGTCGAGGAGGACACGCTCTCGAGCTACCCGCTCACGATTTCCAAACAAGATTATGACCTGTCGTCCATGATGGGCGGGCATGGGGCCACGGATGACGATACGTCCAAGAACGAGGGTTCGTCTGACGACGGCACCGACGGCAAGGCTCAGGGGACCGATAAGATCCCTGTGGTCACGGCCGTAAAGGATATGTTCGCAAGCGTTAAGTCCAACGACATGACGAGCTTTAAGGCATGGCTCGATGCCGGTGGCGACGGCATCGATAAAGAGGTCAACGCCATTCAGTACGGCTACGGTGTATCGCCGGTTGTCTATCGTGCCGGCAAGGGCGATGAGAAGCCTGTCCGGCTGGTGCCCAACGCTATGACTGAGGCCATGAGCGGAGGTGCGAGCTCGGCGGCAACGGTGAGCATGGAATCCATGGGAACGTCGGTCTTCATCGAGATGATTGACGACCAGAGCCTGCTCGACAGCCAGTACGATGTTGTTGCCGGCCATTGGCCTACGTCAGCCAACGAGGCCGTGATGGTGCTTTCGAGCCGCGGAACGGTGGGCGACTACACGCTCTACAGCATCGGCGCGCTGGATATCGATGAACTCAACGACCTGGTTAACAGTGCCATGACGGCCGACGGCAAGGTCAAGACACCCAAGACCGGCAGCGACTTTACCTTCGACGATGCGCTGTCCACGACGTTTAAGGTGTTATCGCCGGCTGATGCCTATCGCAAAAACGAAGAGACCGGCATGTGGACTGACATGTCTGGCGACGCCGACTTTATGGCCGCCAAGGTTGCCGACGGCATTGACGTGCGCATTGTGGGCGTAGTGCGACCCAACGAGACGGCAAACGCGAGCGCATTGTCTCCGGGCATTGCCTATACGCATGCGCTGACTCGCCAGCTTATGGAGCGTGCTGCCGATTCGCAGATCGTGCAGGAGCAGCTTGCCCACCCCGAGACGGATGTCTTTACGGGCAAAACCTTCGACGAGCTGCAGGGCGAGGCCAAGCAAGGCGTGGATTTGAGCAGCATGTTCAGCGTGGACGAGGCGGCGCTAAAGAGCGCGTTCTCGTTCGATACGTCTGCGCTTTCGGGTGCGGCCGGCGGTATGGACCTGTCGGGTCTTGACTTGTCCGGGTTGGATATCGACCTTTCGGGCGTAGGCAAGGACATCGACTTCAGCGACATCATGTCTAAGGCGCCAGCCCCCGATTTCTCGGGCATCTTTGACGGTCTGGAACTCACGCCCGAGCAAATGCAGCAGGTGGGAACGCTCGCCAACCAACTGTTTGAGGGCTTTTTGCAGTCTGATCTGTTTAGGGCGCTGACACCCGAAGATCTTAAGGACGCGTCAAAGCTTGCCGCCGCGTTCTCGACGTATCTTGAGAGTGATACGGCAGCCCGGCAAATCCTGGCTCAGCTCAAGGCACTCGGTGGCGATGCCCTGGCCGAGCGCCTGCAGCAGGCGATGACCGACTATGTGCAAAAGCAACTGGCTCCGTATCTGCAGCAGGCTATGGATCAGGTGATGAAGTCGATTAGCGAGCAGATTGCGACAACGGTGTCGTCCCAGCTTAAAGCAGGCGCGGCGGGGCTCATGGGCCAGATGGCGACGCAGATGTCATCGAGTTTTGCCAACCTAGCGAGCGCTATGCGTGTGGATGCGAGCGCCTTTGCGCGTGCCATCCATTTCAACATGGACGCTGAGGACCTGAGTTCGCTCATGATGAGCTATGCCAAGGCGTCGAAGCTCACCTACGATAACAATCTGACCACGTTGGGCTATGCGGACGAGGCGGACCCCATCTCGGTTAAGATTTTCCCGCGCGACTTTGAGGCCAAGGAGCGCGTGCTCGATCACATCGACGCGTACAACAAGCAGGTCAAAGCCGCTGGTCACGATGAGCAGGCAATCTCGTATACCGACTACATGGGCATCATCATGGGCTCGGTGACCGACATCGTGAACACCATCAGCTTGGTGCTCATCGCATTCGTGAGTATCAGTTTGGTGGTGAGCTCCATCATGATCGGCATCATCACCTACATCAGCGTGCTGGAGCGCAAAAAGGAGATTGGCATCCTGCGCGCGATCGGCGCGTCGAAGCGTAACGTGGCCAACGTATTCAATGCCGAGACTTTCATCGAAGGCCTCATTGCCGGCGTCTTCGCCATTGTCGTCGTGGTGCTCGTAAGCTTTCCCGTTAATGCTTGGGCGCTTGCTGCCAAGCAGGTCCCCAACCTGATGAGCCTGCCCGTGCAGGATGCGTTGATGCTCATTGCGATATCGGTGCTGCTGACGGTCGTCGCCGGCCTGCTGCCAGCCCGCAGCGCATCCAAGAAAGACCCCGTGGAGGCCCTACGCTCCGAATAATGTGACAAAGGGACAGGCACCTTTGTCACATCCCTCTCCCTGCACCTAGCTTGTTTTGCCCATCAGCGTGATGCGGATGGTTGGATGGGTGTACTCGTCAAATTCATCCTCGGGATCCGTGTCAAACGAATAGTACGTTTTGATGGGGTTGTCACTCGTCCTGATGGAGATTCTCTCGTAGAGCGAACCGTTCAAAAAAGCCTGCCTAAACTCTTCGGGGAGCTTTTGCGGTGCTAGGAGCTCGGGACTCACGGTCTTGACGTCTACGGTTTGGACGACAGAGGAAAGTTCGTCCAAGTCGAGCTCGATGCGGGCGAGGTTGTCCTCAAGGCTCGCGTCGGGGTCGATCTCTGCTATGTAACTCACTTCCTTGAGCGTTCCCTTGTTGTCGAAATCCAGGTACGTATAGGTCTTCTGGGTATCGGAGTCGCCGTCGTGAAGGTAGCCGCGGACGTGATAGCCGTAATCTTGATATCGCTCGTAAGGGTCATCGGCGGATACGTACTCGCATGCGGGCTCTAGCGTCTTGCGGGCGATGGCGATCTGCTCGGCCGCGGCCGCGGCGTTCTGTTGCATCTCGATGTTTCCCTGCGCCAGCTGCGGGATATAGGCACCGCACACGATTGCGAGGGGCAGTGCCACAAGCGCGACGATCCACTTTTTTGCACGGGGGATAGGCACGCCACAGGCCTCTGCTATGGCCTTTGCGTTGGCAAAGCTTTCGGCAAGCACGTCTGCCGCGGTGGCGACGGCGCCTACGGCAGCGGCGACTTCTGCCGCGCCACCCAGGTTGCGCGCGGTCTCGTTGTCGCTGTTCTTGAGCAGGCGCGCGGCGGCCTGCGTGCCAATAACGCCCGCGATTTGTGCCGAGCGGTCTTTCTCGGACTGCTCGACGGCGAGTCGGCGCTGCATTTCTTTCCACTGCTTGCCGCGCATGCCAAAGCGCGGCGCGAGCGCGCAATAGCAGAAGATGATGAGCTCGATGGCAGTGAGCACCAGGGCGGCCATCAAGCCCGTCTCCTGGAAGCCTTCGTGATGGAAGACGATGTCGTCAATCATTTCGAAGGGAATGATCAAAAAAGGCAGCACAAACGCCATGGCAAGCGCCGCACCGGCAACCTTGGGACAGATGCAGTATCGCTGGATGCGCTTGCGTTCTTGTTCGGAAAGTGTAGCCATAGCTGGTCCTTGGTGTCGTGGCGGTCGTTGCGGCGCATGGGGCGCGGGGCGCATCAGTTTGAGCTAGCGCTGGATAAGAACATAGAGCAAGATGCTCATCGCGATGAGCAAGAAGCCTGCGATGTTAAACATCAGTGTGGCAAAGTTGCCCACGATGGGGCGTTCGACATAGCTTTTGTCTGGGTTGCCGGGGTTGTAGTACACGGTCATTTGGCTACCGAGGGGCCAAAGCTGCTCCGCGAGGGTGCCTAGGCTGGCGATGGGGCCTGTCTGCACGTGCAGCCAGCCCTTGGCGTCTTCGTGGGCGGTGGCTTGCGTGCGGATGGGGAGTCCCGACAAGCTTTTGGTCTTTATGCCACGGAATTGTTTTTTCGCGCGGTATTGCGTGCCGTCGACGGTGTATTCCAAAACGGGATTCATTCTGCCTTCACCCATAAAGCGATGGTCGACGACCGTCCCCATGGTCACGGCGGTACAGGCCTTGGCTTTCTTGCGGGCGGCGGCCTTCATGAGCATGCTCGCTCCGATAAACAGGATGCCGATGCCTCCAACCGAGATGAGCGCGAGCAGAGATATCTGCGAGGTGGTCACGGCGTTCTCCTTTGGCGCGATACCGTCATATGTGACCCAGTATAGAGAATCCCCGCCCTCGGTGGGCGTATTATGTGACAAAGGGACAGTCCCTTTGTCACATTGATTTGAGAATGGATGTTGATGTATTTATCGCTGGCTCCTATGGAGGGGATTACCGGGCATGTGTTCCGTCGCGTGCATGCGGAGTGCTTCGGCGCGCTCGATTGTTATTACACGCCGTTTTTGCCGCCGCCGCGGGTGGGCAATCGCTTTGGCGGCAAGGCGTTTAAAGAGGTCGATCCTGCCAACAACCAGGGACTTAACGTGGTGCCCCAGCTGATGTCCAAGAATGCGGACGAGTTTGTGTGGGCGGCGCAGGTGCTTGCCGATATGGGTTACCGCGAGGTCAACCTCAACCTTGGCTGCCCTTCGGGTACGGTGGTCGCGAAGGGCAAGGGTTCGGGCTTTCTGCGCAATTTGGATGAGCTCGAGGTGTTCTTGAGCGACGTGTGCGAACGCTCGCCCTTGCCGGTGTCGGTCAAGACCAGACTGGGGCTCGAATGCGATGACGAGTACGAGCGCGTGCTCGACCTCTATTGCCGAATGCCGCTGGCGGAGTTGATCGTGCATCCGCGCGTGCAAAAGGACCGTTATACGGGCTCACCGCGCAAAGAGTTTTACGGCGAGACGCTGGAACGGGCGCCGTTCCCCGTGGCCTATAACGGCGACATCTTTGATCTTGAGGACATGGATGCGCTGGTGAAGGCCTATCCCGGAACACGCCACGTAATGTTGGGGCGCGGCTTGCTTGCGAATCCCGCGCTGGCTCGCATGGTTAAGGGCGACCCTGCCGCTACCGCCGCTGAGCTGCAACGCTTCCATGACATGCTGTTTGCGGCCTATGCGGACGAGATTGGGGGCAACGCGGTCTTTCGCATGAAGGAGTGGTGGTTCTACGCCAAATGCGCCTTCGCCGATCCCGCGACCGTTCACAAACTCGTACGCAAGACCAAAAAGGTCGATGAATACCGTGCCGCTGTCGACCGTGTCTTTCGCGAGCAGCAGCTTGCGCCCATCGCCCGCTTTTGTGGCTAAATGATCCCTTGGGGACGGAGAAGAACGGATCGCCTGTGCCGGACCCATGCAAAAAACTGTACGCCAGCATCCAAGGATGTCGAAAAATATCGTTTTTGGATGCTGACGTACATGTTTGGTTCGGCAGGGGACTAGGCAATCATTGCATCGAGTGTAATGAGTTCCCTGAGTCGCTCCGTGCGCGTTTGCCCATGGCGCTTTGCCTTTGCGTCAAATGCTTCAAGAACCGATTCGCCCACACGTGCCGATAAAACAACGCTTGGTTCATCGGAAATCGGCGGCCTTCCCAACTTGACGGTGTGGCCCTTCGGCCACTCATCTTTTTCGTATGCCGCTGCGGCTTTTTCTAGCTCACCGGGAGCAAACCCCATCATCTTTTCGAGCTGTTTAGCGTCCATAGCGCCTCCTATCGATCGATTCCGATTTCCCTGAGCACCTTGCGCGTAGGAGGGACAAGGGCGTGGTAAATGATGTAACCATCCCGATCGGGGCAACATCGAGCGATGAGCTCCATGAGGCGGCTTCTCTTTTTGTATACAATTTTGTAGACAAAAATACAAGTAACTAGTCATTTAAGAACGTCCCCAACGACTGCCCACAAATAGCTGTACGTCAGCATCCAAAGATGTCGAAAAATATCGACTTTGGATGCTGACGTACATGTTTGTGCCGTATGGGTTTGTGCGTTGGGGCCGGCCGACCGCAATAGAACGCTAGAGCAGGTTCTTCTGTATCCACGCGATGATGTCGCCCGACTCGTAGAGTGGCGTGCCGTCAATGAACAGGCAGGGAACTTGGCGCTTTCCGCCGACGGCGATGAGCGTCTGCTCGGCATCGGAATCGGTCGAGATATTACGCTCGGGGATGGTCACGCCGTTATCGGCCAGGAAACGCTTGACCTTTATGCAATACGGGCAGCCGGTCATAACGTAGAGCGCGAGCTCGTGATCAGTAGCCATAGGTCTCCAATCGGTTGAGGTTTCGATTGAAATACCCAAAGCCGCCGCGGTCTATGCACGCGTCAACGACGACTCGATTGCCTGTACCAGAAACGCCGTGGCGCCGGTGCCGCAGGGCTTGTCGTAGTAGTCAACAAAGCGCTGGTCGGCAAGATAGCCGTGGGCGAGGCCCAAGTACGCCTCGTCTTGGGGCTCGCATCCCCAGTTGAGAGCAATCCAGCGACGATGCATCGCGACAAGCTTGCGAGCCTCGCTTCCATCCGGTTCGCCGTCGCTCATGGCAATCGAGAGCTGGCCCAGAATAGCGCGTTCAAGTTCCTTCATGTCGTTCCATGTCTGAGGATCCATATCCAGTAACGTTTCGTTTGCTGCATCGATAGCCTCATCGCCATAGCGCGCCCGCGCTTCGGCGCCGTAGCGCTCCTCGTTTTCTTGCACGGCGCGCCAGCGTTCCAGTTGCGGCAGCACGGCGCCCATGAGCGAGACAGCTTCGTCGAGCGACATACCGGTGTTTTGTGCCAGGCGCGGGGCACAATCCTCGATCATTGCCTCCATCGTAGTGTCGTAGGTGTACTTGCCGTGGTCGTAGCACCACTTGCAGTAATGATCGGTCGCGGTGCCCGCAGCATCGGTGCCGCAGTCGTCGGGTGTGAGCACCATGCCGCAGCTCTGGCAATAGTGCTCGGGCATTTCGAGCAGGTGGGACAGCGGTTCTCCGGTTACGGCGGCAATGAGCTTCATCATGTCGATGCCCGGGGTGACTTCGCCGCGCTCCCAGCGGCTGACGGCTTGGCGCGTGACATAGAGCTTGGCGGCAAGCTGCTCTTGGGTAAGGTTGTTGGCGCGACGGACGGCGATGAGTTTTTCTGCAAAGGCCATAACGGCTCCTTTCTGCTGCTTGTTGGCTTAAGCATACGCGGCGGCCGACGCCCTTCCAAGCAACCGTTGGTTGCAAAAGGGGCGGTCGCGGTGAGGGATTACGCGCATCGCGCATGCCCTCATGCCGTACAATGACCGGCATGAAACCTATTGCACACATACATACCGACCTGCCGCAAAAGTTCGGCATCCCGCGCAACAGCTTTTTGGCGCCCCATCTTGAGGGACGCATCGTCTTTGAGCCGGAATTTGCCTCCAGCGCGGCAGTTGAGGGTCTGGACTCCTTCTCTCACCTGTGGCTGCTCTGGCGCTTTGAAAACGGAACACCCGGCGGCGCGGCCGAAGACATCGCCGCCGATGCCAAGACACAGGATAGGTCCGGCACCAACGCCAAGTGGTCGAAGACCGTGCGTCCGCCGCGCTTGGGTGGAGCCGAGCGCGTGGGCGTATTTGCCACGCGCAGCCCGTTTCGACCTAATCCCATTGGGCTTACCTGCGTCAAACTCGATCATGTCGGGCTTACCGACGATGGCCCCATCATCCATGTGCTAGGGGCCGATCTGCGTGACGGCACGCCCATCTACGACATTAAGCCCTACATTCCGTTTGCGGACTGCCACTCGGATGCGACCGGCGGCTGGATTGAGGATGCGCCGTGGCAAGAGCTCGACGTTGACTTCCCGCAAGCGCTGCAGGAGATGGTCCCGCCCACGAAGCTCCCCGGGTTGGTCGAGGTCCTTCGCCAAGATCCGCGCCGCGCGGGTAGCAAGCACGAGCCAAACCGCATTTACCACTTGGCTTACGCTGGGCTCGACATATCCTTTACGGTTGACGGATCCAAGTTGACGGTAACCGCCGTCAACGACGCGCGGGACTAGCCAGCCATTCGATGGCGCTCGCCAAATTCAACGCCAAACCCCGTGCCAAAATCGCCCACGCTGGTGGACAATAACGCCTATCAAAACAATCCGCTTTGCACGGGAGCTCAGCATGAAATACGACTTTACTTCGCTTATCGACCGCCACGGCATGGACGCCATCGCCGTTGACTCCTGGGGCGAGATCCCTGGCATGGCTCCGAACGCGCCCGACGAGGGCTTCGACCGCATCCCCATGTGGGTGGCGGACATGAATTTTGCCACGGTGCCCACGGTCCAGGAGCACATCATTCAGCGCGCCCAGCATCCCATGTTTGGCTATTTCGATCCGCGCGACGAGTACTTCGACCGCATCATCGAATGGCAGAGCCGACGTAATGGCGTCGAGGGTCTGCTCCCGGAGCATATCGGCTACGAAAACGGCGTGCTGGGCGGTGTCGTGTCGACCCTGCGGGCGTATGTCCAGCCGGGCGATGCGGTGCTGGTCCACAGCCCTACCTACATCGGCTTTACCAAGTCCATCGAAGCCGCGGGCTATCGCATTGTCCACAGCCCGCTTAAGCTCGACGACCAGGGCGTGTGGCGCATGGACTTTGAGGACATGGAACGCAAGCTCACCCAAAACCACATCCACGCCGCGGTGTTCTGCTCGCCGCACAATCCTTGTGGCCGCGTATGGGAGCGCGACGAGATCGAGCGCGCCATGGACATCTATCGCCGGCACGATTGCGTGGTGATTTCGGACGAGATTTGGTCCGACATCATCTTGCCCGGTCACAAGCATATCCCGACGCAGTCGGTGAGCGAGGATGCCCGCATGCGCACGGTCGCCCTCTATGCGCCCAGCAAGACGTTTAACCTGGCGGGCCTGGTCGGCAGCTACCACATCATCTATAACGAGACGCTGCGCGACCGCGTGTGCGCCGTGTCCAATAAGACCCACTACAACGAGATGAATGTCCTTTCGATGCATGCGCTTATCGGCGCCTACCAGCCGCAGGGCTACGAGTGGCTCGATGAGCTCAACGAGGTTATCGAGGGCAACATTGACTACTTCTGCGATTACGTGGACGAGCATTTTGAGGGCGTGTCCTATTCGCGCCCGCAGGGCACCTATATGGTGTTCCTGGACTGCACGGAGTGGTGCTGCGTGCATGGGCACGATATTCAGTGGCTGCTCGACGAGGGGGCGCGTGTGGGCGTGGGCTATCAGGACGGCCGTCCATTCCATGGACCTTGCCACATTCGCGTGAATCTGGCGCTGCCGCTTTCGCGTGTAAGGGAGGCGTGCGACCGCTTGGACCGCTACGTTTTTAATGCACGGTAAGTGAGTGCTGCATGCGGGGCTGTCTGCCAGATTGGCTGGAAGGCCCCGTATGGTAAAGCATCTGTAACCATTGAGCGCAAGCGCGGTTTTGTCTGCTAATATCTTTGCTCTTGAGTCTGTAAACAGGATCGTCTGGAGCTCGATGAAAAGACCTCGTCGCTCGGCCGCCATATCGTTGTTTGTTGCGCTTGCAGTGGTGGGCGCCTTTGTCGTGGCGATAGCTGGCTGTTCCGGGTTGAATGATGGGGCCGGGGCGTCTGCATCAGAAGGCGCAGCCGCCTCGCAGGTCAAAGACGACAACCTTAAGACGCTCAACGTTGGCAGCGACCTCTATCCACCGTTTGTGTATAGCAACGAGTACGGCGATATTGTTGGCCTGGATGTCGATATTTTGACCGAGGCTTTGGGCCGCATTGGCTACAAGCCAAAGTACCAGCTGATCGACTGGGAAAAGAAGAAAGAGCTGCTGGCGAGCGGCGAGCTCGATTGCGTCATGGGCAGCTTTAGTATGACGGGCCGCGAAGGCGAGTATCGCTGGGCGGGGCCGTACCTTGCGAGCCGACAGGTGGTTGCTGTCGATCCCGAAAGCGATATCTACACGCTTGCCGATCTTGAGGGTAGGGTCGTGGCGGTCCAGTCCACCACCAAGCCCGAATCGATTCTGCTCAATCACACCAATGAAAACGTTCCGCAGATTAAGGAGCTCTACAGCTTTTCGGACCGCTCGTACCTGAACCCGGCGCTTGTCGAGGGCCTAGTCGACGCCATCGCCGCGCATGAGTCCTCGCTGCTCACCTACGAAAAAGACTATGGCGTGACGTATCGCATTTTGTCTGAGCCGCTGCTAGAGGTTGGTTTGGGCACCGCTTTCGATATCAACGACACACGCGGCATCGACGTTAAGCTCACCCATGCCTACCAAGAAATGCTTGCCGATGGCACCATGGAGCGCCTGGTGTCAAAGTATTTTGATGACCCTTCGCCCTTTTTGAATGTGGAGGGCCTGTCATGATTGATGCGTCCGACCACACCGCTCAGGAGCGGGGCGATCGTTCGGCACGGGAATGGCTCATCGTCGTCCTGTTGGGGATAGCACTCTCGATTGTTGCCGGCGTGACGAGCTACGCCTACACGACAGCTCAGGCCGAGCAGCGCTTTGCCGACGTTGTCGATTACGTGGCGACACAGAGCCTTTCCTACGATGCGTTCAACAGCGCCTATGCGACCAAAAACCTGATTCGCGTTATGGAGATCGCCGGAGAGGCGGCGCGCGATATGGAGCGCGACGGCTCGGTGGATAACGCTACGTTGGAGCAATATGCTGACCAGTTTAATGTGACAGCGCTGATCGTAACGGATGCATCGGGCAACTTGGTGTCCGAGTCCTCGAAGGATGACGTGGGCTACGAGTCGCTCGCCGCGAATCTCAAAGAGGCGCCTGTGCTGGAGGTGGCAGCCCATCCGCTTAAGTCCTATACCGCTCGCATTACGCTTGCGGACGATTCGGTCGCAGACATTGGCTGCGTGGCCCGGCGGGACGGTGAGGGCATCGTTGTCGCGGTGAGGCACCAGAGCGCCAAGGCGGTCGCGAGCAATACGCTCAAGTTGCAGAGCTTGCTCGATGGTTATGAGACCATCGATAGCGGCAATATCGTGATCGAAAACGACGGTAAGGTCGTTGCGACCAACGCTGTTGAGCCCGCCGTGTCAGGCGTGTTCGATTTGCCTGCGACGGATGCCATCGTTGTCAACGGCATTAAGGAGCGTTGCCTGGCTGGTAAGGTCAGATTGGTTAACGACAGCGGTGAGTGGTATCTGGGCACATTTGGTAAAGCGCGCGTTTTTTACGTGTACACCTATGCTCCCGCGCAGCGTTACTTTGAGGTTGTTGCCGCTGTTGTTGCCAGCGTGTTGGCACTCTACGGCGGTGTTATAGCCACTGTTGTGTTGGTGCGCCGCCGCGCCGAGAGCCAACGCTTTGCCGACCTGTTGCTGCAGGAGCGCGACTATGGCGACAAACTGGCAAAAGCGGCGCGCGAAGCTTCGTCTGCCAACTCTGCAAAGACGGAGTTCCTGCGTCGCATGAGTCACGACCTGCGCACGCCCATCAACGGCATTCGCGGTATGGTCGAGGTGGGCAATGCCAACGCGGACGACTTGCAAAAGCAGACTGAGTGCCGCTCAAAGATCTGGACGGCGTCGGGACTGTTGCTCGACCTTGCGAACGAGGCACTCGATATGAGCCGCTTGGAGAGCGGGCAGGTCGACCTGAATCTCGTGCCTACAGATATGGTGGCCCTCAACCGTGAGGTGTGCGATATTCTGGAGCGCCAAGCCGAGGAGCGCCTGGTGACAATTATCTGCGACCAACGGACTCTTGATCATCCCTATGCCCGGGTGAGCGTGACGCACCTCAAGCGTCTGTTGCTCAATATTGCCGGTAATGCCGTCAAGTACAACCGCCAGGGCGGCTATGTTCGCCTGACATGCCGCGAGGTGGAGCCGGTGGACGGTGTCCCCGTCTATGAATACACGATCGCCGATAACGGCATTGGCATGAGCGAGGAGTTTCAACAGCACCTCTACGAGCCGTTCAGCCGCGAGGAACAGCAGGTGGAAGGCGCTTCATCGGGAACTGGCCTGGGCGCGTCTATTGCCAAACAGTTGGTCGAGCTTATGGGCGGAACCATGAGCTTTACGAGCGCCTTGGGGCGGGGGACGACGTTTACCATTTGCCTGCCGTTTGAGAAGTGCAAGAGTTCCGAGATTCCCCAGGCAGTTCGCGTGGATGCAGGCGACAGCGACGTGATCCAGGGCCTGCGTGTTTTGCTCGTAGAGGATAACGACCTGAATGCCGAGATCGCACAGTTTACGCTCGACCGCGCCGGTGCCGTCGTGACACATGTTAAAGATGGCGAGTCTGCCGTCGAGACGTTTGCCGCGAGCGCGCCGCACGAGTACGACGTGGTATTGATGGACATCATGATGCCCGGCATCGATGGCCTTGAGGCCACGCGTCAGATTCGAGCGCTCGATCGCGAGGACGCCGCGACCACGCCGATTATCGCCGTGAGCGCCAATGCCTTTGCCGACGACCGTAGGCTTTCGCGCGAGGCGGGCATGAACGCGCATCTGAGCAAACCCGTGAGTTCTCAGAATCTCGTTGAGGCGCTTGCGCACATAGCCGCCGACGCTTCATAAACAAATAGCTCGGTTCCAATACTGGTTGGAACCGAGCCATTTTGCTATTTGCAGGACCTGTTTTTGGGCTTACTTTTCATGGATCTGCTTGCCGCAAAGATGCTCAATCGAAATCTCGTAGAGTTGGACGCCCTTGATGTCTTTGGCGATTTCCTCTTCAACTTCTTCGGCAGAGGGGTAGTACTTAAGCGCGAGCTGGCGGACTTTGTCCTCGATAAACGCAGGTGTCTCATCTACCAGACGGCAACGACCAAAGACAACGGCACTCATAACGTAGGGAGCCCAGTCGCCGTCCTTGTACCACTCGTTGCCGTAAACGGTAAAGCAGATCTTGTCATCGCGCTTGAGTGCGTCGACCTTGTGGCCGGCTTTGGCGCCATGGAAATAAATCTTGTCGTGCTCGGCGTCAAAGAAGTAGTTGACGGGAATGGCATAGGGGTAGCCATCATCGCCGTTGACGGCAAAGACGCCGCGCTTGCAGGTAGCGAGCAGTTCGCGCGCTTCCTCGTCGGTGATGGCGCGTTTCTTTCGACGTAAGGGCCTAAACATCGTTGGCTTCCTTTCTACTGCGCATGGTGGTTGAGCACAAACTATAGCGAAACAGCCCCGTTTTTCTTGATACAGGCGAGTATGTTTTTGAGCTTGTTAAAGTCGAGCGGTTTGGGCAGATGGGCGTTCATGCCAGCGTCGTGTGCCGCCTTGGCGTCTTCGGCAAAGGCGTTGGCGGTGAGCGCGATGATGGGGATGTCGGCCGCATCGGCCTTTTCGCTCAGGCGGATCGCGCGGGTTGCCTCGTAGCCGTCCATGCCCGGCATCATGATGTCCATTAGAATCGCATCGAAGCTACCCGCGGGACGGCCAACGTATAGGTCGACCGCTTCGTTGCCGTCGGCGGCGCGAGTTACGACGATGCCCTCGCTTTCGAGCAGAGCCTGGGCAATCTCGGCATTGAGCTCGTTATCTTCTGCCAAAAGAACGTTCATGTCTGCAAGCGAGCAACTGTATGCCTGCTCGTCCGTACGTTCTTTTGCCTGAGGGTTCTTGTCGATCTCGAGCGGAATCTGGACGTTAAACGTACTTCCCACGCCAACCTCACTCGAAATCTCAATCGTGCCGCCCATCATATCGATGAGCGATTTGACGATAGACATGCCAATGCCGGTTCCTTGGAACTTGCTGCGCGCATCGTCGCCTTCCTGGGCAAACGGCTCGTAAATGTGTGCCAAAAACTCGGATGTCATACCAATGCCGGTATCCGAGACGCTAAAGCAAAACACGGCGTGCTCGTCGTCGACCGGTTTGATGGTCGATGAGAACGTGACGGTGCCTCCGTGCTTGTTGTACTTGATGCTGTTGTCGAGCAGGTTGACAAGGATCTGCCGAATATGGGTGGGGCTGCCGATCATATATTGGTCGACAGCGTAGGGCTCGCTGGTGTCGAGCATGGTTATGCCGCGGTCCGATGCGCGGAGCTTGCACAGTACGAGCGCATTGTCGCACAGCTCTTTAAGGTTGAATGATTCGTGCTCGAGCGTCACTTTGCGCTCCTCGATCCTGCCCATCTCGAGGATGTCGTTAATCAGTGACAGAAGGTGATTGGCGGCAACGCGCGCCTTGGCGCGGCTTTCGCGGGCGACCTGCATGTCGCCTTCTCTCAATTCCTCAATTTCGATAAGGCCCAGGATGCCGTTGAGCGGCGTGCGGATGTCGTGGCTCATGCGCGTGAGGAAAGCGGTTTTGGCGGCGTTGGCGGCATCGGCTTTCTGCCGTTCCTCCTGTGCGCGGTAAAGCGACCAGACAAGGATGACGATGCCGGTGAGCAAAATGCAAATGACGACTGCCGCAATGACGATGCGGTTGCGGTAGAGAAGTCGGAACGCATCCGATTCTTGCGCCGAGTACGATGTGGGGAAATAGCTGTTTGCAGAGAGCGATTCACCTGCATTGACGATGCCCTTATTGATGATTCCCAGCAGCTCGGGCTTGCCGCGCGAAATTAAACACGATAGTTGTGCCGTGTTGGTGAGTTCCTGTGTTTCGAAATCCTCGATGTCGTAGATGTCGCGGAGAGTTTCCAGGCGCGTGCTGGGGACAATGATGCAACGTGCCTTCCCCTCATCGAGGGCTTTGAGCACCTCGCCGTCATTCGAATACTCGGTTACCGTTGCGTTCGGAAAGAGACTTTCGAGCTCAAAACGGTTAACGATTGTGCTCTTTGTACAAGCGATGTTCTTAAGGTCGCTGTTCAGGTTTTTGCCACTGTGAATGGCGGTCAGCGAAACCGTTCCCATCGAGTTTGACTGGATGACCCCTGTCTGCTCGGCGAGCCAGTAGTCGCGAAACAACGGCAGGGCGACATCGATGGCCCCGTTGGAAAGGGCTTTGATCATTTGTTTGTTGCTCGAGAGTGCGATTGTTTTGACCGTAATGCCAAACTTGTCGTGCAACGTCGTTGCAAGCGAGGCGAGCGACCCTTCCATCTCGCCGTCGTCATTTTGCGTACAGTAGGGAAGTTGGTTTTTAAGATAGCCGATCGTGATGGTATTGCCGTTTTCTTTGAGCCAGGTGGTCTCGGGGCCGGTGAGCGATGACGAGCCACTGTTTTGGGTCGAGTAACTCGATTTGACTTCCTCGTTATAGCGCGGGTTATCGCGGGCGATGGTCGTCATGGCGGCGTTGATGTCGTTCATCAGATCAGGGCGGCTTTTGGGAACGGCAAAATAGTAGTCGCTCGAGCCTACGTAGAACATGGGTGACGCATCGGGCGACGAAATGGTGTCGTTCATGATGACGGCGTCGACCTCGCCGTCTGCAAGCGCCTCAAAGAGGGCACTGCCGGTGTCGATTTCTTTATAGGTGCAGGTAACGCCTTCGTCGGCGAGCCACTGCTGGCCGACGATAGTTTGCATAACGCCAGAGTTGCAGCCGATGGTGAGGCCTTGGAGCGCCTGGGGGTCACCCTTGGCCAGGTCGTCGCGGTCGGGCCTGGCGTAGATGTAGTAGCGCTCGGTGCCCTCGGGGTTCGAGGAAAAGAGCAGCTTCTGCTCGCGTTCTGCCGAATACGAGATGTTGGGCATGAGGTCGATTTCGCCTGCCTCGAGCATGTCCATAAGCTCGGAGAAGGTGCCGCTAACGTATTCGTATTGCCAGCCCTTTGTGTAATACGAGAGGGTCTGGAGGTACTCGTAGCCCCATCCCGAGAGGCGCTCGCCCGGCGTGCCTTCCTGGAAGCCTTTGTTGTTGACGAGCCAGCCAACGCGGACCGTCTTGACCTGCTGGTCGGAGTCGGCGGCAAAGGCTGGGGTGGGCATGACGGCGCTCAGTAGTGTGAGCGCAGCAAGCGCGACGGCTAGGGTGCGATATAGGGCTAAGCGAAGGACGGCGGAAGGTTTCACAGGCAATCCTATCGAGTCGAGATAATACCGCATAAGGATACCAGCTCAGCTTGCCTAACATCCGGCACTTAGGGACGTTCCCAATCTGTCCGGCAGTTGTAGTAGTCATTGGGGACGTTCTTAAACGACTAGTCGCCGGGGACACTCTTTGCCGGAGTTGGCACTTAGGGACGTTCCTTATGTGCCGGCGGTTGGGGACAGTCCCTTTCTGCCAGCACAAAAGGAGCGTTCTCGAGTGCCGAGTGTGGGACAATACCGAACGAACATGATTGGACGCTTGGGAAAAGGGGTCGCGATGAACAAGTTGAGGACGCTTGCCGACGTGTTGCGCCAGGCTGGCTTTGCGCGCATCACCGGCCTGTTCCTTATCTTCTACCTGCTGTGCTCGACGGCCGTCTGGCTGTCCGACCCTGCGACCCTTACGTTTGGCGATGGCCTCTGGTTTAGCTTTGAGACCGTATCGACGATCGGCTTTGGCGATATCCCGGCCGAAACGCCGGTTGCCCGCGCTATCACCGTCGTTTTGAGCGTCATCAGCATCTTCTACATCGCCATGCTCACGGGCGTGGCGGTGAACTACTGCAATACGCTCATCAAGATGCGCCAAAAGGACACCATGGCGCGCTTTATGGACGATCTTGAGCATCTGGAAGAGCTCGATCGCGATGAGCTCGCCGACCTGTCGCGCCGCGTGCGCGAATATCGCCGACGCCAACGCTAGGGCGGGCGCCGCGCGTCACAACAAGGGGGCTGAATATGAATATCACGGTATACCTGGGCGCCAGCGTCGGTAACGACCCGGCGTTTCTGCCTGCGGTGCAGCAGCTCGGCACATGGATTGGCTCCAACGGCCACGCGCTGGTATACGGCGGGTCCAAGTCGGGGCTGATGGGCGCGCTCGCCGATAGCGTGCTCGATGCCGGCGGACACGTGACCGGTGTGGAGCCGAGCTTTTTTATCGAGGCCGAGTTTCAACATGACGGTATCGACGACCTTATCGTGACGAGTGACATGGCCGAACGCAAGGCCAAGATGATTGAGCTCGGTGACGCGTTCATCGCCTTTCCCGGTGGGACGGGTACGCTCGAGGAGATTGCCGAGGTCATGTCCGCCGTGTCGTTGGGGCATCTCGATGCGCCGTGCATTCTGTACAACCTTGGGGGCTACTACAACGATCTTAAGGCGTTGCTCGAGCACATGATTGATAAAGGGCTTTCGAGCCCGAGGCGCCAGCACGGCATCTACTTTGCCGACGATTTGCGCGAGATTGCCTCGATTATCAACGGATAAGTCTTGAGCCTGCCCCACTATGACTCCCAATGGTGCCGTTTGCGGCGCAGACGGTTGGCTCGTTCGGGCAACGCTCGCTCTACAATAAAACGTATCTTTGCCGAATTTGACCACGGGAGGTCCCGATGGATAGTCTTGCAAAACCCAAAAACCGTGCGCTGTTTTTAGTTAGCGTTGCCGTGACCGGTGCGTTCGCAGGCGCCGCGGTCTGGCTGTTCTTTTTTGCGATGGAGCACGGTGTCGACTATCTGTGGACCGAGATTCCGCACGCGCTGGGCGTCGCTTCGCCTGAGCTCGCGAGCGGCCCGTTCGGTTTTCTGCCGTACCCGTTTTTTGTCTGCTTGCTGGGCGGCCTGCTGATCGGTCTGTACGAAAAGATGACGGGCACCAAGACCGACGACCTTAACCAGGTGATGGCCAAGGTTAAACAGGACGGTTGCTACCCGTACGACAACCTGGGCAAGCTTTCGCTTGCGGCATTGCTGCCGCTGCTGTTTGGCGGAAGCATTGGACCGGAGGCCGGCCTGACCGGCGTTATCGCGGGCCTGTGCAGCTGGGTCG
>CAJLRE010000010.1 GCA_905208975.1 uncultured Collinsella sp. | reverse complement strand
TCGGAAAGATCGACGGTAACGCTCGGGAACTCAGCCATTACCACTGACCATTCTGCTGGGCGGCACCCTCGTTGAGCTGCTGACGGCAACGGGTCACCGTGCCGGTCAGGCTCTTGAGGTTCTCCTCGAGGTGCGTAAAGACCTGCTCGGCGTAATCCTCGGCGGCATAGCGCGTCTCGCGCTCATACTGCTGGGCACGATCGCGAATGTCGTCGGCCTGCTGCTGAGCTAAGCGGACAATCTCCTGCTCACCGGCAATGGTGAGGGCCTGCTGCTGAGCATCGGCGATGATGGAATCAGCCTGAGCGGCAGCGGAAGCCATAAGCTCCTCGCGCTCCTTGAGGATACGGCGGGACTTCTGCCATTCCTCGGGATAGCTCATGCGGATCTCGTCGAGGATGTTAAAGAAGACGTCGGCGTCGATAACCTTCATCTGGGCGTTCTTGCCGAACGGCGTCTTAGCCTCTTCGATGAGCCCCTCGAGCTCGTCGACAAGACTCACGATCCTGTCGCCAGGAAAATTCTCGCCCGGCATCCGGTCTCCTTTCATAGGTAACATATCATCGAGTTAGTTTACCACATGCCACCAGGCATTAAAAAACGTCACGAAAAGCGATGTTTGAGCGCCTTGACCACATTGGGCGGAACAAAATTAGAGACGTCGCTACCGAGCGAGGCAATCTGGCGAACCACCGAGCTCGAGATATAGCCGTACTGCGGCGCGCTCATGACAAAGATGGACTCCAGCTCGTTATCCAGGCGGTAGTTGAGGTCGGCCTGCTGCAACTCGTACTCAAAGTCGGTCATGGCACGCAGACCCTTGACCACGGCTCCTGCTCCCTGTTCGCGGGCAAAATCGACCAAGAGGCCGGTGAAGGGTAGCACCTCAACGCCGTCAATATCACCGAGCGCCTCACGGGCCAGCGCCACGCGCTCGTCGAGCATAAACGTGGTGCCCACGCCGTTTTTTCCCTGCGACTCGGCAACGGCCACGATCACGCTGGGAAAAATGCGGCGGGCGCGGCGAATCACGTCGATGTGGCCAAACGTGATGGGATCGAAGGTGCCCGGGACGATTACGCGGTTAATGGTGTCACTCATGGGCATCCTCCGTGGGTGCGTCGCTATCGTTGCCATCATCCTCGCCGTTACCAACCCAACGAAGCAGGTCGACCGAGGTTATTCCGTAGCGCTTCTCGCGCACGGTCTCAAAACCTGCCGGATGCGCACCCGCATCGGCGGCAGCGTGCTCGAACAGCGCATAGGCACCCTGCGCCAGCAAGTCCTGCTGGGTCAAGTTCTGCAGCAGCTCCTCGACCGGCTCGGCGCCATAAGCATAGGGCGGGTCGAGCAGGACCAGGTCAAAGGGACCGCCCGGCACGCGGCCGCGCGAAGCGCTTGCCAGCACGTCGCCGCCCACCACACGCCAACGCGCACGGTCGCGGCACAGCGACTCGATATTCTTGGTAATCAGACGAGCAGCGTTGCGATCGATCTCGAACGTGGTGAGCGAGCGGGCACCACGCGAGAGCATCTCAATGCCCAAGGCACCGGAGCCGCCAAAGGCATCCAGCACGCGGACCTCGTCCAGATCGAAGTCGAATGCCGACATGACCATAGATGCGCACGCCTCGCGCACGCGATCGGTCGTGGGGCGGGTGACATCGCGACCACGGGGCTCCTCGATCTTACGACCGCGCCATTCGCCGCCGATGATTCTCATCCTCCGCTGACCTCCTTAAAGATGTGTCGATACCGCATGGCGACCGCATCGCGCAAGGGGCGCGTCGCCACGGAGTCAAGGTTGCAAGCATACCGCAAGAGCTCGACCGCGTCCAAATGGGCCCACTCGATCAATTCCTCGTCGGCATCGAGGTCAACGAAGCGCAAGGTCACGCCGCCATGCTGGCGGTAACCCAGGATTTCACCCTCGTGGCGCAGACGCAAGTCCATCTGGGCGAGCGTAAAGCCGTCCGAGGTCTTCTCGAGCGACTGGAGGCGTTCCTGTGCCGCCGACGCGCCGCCGTTGCCCTTGGAGTGAGTCATGACCAGGCACGTACCCGACACGCTGCCGCGGCCTACGCGCCCGCGCAGCTGATGCAAGGCCGCCAACCCAAAGCGCTCGCCATTCTCGATGACCATTACGGTGGCGTTGGGCACGTCGACGCCCACCTCGACCACCGTAGTCGAGACGAGCACATCGATCTCGCCACGCTTAAAGGCATCGATGACCCGGTCCTTCTCCCCCGCAGGCATGCGACCATGAAGACGCTCGATGATAAGCCCCGGTAATGCCAGACGGAGGCGATCGAGCTCGGTCGCCGTGTCATGCAACGGCACGGGAACGGTCACGTGGCCTTCGTCGTCGCGAGCGATGCCGGGCACGTCTTCGAGCTCATCAGCCGAATCGCTCGGCTCCACGAGCGGACAGATCACGTAGGCTTGCTGCCCCTTTTCGTGCGCCTCGCGAATGGCGCCATAGGCCAGGTCGCGACTCGACTCGGTAAGGACGCGCGTCGTCACGCCGGCACCCGGAACGGGACGATGGCGGATGATGCTCGTATCCAGGTCGCCATAGACCGAGAGCGCCAACGTGCGCGGGATAGGCGTGGCCGTCATAACGAGCAGGTCGGCGCCCGGGCCCTTGGCACGCAGGGCATTGCGCTGGCCCACACCAAAGCGGTGCTGCTCGTCGATGACGACAAGCGACAGATGCTTAAACGCCACGTCATCCGAAAGGACCGCATGGGTACCAAAGAGCACGTCGAGCTCGCCCGATTCCAGCTGCGCATGGATCTGCTCGCGCTCGGCCGCCGGCGTGGCACCCGTCAGGAGCGCCCAGGACATGCCAGCCTGCGAGAGCAAGGGGCCGGTCTTATCGGCATATTGGCGCGCCAGCACGCCCGTAGGCGCCATAACGCAGGACTGAGTACCCGAATCGGCCGCGACGGCCAGCGCGCAAGCGGCGACGGCCGTCTTGCCGGTGCCGACGTCGCCCAGCAGTAGGCGGTTCATCACGCGCCCGCCATCGCACATGTCGTGCAGGATGTCTTGGAACGCGGCCTCCTGCTCATCGCTCAGCGAAAACGGCAGGGCCCGTTTGAGCGCAGCCAGGTGCCCGCCCGCGGCATGCGCATAAGGCACCACGTCGACCATACCGCCATCGTTGCGCAGACGCAGTGCGAGCTGCAAGCAGAGACACTCCTCGTACGCAAGACGCCGGCGTGCGATGTCGCGCTCGGCCATGCTCGAGGGAAAGTGGATCGAGCGCAGCGCACGGGCATTGCTCATGAGCTTCCGCTTTGCGCGCAGCGGCGCAGGAATGGGATCGAACGGATTGGCAGCCACTTCGAGCGCACCGCTCACGATACGGCGCATCCATGCCTGACTCACGCCATCACTCACGTAGTGGACCGGCAAAATGGTACCCGCGGCACGCCCGTCCTCGAGCTTTTCAAAGTGGGGCGAGGCCATCTGCTTAAAACCGTAGGCAAACTCGACCTTGCCCATCACGGCCAGGCGGTCGCCCTGCTTAAGCTGTTGGGCAATCCAAGGCTGACGGAAAAAGGCAACCTGCAGCACGCCCGTCTCGTCCACGAGCGAGACCTCAGTCACCTGCATACGCGGACGGGGCCGCTTTTGGACAATACGATCGACCGTGGCGATGATGGTACACACGGTACCGATGGGCGCCATCTCGATGGACCACGAGCGAGTGAAGTCCAGGTAGCGATGAGGAATATGGAGAAGGAGGTCCCCCACCGTCCAAATTCCCAGACGGCGAAGGGCCTCCTCACGTTTACCCGAAACATATTTGAGTCGCGCGATATCCTCATCGAGCGCATTGCTCTGGGCAAAACGCTCCGAGACGCGCGGCACGGAGCACAGCTCGGACATAGGCAGAGCCTACTCGATCGAGAAGATCACGGGATAGAGCGGCTGCTCGCCACGATGGGCGTCGATCTCCAAATCGGGCTGAGCCTCCTCGATGGCGTCGACGATCTCCTGGAAGGCCTCATCGGACAGCTCCTCGCCGGCCAAAATCGTCAGCGCGTCGCCCTCCTCTTCCTCCTGCATGCGGTTGATGCAGTCAAGCGTGACCTGCTTCACATCGGAGCCGACCACGTCGATGGAACCGGCAATGATACCCATGACGTCACCGGAGTGAATCGGCGAGCCGTCGGAGGCGCTGGAGTCGCGCACGGCGCGGGTGACCTCGCCATCGCGGACCTCGCTGATAGCGTCGACCATGGCGGCAACGGCGTCCTCGAGCTCAGAATCGGGCAGGACCGCGAACAGCGCGGAGAAGGCCTGCGGAACGGTCTTGGTGGGAACGACGGCGACCTTCTTGTCGGTGCAGGCGGAAGCAGCGGCCTCGGCAGCCATGCGGATGTTGCCGTTGTTGGGCAGGATGATGACCGAGGTCGCGTTGACCTGGTCGACGGCGCCCAGCAGGTCGGCGGTCGAGGGATTCATGGTTTGACCGCCCGACACGATCACATCGACGCCGAGGGACTTGAGGATGTCGGCCTCGCCGGAACCGGCAGCAACGGCGACAAAGCCCAGGGCCTTCGCAGGCTCGGCGGCCTTCTCCTGGTCCTCGTGGATCTTAGCGGTACGGTCGTGGGCCTCCATCTCCATGTTGTGGATAAAGACCTCGTAGATCTGACCAAGCTGCAGCATGTGCTCAAGCACCAAGTTCGGGGTGTTGGAGTGCACGTGGATCTTATAGTCGGGGTAGGCACCCACGAGCAGCTCGCAGTCACCCATGGAGCCCAGGAACTTAAGGCACTCGTCCTCGTCAAACGGGGCGTCGGCCTTAAAGAGGAACTCGTTGCAGTAGCGGAACTCCGAACCCTCCCAATCGTCGTTGGCCTCGATCTCGACGCGATCGAGGGCCGCGTCGCGGGCAGAGCCAGCGGAATCGAACGTGGCGGAGAAATCCTCGACCACGGTGCTGCGGCCAAGCGCGGCGGCAACAAAGTTCTCCAGGAAGATGGCAAAGCCAAAGGCACCAGAGTCGACCACGCCGTTCTCCTTCAGAACGGGCAGCAGGTCGGGCGTGCGGGCGACGGACTGGTAGGCCTCGACGACGATGGCGTCGAGCGCATCCTCGGCCGAGAACTTCTTCTTCTCGCATTCGTCTGCCTTGGTCGAGACGTCACGCAGCACCGTAAGGATCGTGCCCTCGATGGGCTTACGAACGGCCTGGAAGGCGACCTTGACGGCACGACGGAAGGCGAAGGCGATATTGGCGGACGTAATGGGCTCATCGGCAGAGACGAGGCCCTCGGCCACACCACGCAGAATCTGCGAGGTGATGACGCCGGAGTTGCCGCGGGCGCCCATCAGGGAGCCGTGGGTGATGGCGCCGGCAATGGCCTCCATGTCGGCGTCGGCGGGAAGGGCAGAAAGCTCCTTAGTCACCGAAGCGAGCGTGAGCGACATGTTGGTGCCGGTGTCGCCGTCGGGTACGGGGAAGACGTTGAGCTTGTTGATCTCCTCGGCCTTTTCGGAAACGGCAGCCGCAGCGATCGGAAAACAGGTGCGAATGGTCTTTGCAATCATGAGTAGTGAAATCTCCGTATTAGGATGCTAGTTCAGACGGCTCTTGAGCGCGTCGATGTGAATGCCGATCTTAAGGCTGGCGGGATCGATCTGGGCGATCTCCTGCAGGGTGAAGGCGACGGAGCTCGAAAGATTGTGGCAGACGGACTTCATGTTGACGCCGTTCTCGAGCACGACGTGAAGGTCGACCGTGAGGCCGTTCTCGTCGGCGGAAACAAGCACGCCCTTGCGGAGGCGCTGGCCGGCAAGCAGGCGCACGCTCTCGGCGCCCTGGAGCTGTTCGGCCATACCGACGACGCCGTAGCACGTCATCGCGGCATAACCGGCAATATCGGCAATAACGTCGTTCGAGACGCTCAGGCTGCCGTTAATGGTCTCAGACACAAGAATCTCCTTTTCTGGTGCTCGCGGCACCATGTCGTGGGAGCAATCATTCCAACATTTTACAACGACCGCGCCATGTTAAGGCGGCGGGGTTCACGATTACATCCTCGACACGAAATGTTGATACGGTAACGTTCGCCACAGGCGATCGCGGCATGAAAAAACCCGCCGCATAAGCGACGGGTTTTACAACCTGGCTCCCCGGGTAGGACTCGAACCTACAACAGCGCGGTTAACAGCCGCGTGCTCTACCATTGAGCTACCGAGGAATTTAAAAGCCCAGCAAAATGGGCTGAGAAATTCTGGCTCCCCGGGTAGGACTCGAACCTACAACAGCGCGGTTAACAGCCGCGTGCTCTACCATTGAGCTACCGAGGAATAGGTGCGTGCTCTCAAGCAACGAAGTTTATTATACGGACGAATCAGCTCAGGGCAAGAACTTTTTTAAGAATTTTTCTCCGCCTAGTCATTGGTGACGTTCTTAAACGACTAGTCATTCAAGAACGTCCCCAACGACTACTCATTTAAGTCTGTCCCCAATAACCACCCCCAAACTGTCGCACAACTGACAGCCATAGCAACGCCGCAGATAGAGGACGGACAGCGAAAACCCGCCAGAGCGAGCAAGGTGCCTTGAAACAAGGCGGCATTGACCTTTTGGTCATGCCGCCGAAGTTGAAAGGCAGATTGCCGCTCTGGCGGGTTTGCAGCGTCGGCCAGTTACGGCGTTCGGTAGAACGCCGTAACCCTAAGACTCGATGTAGTCCTTCAACTTGCTAGAGCGGCTCGGGTGGCGAAGCTTGGCCAGGGTCTTGGACTCGATCTGGCGGATACGCTCGCGCGTGACGCCAAACTCGCGACCGACTTCCTCGAGCGTGCGGGGGTGTCCGTCAACGAGACCAAAGCGCAGCTCGATAACCTTGCGCTCACGATCGGCAAGCGAATCGAGCACCTGGGTGAGCTGCTCCTGCAGCATGGAGAAGCTGGCCGCATCGGGCGGAACGATAGCCTGGGAGTCCTCGATGAAGTCGCCCAGCTGGGAATCCTCTTCCTCGCCGATCGGGGTCTCCAACGACACGGGCTCCTGCGAAATCTTCTGGATCTCGCGGACGCGGTCGGCGCTCATGTCCATCTCGGCACCGATCTCCTCGGGGGTCGGGTCGCGGCCCAGATCCTGGAGGAGCTGGCGCTGCACGCGGACGAGCTTGTTAATGGTCTCGACCATGTGCACGGGAATACGAATGGTACGGGCCTGGTCGGCAATAGCGCGCGTAATGGCCTGACGAATCCACCACGTGGCGTACGTGGAGAACTTGAAGCCCTTCTGGTAGTCGAACTTCTCGACGGCGCGAATCAGACCGAGGTTGCCCTCCTGGATCAGATCCAGGAACAGCATGCCACGGCCGACATAGCGCTTGGCGATGGAGACGACCAGACGCAGGTTTGCGCTGATGAGCGCCTGCTTGGCCTCAAGACCAACGTTCTCGATACGCGTAAGACGACGCATCTCGGCACGCGTGAGCTCGATCTCGCCAGCCTCATTTGCCTCGAGCTTCTCGGTAGCCTCGAGACCGGCCTCGATCTTCATGGCCAGATCGACCTCTTCAGATGCGGTCAGCAGGTCGACCTTACCGATCTCCTTGAGGTACATACGAACCGGGTCGCCGGTCAGCATCACCGTGGAGGCGTCGATACCACGCACGCGCGAACGCGAACGGGACGTGCGCACGGTGCGCTTCTTCTTGCTCTTGGAAGAACCCATCTCGGCGTCGGCCTGACGGGCCATCTTGAGCTCGTGATCGTCGAGCGAGCCGGAATCGTGCTCGTCGTCGTCGTCAAAATCATCGGTATCGTTATCGTCATCGTCGACGTCCATGGGGGCGTCGTCGTTTCCGCTCGCGGAGATAATCTGGATGCCGCTGTTGCGCAGCGCGGAATACACCGCGTTGAGCTGCTCGTCAGAAACATCGATATCCTTCAGGGCGACCTGAATCTCGTCCTCGGTTACCGAAGTCCTGTTAGAGCCGTTGCCCATGAGCTTTGCAACGTAGGATTCCAGCCCAGTACCCGTGCTCTCACTCTTTTTTGGCACAGATTCTCCCTTCGTAGTCCACAGGACTCATTACTTTAGCACACACATTGACGTCTATACCCAAAATTCAGACTGGATATAGGCGAGAATACGCTGGTTGACCACAACATCTAGGCCTGGTCGGCGCCAGCAGTCTCTAAACCGATCAAACGGAACGGGTCGGCTACGCCACCAATCGACTTTTGGAGCTCGCGCTGGCGCTGCGAATCTTGCATCGCCTGCATCGTCAGCACGCGACGGGCCTCATCGTCGAGTGAACGGTTCTGACGCAACTTGGCCTGCGCGGCTCGCATGCGACGCTTGATGGTGTAGAGCTCGAGCGTATCGAGCATAAAGACGATGTTCGTCTCGGTCGGGTGCTTACTCGTTGCCGAGATGCGCCCGGCGCTGACAAGGGAGGCCGCCTCGGGACACACCGCGCGCGCCGCATCCATGCAGGCCGCAGGATCGGTGCCCGGCGGCGTCGCGAGCACGGCCCACGCAATGGACTCGTGACGCGGATCGACCCATTCGATAGAACAAATGCGGTCGGCATACGTGCGGAACAGATCGGGGTAGCTCGTAAGCATCGTCAGCAGCTCGCGCTCCCCCGCTAGGGATTTCCGCTCCAGATCGGTCAAAACAATCGGCATCGAAGGAGCTGCCGCCGCGTTTGAACTATCGGCAACAGGCGCAGCGCTTTCCATCCCCGCTGGCACATCGATTGGCGGCAGATCCTCGTCGACCTCCACCGGCGCGGCCCCATAGGCATCAACCGGAACGTAGTCGTACGGGTCCTCTTCGACCGGTGCGGACACCGGTGGCGTCGCACCCGCGGCCCAGGCACCGCGACCGGCACTGCGCGCGCCAGTCGCACCGCCGCCCGAGCCTCGACCCTGCGAACCGCCCGCGCGCTCAGCTTGCGCGCGTTGACGCTCGTAGCTCTGCTCACACCGGCGCTCGGCATCCTCGCGCTTGGCGACATCGCGAAACACACGGCCCGAACTCGCGCGCACGGTCTCCAGGTCCAAACCTAACAGGTCGGCAATCTGGATAAAGTATGTGTCGATCATATAGCTGTCGCGCAGCGGATAGATGAGCGTCAGCGCATCCTCGAGCGCCTTGGCACGACCGCCCGGTGTGGTAATGTCGCTCGACTCCTGCAGCGAACGGTAGACAAAGTCCATGAGGGGCTCGGCGGCATCGATGCGCGCCTGAAGCTCCTGGCCGCCATGCGCCGTGATGAACTCCATGGGGTCGTTGCCGTCGGGCAGCACCACGCAGCGCAGGTCCATCGAATCCTGCTCGATAAACTGAATCGCGCGGCGAGCGGCCTTTTGACCGGCGGCGTCGCCATCGAACATATAGACAATGCGCTTGGCAAAACGGGTGAGTGTCTTAACGTGATGTTCCGTGAGTGCTGTGCCCAGCGTAGCGACGACGTTTTTGATCCCTGCCTCCCAGCAGGCGATGCAGTCGGTATATCCCTCCACCACGATGGCGGTATCCTGCGCGACGATAAACTCCTTGGCCCAGTTAAAGCCGTAGAGGTTTCGTTTTTTATGAAACACGCTCGTCTCGGCGGTGTTGAGGTACTTTGGCTGACCATCGCCCATGATGCGCCCGCCAAAGGCGATATTGTGACCTTGCTCATCAAAGATGGGAAACATCACACGGTCGTAAAAACGGTCGGCAAGCTGTCCGCGCCCACGGCTCACGGCCACATTGGCGTCAATCATCTCCTGCGGGGTAAAGCCCGCTTGAGACAGATGCGAAACCAGCGCGTTGCGACCCGGTGCAAAGCCCAGGCAGTAGCGGCGACAGACATCTCCGCCCATGCCGCGGCTGACAAAGTACTCGCGCGGACGGCTGTCCTTACCGCGCATAAGCATGGTGTGGTAGAACTGAGCCGTCTCGGCGCACAGGTCATAGATGCGGGCACGCTTGGTGCCGCGATCGCGCTGCGCACCGGTATCGTGCAGTTCAATGCCCGCACGATCAGCCAAATAGCGGATCGACTCGGGAAAACTCAGGTTCTCGCGCTTCATGATATAGGTAAAGACGTCGCCGCCCTCGCCGCAACCAAAGCAGTGCCACACCTGCGTAGCAGGGATAATGTGAAACGATGGGGTCTTTTCGCCATGAAACGGGCAGCATCCCCAAAACTCATGGCCGCGGGGCTTGAGCTCAACCGTTTCCTGCACTATGGCAACCAGGTCCGACGCCGCGCGTACCTGATCTTTTTCCTCATCGCTAATCACGGATACTCACCCCCTGCTCACCCAAGTTATGACGGATATCGTCGATATTACCCTCGACGGTCGCGATCAGGTCGTCCAGGGAATCGAACACGCGAGACGGACGCAGCCAGCGCGTAAACGCCAGCGACACGGAAGCGCCATACAGGTCGCCCGCATAGCCGATCAAGTTGGCCTCGAGATGCGCCGAGGCGGCATCGTCGGCATAGGTCGGCGGCAGGCCGACGTTAACAGCAGCAGGCCATACGGTATCGTCGACCAGCACCAGACCCTCATAGACGCCATCGGCAGGCACTTGAATGCCGTCGGGCACCTGGATGTTTGCCGTGGGAAAGCCCATGTCGGAACCCTCGTGACGGCCAGCCGCCACAACGCCGCGCACCATATAGGGACGGCCGAGAAGCTCGGCAGCCAGCTCCACATGACCCTGGCCCAGCTCATGGCGGATGCGCGTGGCGCAGATGGTCTGCCCGTTAACGCAAAGCAGGTCGTGACCGTAAACGTCAACCCCACGCTCAGCACCCCAGGCGCGCATCTCGGCAACGCCCGAAGCGCCGCCGCGGCCGAGTCTAAAGTCACTGCCTACACGAATGGAGCGAATGTCGACAACGCGCGACAACAGCGCCAGAAACCCGACATGGTCGAGTGCCGCCACGGCGGGCGTAAAGGGAACGGCCACCACCGCATCGACCCCGGTTTGAGCCAGTGCATGCAGTCGGTCGGCCGTCGTCATCAATTTTTGAGCGGGCGACGGACTCACCACGACGTCCGGATCAGGATCGAAGGTGACCACGACCGCTTTGCTGCCGTGGAAACGTGCGTCGCGAATAACCGCGTCAATCAGCTCTTGGTGCCCACGATGCACGCCATCAAACACGCCAATGGCGATCGACGCGGCACCCAAGAACTCGCACCCATCAAATGCATCGGCAGAAACGATACGGGCCTCATCCAACTCACCCGCGAAAAAGATACGCGCTAGCTCGTTGGGCGCCAGCATCATCGAACACCGCCGATCGCCTGCGGAAAGACGTGCTCCATCACAAAGCGGCCGCCCTCGATACGGGCGAGCGCCTTGAGTCCCCCATCGAGCACGAGCGCAAACGGTGCCTTCACCGTATCGAAGTCCGCAAGCGCGCGTTCAACGGGAATGCGGCGACCACAAAGCAGGTCGTCTGCAAGATTACCCGGCAAGTCAACACGCGTGGCGCCCAAGGCCGCAATGGGATCCAGGGCAAAGCCAGCCGCGGACTCGGGAGAAAGCTCCTCGACCGCATGACAAGCGCCAATGGAAACAACACCGGAGGCCGTGCGGCGCAGCGCGGAAATGTGCGCGGCGCTCTCGCAGGCGCGGCCCAAATCGCGAGCGAGCGCACGGATATAGGTACCCTTGCTCACTGAGAACGCCACGGTCCACACACACGTATCACCTTCGCCTCCCACGGCGATCAGGTCGGCGGCATAGACCTCGACGGGGCGCGGAGGTAGGTCCACCGCATTGCCCTCGCGAGCAGACTTGTAGGCGCGAACGCCATTGACCGAGATAGCCGAAAACGCCGGCGGCACCTGCATCTGCGGACCCAGCATAGCGGCCAAGCGCTCACGGGCATAGGCAGGATCGCGGAGCTCGTTGGCAACAGCCACCGTGCGGACCGCCTCGCCCTCCGCATCATCGGTATTGGTCTCGGCGCCAAACGAAATGTCGGCGACATAGCTTTTGGTATCGAGGGTTAGCATGCCCAGCAGACGGGTGGCCTGGCCCACACCCACCACCATGACACCCGATGCCATGGGGTCGAGCGTGCCGGCATGGCCGACGCGCCGCTCATGGAGGGCGCGTCGGCATTTCGAAACCACATCGTGGGACGTGCAGCCCACCGGCTTATCGACGGCGAGCAGCATATTCAGTTGAGAAGGCGTACGACGAGCCATGTACCATCCAAAAAGTTAAAGCTCGACGGTCACCGAAGCGGGATCCTCCCCCACCAGCTCGGCCAGCATGGGAAGTGCCACGGTAAGCGTCTCGAGAATCGTTCCGTTGTTGGAGAAACCGGCGGCAGCGGGATGTCCGCCTCCGCCAAAGGCAGCAGCGATCTCGGACACGTTGAGGTCGCCCTTGGAGCGCAGGTTGCCGCGCACCTTGGTATCGCCCTCAATGCCCTTCAGGAACAGACAGACCTCGACGCCCATCACCGAGCGCACCACGTCAACCAGACCGTCGCACTCGTCCGAGGTGACACCGCAGGCCTCAAGGTCACTCTGGTACGCGTAGCTATACGCGACGCGCCCGTGGGCCACCGTCTTAATGCGGCCCATAACGATGGACTTGAGGTGCAAAAACTCAACGCGCATGCTCTGGTAAACCTCGAGTGCCACACGCGCCGGATCGGCACCGTGGGCAACCAGACGCGAGGCTGCATGGAACGCGGCTGCATCGGCGTTTTGGTACTGAAAACGGCCGGTATCGGTAACCAAGCCACACAGCAGGCAGGTCGCAACGCCATCACGTGCGACAATGCCGCAATTGTCCAAGAAGCGGTCGATGATCATGGCGCAGGCTGCAGCTTCGACGCGCCTCAGGCTGAGCTCGGCAAACTCCTCGCGCGCCGGATGGTGATCGAAGCACACCACATGCTTGGAGCGACGAAGCACCTCGGCGGAATTATTGAGACGCTCGACGACCGGCACGTCCACCGAGATGAACAGGTCCGGATTGCCGGTATACGCAGATGCCGGTACCAGGCGATCGGAGCCTTCCATAAAGCGGTAGATGCGCGGAACCGGATCATCGTCTGCCAGCAGCAGGGCAATGTCCTTGTTAGGGAAAAACTTCATAAGCGAGAGGCCCAGACCCAACACGGAGCCCAGGGCGTCGCCATCGGGAGAAGTGTGTCCCGAAATCGCAATGGAGGACGCATCCTCGATGAGCTCGAGGATGCGTCGCTGAATATCTGCAGACTCGCACGAGGCGAGGTCGGCGGAATTAGTCATCTAAAGCTGCCTCCTGGGCGGCATCCGCTATCGGATAGCCGTCCTCGTCCTTTTCGATCGCAAGCGTGGCGGGAACGTTTTCCAGCGCACGCGTGATGCGCTCGGCCTCATCGGTCGAGCGATCGATGCGAAAATCGAGCTCGGGCGTAACACGCCAATCGAGCGAGCGAGCCAACAGGCTGCGAATACGGCCCTTGGCGCTTGCGAGCGCCTCCATGACCTCGTCGTAGCGGCTCGCATCGCACGACACGTACACACGCGCGAACGAACGGTCCACCGCGACCTCAACCGCGGTCAAAGTAACCAGGTCGAGACGCGGATCGGAAACCTCAAAGAGCAGGATATAACCAAGCTTCTCGCGAAGCTGCTCGCCCAGACGGCGGGTTGCCTGCGTTTGCTTCATAGCGCTACCCCCTACTCGGTACGGGCAACCTGGTCGATGCGGTAACCCTCGATCTGGTCGCCGGGCTTGATGTCCTGGAAGTTCTCCAGGCCAATGCCGCCCTCGGAACCGCTCTTGAGGCTCTTGGCCTCGTCCTTGTAGTGGCGCATCGAGGCGATCTTGCCGTTGAAGACCACGATGCCGTCGCGCACCAGACGCACGGAATCGGTCGCGGCGATCTCGCCCTCTTCGACACGGACACCGGCGGCGATACCGACTTTGGGCACCTTGAAGGTGTCCAGGACGGTCGCGGTACCCGTGGAGACCTCGACCTCGGTGGGCTTAAGCATGCCGATACGGGCAGCGTCGAGTTCCTCGAGGCACTTGTAGATGACGTCGTAGCAACGGATCTCGACGCCCTCACGCTCGGCGGCGGAGCGGGCCTTACCGTCGGGACGGACGCCAAAGCCGATGATGATGGCGTTGGAGGCGTCGGCCAGGACGACGTCGGTCTCGTTGATGGCACCAACGGCGGAGTGGATCGTGTTGATGCGGACCTCGGACTGATCCATCTTGTCGAGCGAATCCTGAAGGGCCTCGATGGAACCCTGGACGTCGGCCTTGATGATCAGGTTGAGCTCCTTGACCTCGGCGTCGGCAATGGTCTCGAAGAGGTTCTCGAGCGTGACGTGCTTGACGCGGCTCTGCTCCTCGATACGGGCCTTGAGCGAACGCTCGTCCGCAAGGGCACGAGCCTCGCGCTCGTCCTCGAACACGCGGAACTCGTCACCGGCGTTGGGTACGGACTGCAGACCCAGGATCTCGACGGCGTCGGAGGGACCGGCCTCGGTGACGGCGCGGCCCTTGGGGTCGAGCATGGCGCGGACGCGGCCGTAGGTGAGGCCGGCGACCAGCGTATCGCCCACGTGCAGGGTACCGCGGGTCACGAGCACGGTAGCGACCGAGCCGCGGCCCTTGTCGAGCTTAGCCTCGAGGACGTTACCGGAGGCAAAAGTGTCGGGGTTGGCCTTGAGCTCGAGCACGTCGGCCTGGAGCAGCACGGTCTCGAGCAGATCGTCGATACCGATCTTCTGCTTGGCCGAAATGTTGACGAACATGTTCTGTCCGCCCCACTCCTCGGGGATGACACCGTACTCGGTGAGCTCCTGGCGCACGCGGTCGGGGTTGGCGCCCGGCTTATCGATCTTGTTGACGGCGACGACGATGGGTACGCCGGCGGCCTTGGCGTGGTTGATCGACTCGACGGTCTGGGGCATGACGCCGTCGTCGGCAGCCACGATCAGAATGACGATGTCGGTCACCTTGGCACCACGGGCACGCATGGCCGTAAAGGTGGCATGGCCCGGGGTATCGATGAAGGTGATCTTGCGGTCGTTGATCATAACCTGCGAAGCGCCGATTGCCTGGGTAATGCCGCCCGCCTCGCCGGCAGCGACGCCGGTGTGACGGATGGCGTCGAGGAGGCTCGTCTTGCCGTGGTCGACGTGGCCCATGACGGTGACGACCGGGGCGCGCGGCTTAAGGTCGGCGGGATCGTCGTAGAACGAGAAGGTGTTCTCCTCCTCGGGGGTGATGATCTTGATCTGACGACCCAGGTCGTCGGCAACGAGCTCGACAAGGTCATCGGACATGGACTGCGTCATGGTAAGCGGCGTACCCAGCAGGAACAGTCGCTTGATGATGTCGTTGGCCGGAACGTCGAGCGCCTCGGCGAGCTCCTGAACGGTAACGCCCTGGGAGACCTTGATGGCGTCGAGGTCCTCGGGGTTCACGCCCTGGGCCAGCGCCTCCTCTATCTTGCGCTCCTCCTGAGCCTTGGCAGCCTCGCGCTCGCGCTTCTCCTTGCGCTTTTTGCGGCGACCGGTGGACTCGCGAGAGGCCTCCTCGACGGCGGCACGAGCCTCCTCGAGCACCTTCTCGCGGCTGTACTCCTCGGCCTCGCGCGCCATGCGGCTGTAGTGGTCCTCTTCGTTGTTGTGACCGCCCTTGCGCTTCTTGCCCTTGCCCTGCTTGTCGGGGTTGGGGAAGTCCATACCGGCAGCGACGTTGTTGCTGGCATTGGTGCGATGGCTGTGGGGACGGCTCTCGGAGGCGTTGCGCTCGGAGTTGTTGTCGGAGGCGTTGCGATCGTTACGACGGCCACCGCGACGGTCGTTGTTGCCGCCACGACGGTTGCCGCGCTCGGCAGCGCGCTCGGCCTTGGCCTTCTGCTCGGCGTCCTTCTTCTCCTTGAGCACGGTCTCCTGTGCGGCAATCTGGTCAAGCAGCGAACGGAAACGCGAACCGGAGTCGGAAGCGGGAACGGCGCGGCGCTGGGCCTCGCGGGCAGCCTCCTCCTTCTCGCGGGCAAGGCGCTCCTGCTCGGCCTTCTTCTTGGCCTCGGCCTCGGCGCGGGCGGCCTCCTCGGCAGCCTGGGCGGCGGCGAACTGCCGGCGCTCCTCCTCGCGCGCCTTCTCGGCGGCGATGCGCTCGCGCTCTGCCTCGGCAGCACGTGCTGCCTCCTCGGCGGCAGCTGCCTGCTCCTCGGCCTGCTTGGCGGCCTCGACTTCCTGAGCGCGGGCCTCGATCACCGAGGCGAGCTGCTTGCGGACCATGGCGACATAGGCGTCCTCCAAGGTGGAGGAAGCGGACTTAGCGGGAATCTTCATTTCGGCGAGATGACCCATCAGTTCCTTGGAGGTCATGCCGAACTCTTTGGCCAGGGTGGACACACGGACTTTTGCCATATGACTTCACCTACCCTTTCTGGCACCTTGGGTGCCTAGAGACTGAACGAGCGTGGGAGACGCGCCGGGACCTGCCCGGCGCGACCGCGCGCTAGATCAGGTCCTCCGCATCATCGAA
This sequence comes from uncultured Collinsella sp., assembly GCA_905208975.1. Classification (GTDB taxonomy): domain Bacteria; phylum Actinomycetota; class Coriobacteriia; order Coriobacteriales; family Coriobacteriaceae; genus Collinsella. The sequence goes on along the minus strand of CAJLRE010000010.1, from coordinate 31,763 downwards.
GGCGTCGGTGTCGTGGACACCGCAGAAACGGGAGCCGGGACGGGCTTGGTTGCGGCACTGGATGCCGTCCTCGGACACGTACTCGCAGCGGCGAACGTCCTCGTCCTCCTCGTCACCGATCAGGTCGGCGGCGGGCTCCTCGTGAACGGGAACGTTCTTGAGGATGTCGGCGGCAAGCGTCTCGGACTTGATGTCGATGTGCCAGCCGGTCAGGCGCGCGGCGAGGCGGGCGTTCTGGCCCTCCTTGCCGATGGCGAGGGACAGCTGGTCGTCGGGGACGATGACGCCGGCGTAGGCCTTCTCCTCGTCGATGAGGACGCGGGTGACCTTAGCGGGCGACAGGGCGTTGGCGACGTAGACGGCAGGATCGGCATCCCACAGGATGACGTCGACGCGCTCGCCACGGAGCTCGCCCACGACAGCGCGAACACGGCTGCCCTTGGGGCCGACGCAGGCACCCACGGGATCCAGACGGTCGTCAAGCGAGTGGACGGCGACCTTGGAGCGCTGGCCGGGCTCGCGGGCGATCGACTTGATCTGGACGGTGCCCTCATAGATCTCGGGCACCTCCTGCTCAAACAGACGACGCATGAGCTCGGGGTGGGTACGGGAGATGACAATCGGCGGACGGCTGTGCTCGCCACGAACCGGCTGCAGGTTGGAGTTGGGGTCGCGAACGTCGATGATTACGGCCTTGATATGCTGGTTGTGCAGGTAGCGCTCACCCATCGGGCGCTCGTTGCGCTCGTTCTCGTAACGGCGCTGATCGAAGTGCGGCAGCTCGGCCTCGACGCCCTCACGAATCTTGACGATCGTGAAGTCGGGCGTGGACTGCAGCACGGTGCCGCTGATGAGGTCACCGATGCGGCCGGAGAACTCCTCGTAGATCTGCTCGCGGGCGGAGTTGCGCACGATGGCATTGATCTCGGCCTTGGCGTGCTGGGCGGCGATGCGGCTCGTGTTCTTGGGGGTGACGTCGATCTCCTCGAACTCGGTGAAGTTGCCCTCCTCGTCCATGGAATCGTCGATCGGCTCCAGGCGGTAGACGTAGATCTTGCCGGTGGTGCGGTCGATGGTCACCTTGGCGCCCCACTCAAGATGCAGGATCTCGGCATAGCTCTTGGCGAGCGACTGCTCCAGGCGGTCGATCAGGTAGAGCTGGTCGATGTGCTTCTCCTGGCAAAGCTCCATCAGGGCGGACATCATGTCGGATGCTGCCATCTTACTTTCCTTCCTTCGCGGGCTTGAAGTCGTAGGTGGGCTTCAACTTGCACTTTTTAACATCAGAGAAATCGAGGGTGACGGACTCGCCGTCCTCGAGCTCGAGGGTCACGTCGGTCTCGGTCGCAGCCGCAATCTTGCCGGCGTACTTGCGACGGCCCTCGGAGGCGGTGGAGGTGAGCTCACAGTTCTCGCCCACAAAGCGGGCAAAGTCGCGCGGACGGCGCAGCGGGCGCGCCATGCCCGGGCTCGACACCTCAAGCGTATAGCTCGAAGAGATAGGGTCGAGCTCCTCAATCACATCGCCGACCCACTTGGTGTTGGCCGTGACGTCATTGAGCGACAGGCTCTGACCCTCGGCACCCTCGATACGCACGCGCACGCAGGGGGCCTTGGTGGCACCCACGAGCTCAACGTCGACAATGTCGACATCGTGCTGGGGAGCAACGGCCTCGAGCGCGTCGATGATCGCCTGCTCGGTCTTGGTCTTGACCATTGCGGCACCTCCATCCATACAAAAAAGAAGCGGGGCCGAAACCCCACTTCTTTCAATTACAACTTCATTTGCAAGCAAACTATACCAATACCTGCGAAAACGTGCAAGCACAACAGAAACTCGCAGGTCAGCGCGCCCACAGCATCTCCACAAGAATAGAACAATTGACCGCGGGCGCCGCGAGCAGACAAAACAAAACGAGGGACGACCCAACCGGACCGCCCCTCGTTTATTGCATGTCAGCTTTACGCGCAGAGCTTACTTGACCACCAGGTTGACCAGCTTGCCGGGTACGCAGATGGCCTTGACGACCGTCTTGCCCTCGAGCCACTTGGCGACGGCTTCCTCAGCGGCAGCCTGCATCTCCTCGTTGGAGGCGTCGCGGGCGACGTCGATGCGGCCGCGGACCTTGCCGAGCACCTGTACGACGATCTGCACCGTGTCCTCGATGGACTCGGCCAAGTCGAACTCGGGCCAGGCGGCGGTGTAGGCATTGCCCTCGCAGCCGAGCGCCTCATGCCACAGCTCGTCGGCCCAGAACGGGCAGATGGGGGCAAGGACGCTCACGATATCCTTAGCCACGCCGTAGCACATCGCCTTGTCACGGGAAGCGCCCTCAGTAGCATTGAGGTAAGCACTCGCGGCATTGACGAGTTCCATGACGGCCGAGATGGCGGTGTTGAACTGGCCTCGGTCAAAGTCCTCGGTGCACTTGGCGATAGTGCGGTGACGCTCGCGATAGAGCTTCATCGCGGTCTCGTCGAGCGCGGACTTGTCGAAGGCCACGTTGGCGTCGCCGGACTGGACGAGCTGCCAAACGATACGCCAGGCGCGCTTAATGAAGCGGTTGGCGCCCTCAACGGCCTTGGGATCCCAGTCGAAGTCCTTCTCGGGCGGGGCGATAAACAGGATCGCCAGACGCATGGTGTCGGCGCCGTAGGGCTCGATGACCGAGCTCGGGGGCACGACGTTGCCCTTGGACTTGGACATGGTGTCGCCGTTCTCGTCCTTAACCATGCCCTGGCACAGCAGGTTGGTGAAGGGCTCGTCCACACTCAGCAGGCCCAGGTCGCGCAGCGCCTTGGTAAAGAAGCGGCTGTAGAGCAGGTGCAAAATGGCGTGCTCGATGCCGCCGATGTAGTTATCGACGGGCATCCAACGGTCGGCGGCTTCGCGGGAGAAGGGCAGCTCGGTGTTGTGCGGGTCGGTATAGCGCAGGTAATACCAGCTGGAGCAGGTAAAGGTGTCCATGGTATCGGTCTCGCGCTTGGCCGGGCGGCCGCAGACCGGGCAGGTGGTCTCGTAGAAGTCCTTGCACTCGGCAAGCGTCTCGCCGGCGCCCAGGTCCAGGTTCTCGGGCAGCGTCACCGGCAGCTGATCCTCGGGCACGGGCACAATACCGCAGTGCTCGCAGTGAATGGCCGGGATGGGGTTGCCCCAATAACGCTGGCGGCTGATGAGCCAGTCGCGCAGGCGGAACTCGACCTTGCGACGACCGCAGCCCATGGCCTCGAGGTCGGCCACGATCGCAGCCTCGCCCTCGGAGTGCTTACCGCCGCGCATGCCGGTGTACTTGCCGGACTGGACGAGCGTGCCCTCGGCAGCGTGGGCGCAATCCCAGTCGACGGTCTCGGCATGGAAGGTTTCGATGGTCTCGCCGCTGGCCTCGACGGCAGCGCGATCATCGTCGTCCAAGATGATCGGCACGATCGGCAGATCATACTTGCGGGCAAACTCAAAGTCGCGCTGGTCGCCGCAGGGAACGGCCATGACGGCGCCGGTGCCGTAGTCAGCCACGACGTAGTCGGCAACCCACACGGGGACCTTTTCGCCGTTAACGGGGTTCACCACGTAGCGGCCGGTAAAGGCACCGTGCTTCTCGAGAGTGCCCTGGGCACGCTCGACGGCAGAAATGTGCTTGGAGTCCTCAACGATCTTGGTGACGGCCGCCTCGTACTCCGTGCCCTCGACGAGCTCGTGCAGACGGGCGTACTCGGGAGCCAGGACAAAGAAGGAGACGCCAAAGAGCGTGTCGGCGCGCGTGGTGAAGACGGTGATCTTGCCCTCGTCGCCCTCGATGGGCTCGCCATCGGCATCGCACAGGGTAAAGTCGACCTCGGCGCCCTCAGAGCGACCGATCCAGTTGGCCTGCATCTGCTTGACGCGCTCGGGCCAGCCGGGGAGCTTCTCCAGGTCGTCGAGCAGCTCCTGGGAGTACTCGGTGATCTTGTAGTACCACTGCTCAAGGTCGCGCTTCTCGGGCTCGGTGCCGCAACGCCAGCACTTGCCCTCGGTCACCTGCTCGTTAGCCAAAACGGTCTTGCAGGTGGGGCACCAGTTAACCGGATTCTTCTTACGATAGACCAGGCCCTTTTCCCACATCTTCTCAAAGATCCACTGGCCCCAGCGATAGTAGTCGGGGCTGCAGGTCTTAACGGTGCGATCCAGGTCGTAGGAGAAGCCCATGCGCCTCATCGTGGCGAGCGCCTGGTCCATGTTCTTATACGTCCAGGCGGCAGCCTGCGTGTTGTGCTTGATGGCAGCGTTCTCAGCGGGCAGGCCAAAGGCGTCAAAGCCGATGGGGTGCAGCACGTCAAAGCCGCGCATGCGGGCCTGACGGGCCATGGCATCGCCGATGGTGTAGTTGCGCGCGTGGCCCATGTGCAGGTCGCCCGACGGATACGGGAACATCTCGAGCACATACTTCTTGGGCTTGCTGTCGTCGGTGTCGACGGCAAAGAGGTTGGAGTCCTCCCAGGCCTTCATCCACTTGGACTCAATGGCCTGCGCGTCGTAAGCAGGGATCTCATCCTTATGATCTGTGCAATCGCACATATCAGCTCCTTTAATCTTGCTGGGGTCGGACGGCTTAGCTTTATTCGCTACTGCGGACAGTCCTGCGCAAGACGAAGAGCGCATTAAGTGCTCTTCTTTGCGTGCGGAACTTGTAGCGAACAAAGCTAAGCCGACCGACCCTAAGGTTAACTCGCATGATGATAGCAAATACAACAAGCGAGATGTCTGCGACTTGCAGGCATCTCGCTTTATCTAAATAACGTGGTTGAGGCTCAACCTTTATGTGCAGGTCTTATCTTATCGATACGTTACGCTCTGTTGGGAGTCCTTGACTACGACGTCGTGGGCTCCGCCTTCGACGATCGAGGTCGAGGAGACCAGGGTCAGGCGTGCCTTTTCCTGGAGCTCGGGGATCGAGAGGGCGCCGCAGTTGCACATCGTGGACTTGACCTTGTAGAGCGTGCCGCCCACGCCGTCCTTGAGGGAGCCGGCGTAGGGAACGTAGGAGTCGACGCCCTCGACGAAGCTGAGCTTCGCGGCGCCGCCCAGGTCGTAGCGCTGCCAGTTGCGGGCACGCGCAGAACCCTCGCCCCAGTACTCCTTCATGTACTGGCCGTTGACGTTGACGCGCTCGGTCGGGCTCTCGTCAAAGCGGGCGAAGTAGCGGCCCAGCATCATAAAGTCGGCGCCCATGGCAAGGGCGAGCGTCATGTGGTAGTCGTAGACGATACCGCCGTCGGAGCACACGGGCACGTAGACGCCGGTCTCCTCGTAGTACTCGTCGCGAGCGCGGCAGACATCGATCAGCGCGGTGGCCTGACCACGGCCGATACCCTTGGTCTCGCGGGTAATGCAGATGGAGCCGCCGCCGATACCGACCTTGATGAAGTCGGCACCGCAGTCGGCCAAAAAGCGGAAGCCCTCGGCGTCGACGACGTTACCGGCACCGACCTTGACGTCCTCGCCGTAGTTAGCGCGGATCCACTCGATGGTGCGCTTCTGCCACTCGCTGAAGCCCTCGGAAGAGTCAATGCACAGGACGTCGGCACCGGCCTCGATAAGCAGCGGCACGCGCTCGGCATAGTCGCGGGTGTTGATGCCGGCGCCGACCATGTAGCGCTTATCGCCGTCGAGCAGCTCGTTGGGGTTAGTCTTGTGGCTGTCGTAGTCCTTGCGGAAAACGATGCCCATCAGGTGATCGTAGTCGTCGACGATGGGCAGGGCGTTGAGCTTGTTATCCCAGATGACGTCGTTGGCAACCTTGAGGCTGATGTTCTTGTCGCCCACGATGAGCTGCTCACGCGGGGTCATGAACTCGGAAACCTTCTTCTGGTGGTCATCGCGGCTGGGGCGATAGTCACGGCTGGTGACGATACCCAGGAGCTTGCCCTTGGGAGTGCCGTCGTCGGTGACCGGCATGGTGGAGTGGCCGGTCTTCTCCTTGAGCTCGATGACCTGCTCCATGGTCATGTCGGGGGTCAGCGTGGAATCGGACTGAACAAAGCCGGCCTTGTGATCCTTAACGGCCTTGACCATAGCAGCCTCGGACTCGGGGGTCTGAGAACCGTAAATGAAGGACAGGCCACCCTCGGTAGCGAGCGCGACACCCATGTCGACGCCCGAGACGGACTGCATGATGGCGGAAACCATGGGGATGTTCAGGGTGATTGCCGGCTTCTCACCGCGCTTGAAGCGGGTTAGCGGCGTCTTAAGAGAGACGTTGTTGGGGATGCACTGCGAGGACGAGTAACCAGGGACCAGCAGATACTCCGAAAACGTGTGGGACTCACCGGGAAAGAACGTAGCCATGTTTCTCCTTTTTCCATGCGACCGGTCGGCTGCAGGCCTCGTAGGACCCAGCCCAACCTTGGGCGCCCAATACTGGGGAAGTATCTTAACGCACTTTGACTGCTACAATGCATGGTTTAGAAAGAGCACACGAGGGTTTGACGCAGGCTTTGCGTTTGCCCAGCAAACACTTTAGCGGGGAGACGTGGAGCGTATGAAGTACAAGACGACGGCAAAGTTGGTCATTCAAGCGTGCGACAAGGATTTGCCGGGCGTGTTCGGCCATGGCTGCGTCTTGCTGCTGCAGGGTATTGCCCGGGAGCACTCACTCAACCGCGCCGCCAAAAGCATGGGCATGGCGTATTCTAAGGCCTGGCGCATCGTGAACGAGGCCGAAGGGCAGCTGGGATGCAAACTCATCGAGCGCGACGGCGCCCGCGGATCCACGCTCACGCCCTCCGGCGAGCGAGCCATAGCGGTGTACGAGGAGCTGCAGGCCGACATCAACCAAGTAATTGCCGCAAAGGCCAACGACCTCATCGCCAGCATCAACGCAGGATAGTCCTTTTGGGACTGAATTGTTGTCCAGCGCGCCCTCGGATTGAGGCTCGCGCCACAAAATGGGCCCATCTACTACGTTTAGTTGAATACCCTAGACCATACCGGGCATTATGAAAATAAAACCGCTGGTAGACAGCTTGGCGATTTTCAAAATAAGCGGGTATGGTCGACCCCTACGGCTTAAACGTAGTAAATAGGCCGTTTTCGTGGCACAGACCCCGATTAGCTACTTGCGGAGGGCGTTGTCTAGGGTGGCGGCCACGATCAGGGGGTTGTCGGTGCCGACGAAGAGGCGGATGGTGCACCCCTGCTTGCCGCGTGGAGCCGAAAGGCGCGTCGTTGCGCCGCCGGCCGGCGATGTACGAAACTCCCCCGGCAAAGCATCGAACAAATCGCCCGCACTGCGCTCGATAAGGTCAAACTCAACTGCCGGACCAAAGCCGTGCTCGAGGATTCCAGTTGCAACCGCATGGTCGGGATGCGAGCTCAGTCCGGGATAGCGCACGGCGTGCACCATCTCATTGACAGCCAAGTACTCGGCCAGCGCACGTGCGCGGTCGAAATGTGCCTGCATGCGGGCATCGAGCGAGTCCAGCCCACACTCCAGCACGTCGGCCTCCTCGGTAGAAAGGTCGAGCGCCGACGCACCGCAGCCCGCAAACAACGCGTGCACGCATTCAGCCGCGGCATCCACGCGATGGCGCTTGAGCTGCGAGCGCGCCACCGAAGCGGCAACCAGCTTGCGCGGAGCCTTACCGGCGCATACGCGATCGAGCGCCTCGAGCGACAGCGCAGCGCCCAGCCGCAACGGATCGCAGCCAAAGACGCATGCCACGGTGTTGTCCACAACCAGCAGCGCATGGGCCTCACGCGCCGCCCGACCCAGCGTACGCAGATCGGGCACGCGCAATCCAAACCCGCCAATAGAGTTGACGAACCACCACAGGTGCAGCCCCTCGACCTCAAACGAAGCATCAAAGCCCTCGGACGCAGCAGTAAACGCCGCAACCGACGGCTCCTCCACCATAGCCACGTCGCAGCACTCAAAGCCGCGCGCAAACGCATCGGCAAAGTCATCGGCAAACGCAACCAGGCGATCGCCGGGACGTACAATCCCCAACAGAGACAGCGCCGCCGGCACATGCGGCGCTGCAGCAAGACGCGCCTCACGCGCGCCGGCCCTTGCAGCCCAGGCCTCTTCTAGCTGCTGTACGTCCACGCGGCACCGTCCCTTCATAAGCAAAAAACCCACGATGCGGGTGTTCCCCGCATCGTGGGCAACGGCTGCAGTATAGCGCCGATAGGCGACGAAACGCCTAGATGCTGAGCGTGTGATAGGTCACGCTCGCACCCGGAGCGTCAACGGTCACGCCATAGGCCTCGGGTGGCCAAAAGCGTCTGCAACGTCGAGCATCTCAAAGTTGGCATCCCAGCTGTCAAAGATACGATGCACCAACACCGCGAGTTCCTCGGCACACAGCAGGGGAAACGGCGCATCTGCCGCACCCTGAAGCGCGACCGACCCGCCCGAGCATGCCTCGAACAACGGCATCAAAAATGGGTCGGTTAATGCCGGCGATGCGGTATACAGATACGGCACGCGCAGGACTTTGGCTTGGATGCCGTCGCGCGATGCATAGTAACGGCACAGGTCGTTGGCAGCGCGGGCGATAATGCCCTTGCCCGTCTGGGCCCCACTGGCGGCCGTGGCGTCGTCGTCACATCCGCCAGTGGTGCCCTCTGCACCCGCGGGCCCCGCAATAAACAGCAGCTGCACATTGCGTCCCATACAGGCACGAAACACCGAGCGCAGCAGCCCAATGTCGCCAAAAGTCACGGTATGCGGGGTGAGGTAGGTAGAAAGGTAGACCACGCGCTCAAACTCGTAGGCCTGGTCCAGGTGCTGGAGGAGCTCTTTCCACGAAGCATGGGGCGACGACTCATCGCGGCGCGCGTCCTGCGCGGCTACGACCTACACATGGTCGCCGGGGAACGCCTTGGAGCAAAAGTCATCGTCAACATATGCGGTGTTGCCAACAACCAGCACTTCCACGGCGTTCCCCCTCCCCAAAAATCTACTTTTGCCATAGTCAAACATGCGTATTGTACGCTGTAAAAGCGAGCCAAGGCGCCTTTAAGGCTGTTTTAAGAACTTTTTAGAGGATGTGAGAGCGGCAACTCATTCGACTTAGATTCATCGAGGAAATGCTATTCGCTCTGAAAAGGCACATCGCAATCTGCTGACAGCTCTGCAGGGAGAATGGCAGGCAATGTAAGCGCTCCCATGGGTGAAAGTCCAGTAACAACCATCAAATAGCTCTTTGCATGGGCATATGCCATCGAAATAGCATTTGAAAGAAGGTAGTGACGCGCCTCGTCATCGGGAGAGTTCATTGGCATTTGCGCTGAAACCGAGATGGATACTGTAACGCCAGCGTGCATCTTCTCCTGTGCACCTTCGTCTCTGTCAAGGAGGCTGCCAATTACGCACATCTTTAGACTTGCGCGTGCATCATTACCTTTTTTCGAAAGATGGACATCTTGGTAGCTAACGTCAACTTTTAATTCCATGTTATCCGAGGGCGAATCCTCGATATGGAAATCGGAGTCAACGACGAACAAATGAACGACTTGAATCGGAGCAATAAAATCCCCACTCATGCTGCCAAACCTCCGGAAATCATCTCGAGATTCACATGCGAGGACGGACGCTCGTTCCTAAAAGACCATTGCTCTCGCACGAAATTGTTGGATGAAAGAAACGGTAGCTCTTTAGAATAGCTAACGGTAACCTTAGGAACGATATTGATACCCAAAGCAAGCTCGAACCTAGCGATCGTCTTCAGCGTCATATTGGGCTGAGAATTCAACAGCTTCGAAAGCGACTGAAGGCTCACGCCCATACGCTTTGCCAAATCGCTTTTGCTTAAACCCAGACGCTTCATCTCGCGATGAACAATAAACTCGATATCTAGCGCGTGTTCATAAGCGCGTGTTTCGCTGGTTTCTGTATCGGCGTAAAAATCAGATAAATCTACTTTATTCATTGTGTTCTCCGTTTCGAAAGCCAAGTATAAAAGTCAAGGCTCAGATTCCAGAAGTTGACGTGCTATTCTGGCCGATCATTGTTCGAGCGGTTAATTTCCGCTTAGGGTCTGACAACATTTTCTGGAATTGAGAGTTGTCGGGAGAAGCCGTCAATTCCCAAAACGGTCGACCCTTGAGGTCTCTATATTCGACAAGATCATATCCTTCTGCCAAAGGGCACCTCCCATTTCTAGATGAACTTAACTTATAGGTTAAGTTCATCCATTTAAATACATATAACGAGGTCCAGACAAGATTCCTCTGCCCCAATCGATAAACAAACCAGTCGAGCTTATGCAAAATCCGGAAGTGTGCGGCATATTCTAGACACGTCAACCACACTGGATAGTGGCAACGCTTCTACCTGCGGGTTCTTTTCATGAAAAGGACGATGTGCTCGAGGGTTCCAAAATTTGCCGAATGCTTCCGTCGGGCGTTTCCGGAAGTGCGGTGAAAAACCGAGATCGACAGACCAGACCCCTGTTTTAGCCTTCCGCGACCTGCGGTTTTGTTGCCGAAATTCGGTTTATGCTCGGAGGTTTCCGATTTTTTCCCCGCACTTCCGAAAAGCACCCTTAAACCGCGCGTCCCGAAGCGGAAAACCGCCGGATATTTGTTCTCCCCAAATGAGATCCTTGTTTTGCCTGGCCGAATCTTACATCCAAACAAAAAAAGAGGACCGACGCATCAACCCTCTTCAGGTGTCGCCCGAAGGCTTCCAGCGCAATTGATTTAATTCTAATCGATATCACTTGTTTGACCACGATCACGTCAACCAGTAGAAGCCGCCCATGCTCGATCATTCCATTGCCGGGATGGTGCTTGGCTAGTACGTCACACATTGCATACATGAAAAAAGGGCAACACTCTCAATTTGAAAGCGTCACCCTTAAAGCTCCCAAAGAGCTTTTGTATTGCAGGAAGATACTCTACACTATCTTCCCTTGATTGGCGGGTCGAAACAGACACCATTGTGATTTCAAGCAGAAAGCGTTATATTAAGTATGCATTTGCACGTGGTGTTCGCACTATACGCTCAGATGCCATAGTTTACAAAGATGGCCTTCTTCATAGACGCTAGGTGGGATTACTCACTAGTAGCCGATATGTCGAAGGCCTTCTTGTACTTAAGGAAATCATACATTCTAATAAGCCGTTTCAGCTCGCTATTACCGTGGATTATCTTGCGATCGTCCATGATGAGCGCCCTCAGATATTCAAGCAACTTATTTAGATCGATCTCATCTTCTTCAAGTAGCACAAGCTTTTTAAATGCTTCCTCAAAGCCTTCGTTAGCTATAACAGACTGAACCGAGTGTCTAATTCCCGAATGATGATAGCTACCTTTTGCCTTTCGTAGGCTGTTGTTTAGAAAAGCATCTAAATCCTTCTTCTCATCTATTTCCTTTAGCATCCTTGGATTAAGAACTTCCCCTGAATACGCGCTTAAATACTTATACATGGGCAAACCACCCGAGTTAGAAGCAAGCAGCGAAGGAAGGTATTCCTCGACGGCAAGCTTAGGAGCAACATGTTCGTCATCAAACACAACATCACGATATAGAAGTTCGGCTTTGACCATATGCCCGTGCCCTAAAGAAGCATTCGCAACACCGATACCCAGCACAAGATGCTGTCCCTCCGGAAGTCTCTCGAGGTCGCTAAAACTCGCTTCAACTACCAGAGAGTCATTCGGATCGCCCTCATCAGCCAAGGCGTAGATGCTCCTGCGAAGCTCACGAATGATCCTGGGCGAGAAGGAGCATTTGGATTGTCCAATTGCTTCATACACTGCACCAAAATCGTTCGTCCTAATCTCGGTCATGCTTATCTCGCCAATACCTGGAAAGGTAAACGAATGAGTTGAGGTTGCGTTTTCTCCCCTAGTAAGGAAGATAAAGCGCTTTCTAAGCAACGCAAGATTGTTAGAACCGAGGCAGCGCGAAATCGACATGAGGATAGCTTGGATATCGGGGTCGTTAAGGGAATAACCGATAAAAATAATTGGGTATTCCATAAAAATAGTTAACAACTTGGCAGCCAAGTAATCCTGTGTTTCGGCGAGTTTTGCGTAATCTGCCTCCTCAAGAACCATAGATTCAGGATTATCCATAGAACCGTGGATCTTATAGATTTCACCCATTTCAAAAGTTCTGTGAAAGACGAGATCGTCTTGGCCAACAAAAACTTTAAACTCGGGAAATAGCGACTCCAGGAGACAGTCATAGTTGGTTGTTATAACTCCAGAGATACGCCGCCTGCCAACCTCTCTCAAGATATCAAGCTCATGCGTCATATATTCAGGTTTGAACGAGGATAACCTCTCGGCCGCCATGATCTTTAAAATAGATTTACGCTGACGAATGTCCTCTACATGATCGTTTCTAAAAGAAGCGAAGCGAGGGTCCTCAAGAACAGCTATGCGCATATCCTTATCAAGCATCGTCGCGGCAGAGGGCAATGCGCTATTGTCAGACTCATCTGGACAACGTGCCAGGTACGAGTCAAGCCGAAAGGGATCATCGGAAAGACGGGAACAGAGGTGCCTTAACAAACCAACCCAATCGTCGGTACCCATGTATCTACGGGAAAAGCCCGAGCCGACGAATAAATATGGGCTACGCCCCACCCCATTTATCAAACGTACAACGCTTTCTACAATGTCATCTCTTCCGACTTCCATCTAGCGCCTCCAAACAAGCTACTTCCATAAGTATAGAACATATGTTTGGATTTTACTAGAATTGCAAGACTTCATCGGAGACAAAGCTGCTCGACAATTGAAAATTCGAACCGCACAGGTGACCCAATATTCAGCAGTGTTCCGACGAGCAAATATTCATTTCGCGCCTCAGGCAATCTAGCGCAGCGGCATCAGTTAGAACGCCATGACTCTCTAGGAGTTCGATAAGTTGAGCGAAAGTCTAAAATTCCATCGCCAAAGTAACTCCTAAAATCAAAGGGCCGTTGCCGATAACAACCAAACAACGACCCTCCTTTGTCATCGCCTCACGTAGAGCCCACGACAACTGCATCACTAACTGGATGTTAACCTAGATGCGCAGTAATTGCGCATCCAAAAAAGTTAATCATGTAGCAAATACTCTTCGCGTTGAAACTAATGCGAAGCATTTTCGCGTCCGTGCACGAGAATGCGCAATCAATATGCGGAAAGGCAAAGATGATTCACCTAGCTAACAACCATCCAGTCACTACCGACAGTACTCGAAATCTTCGAGGAATCGCCGATGCACACGATGGTCGCCGAAGCGCCGGGCACATACTTGGCCTCAAGAACGGAAACACCTTGCTCCTTAAGCCTTAAGGTCGTCTCGGTTATCTGGGTTTTATTCACATCATTTTTGCTGACCAGTTTAACGCCATTGCCATCATTTTCATTCAGGCAGGATACAACCGTATTGTAATCGGCCCAATAACAGTACTCCCCAGAAAGCCATCCAAGCTCAGTGGCGCATATCGATCCAGTCGCAGAAACCGTCTTTGGAAGCAATCCGTAGCGCTGCCTTTCCTCAAATTCAAGAACATCGCAAAATACGCGATTAGCATTAAGTAATCTCGTTCCACAATAGTCCCCGTAAAACGGCGCAAAATGATTGCGGATAGTCCGCGACAACATACAGTAATCGTAGGTGTAGTAACACTTGAAGATTCGTAGGGCGTCTCCCCCTGCCCCTTCGGCAGAACGGGCGAATTCAACAAGAAACTGGTCCCACATGCGCTCAATATAGGGAATTGCGAGTTTAACGCTATCCATATCAGACAAAGGAGCATCGCTCGTCTGCTGCATTATTCCAGTGGTTTTTGCCAAATGGAAATGAGCTGCCATGCGCTCGATCGTTCGGATAAACTCGGGCCGATTCCCGTCCTCAATCGCCATAATTGCAAAGAAAACACTTCTCAACAGAAGATCACTTGAAAATCGCTGAGGTAAGAGATCGCCATATTCGCGCTCGTATGAGAAGAGCCTGGCCTCACCCGTATCGATTGAAGAGTAACCAAATACGGAGTCCGAAGGAACGACATATGATGGAGCGGCATTTGAGTACACACGGCTAAACTTAATTTGATAACGCTTAAAAAAGGTTGAAATCCAAAAGGTCACAACACCAAATAATGCCAGCTCAAACTCAAAGGCAATACTCGAAGTATCAAGCACATCTAGCCCCTGGCCTCCGAGATAGCCATCGATAACAAAGTGATCGAATGCGACGGACAGCAAAAGAGACATGAACGCCTCGAATGAGAAAGGAAGAGTCCGGTACCGCAATTTACCCCTTGCATGCTTGATTACCCCAAGAAACAACCAATAGAAAAGGGTAGGCATGTATCGCAGCGAAGGACCTGGAACTGAAAACGCATCGCAAATCGCAGCCATAATAAACACCGGGAGCTGGCAACAAATTGTTGGAGCGAGAATTCGGTAGGCAACGTTCAGCCTGCCCGACTCATCGGAGGGATACAGTTCTTCGACGGTGTATTGCCCTCCGATCGCCAAGGGCCCAGCAAAGCGGACAAGCTGAACGCTCGACAAACCGATAAAGACATAAAAGACAATCCAATGAATAGTGACCGATTCCACCTGTAAACAATCTCCTCAGGTCATACGCTTGCGATTAATTGTAGATAGACAGAATTGAACAGGAAGCAACAATATTTGAAACTGTTGTTTTGCGCACCCCGGATCAACCAACATACCCCAGAAAGGTCGCTGATGTTGACTGGGGTTCCCGTAAAACCCCAACAAAAAATGTGCGGAGTGCCGGCCTGAAACTGCCTTCGGACCCTATTGGCTGCACACCGAGAGGCTCCGCTATGAAACGCCCCCTTTACCACCCGCTCTGTGCGACCGCGTGCACGTCCATGGTCAACGCGACGATGCCTATGGCAGCCATTGCAGAGGGGGTTCAGCCTCAGAAGGCCGCCGAGCAGCAGGCGCAAGCCGTGAGGTCGAGCTCAGCGTTGCTTTTGAATGCAGAAAAACGAGTCCGAACGCAGCGGCGTCCGGTCCTCTTGGCAGGTCCCATCTTGGGTTGATGTCCACAAAACTAGCCCTTGCGGTCGGTTAAACAAGTTTCAGCAGCCTTTGATACTCTCCGGGATCACGCATACGCATAATATCCATGTATGTTCTGCTTTTTGCGACCATGATATCGTCGAACTTGGATAGGCCGTGCCCGCTCGCTCTTGTGACAACCATGCGGTCGTCGCAAAAATATGAAAGGAAGGTGTCCTTGCCGGGATGGTGTATCCGTCGGACGTCGAGCACGTTCCGGAAGTCATAGTAAAGTGCGGCGTTGGCGGTTTCCTCAAGTTCAGGCAGTCTGTCGATGCCTTCAAAGCGGCAAGGATAAATTAGCAGCAAGTTTTTCGAATGACTGATTGAGCGAAGAAGTCCTCGGGCCTCACGGTCTTCTTCGCTCAATTGTTTATTACTCTCAGTTTTTAGAAGCTCGTCAAGCTTGGCGAGGCTGTAATCCCTGAGAATTGCATGCAGGCGTAAGCCTCTCTGTTCTTTTACATGACTTCTGCAAAGTTGTTCTATAGTTATTCCGCGGTCTGAAACTCGCCTTGACGAAGTGAGACTTACGGCGCGCATCATGGATTTTCCGAAGATGAGCTTGAAATCTAACTGATACGCGTCTGATACCGCATCACACTCCCCATTTGCCTCGGATACGGGCGCATGAAACTCCGCACCTCTGGTCAGTTCCTTGAAAGCGTTAGAGTGGTTGATGTGCTCGCGCGTCCATTCCTCGTATGTATATAACGGACGCCCAGAATAGTCTTGCATGAGGTCCTTAACAAACAATTCTGGGGTAATCATTGCGGATTTAAGTCTCTCGGCTCCGGGAACGGCTTCAATAAGCCTCTTATCTATCACTGTGGCCTCCTCTTTGCGGTAGTTTTACGGATGTTGACGGAAGCCGTTCCAGCAGGGTACGCCAAAGTTGGCCGAGCGAGCGGCCCGTCCTGGCTCGGAAGGGTCCGTGCCTTCGCCTAGAATACGCGCACCATGGCGCGTTCAGGCCGCTTTCGGGGTTATCCTGGCCGTTTCCATGGCAACCTCGCGCTACTTCTCGGAGAGGAAGATGGCCGAGTTGCACGACGCGGCGCTGCGAAGGGGAGCATCGTGCTGTCATGACTGGTCCGAGCTGGAAAAGACTGCCGGGAAGATGGTCGAATCCAGCCTTGAGCTTGCCGACAGAGTGGAGTCGGCCTAGGATATCGATAGATTCCGGATCCTGGACACAGGGGCCAAGGAGTCCATTACACCAACTTTCGCGACACTACCGTTCTTGTCATATCATTCTGATGTTCGGCTCGAGTTTCAGAGGCATCGTTCCGCGACCGCGTGAAGGCACATCAATTGTTACCTAGTGATCGGAATTGGCCGATATCGATTTAGTATTTATGGCTATGAATAATCCAGCGCTAAAGCCATCGTTTACCGAGCACTCAAGCGTTTAATCTTCCTATAAATCTTAGCCTCGTCGGGGGCAATCGGATCATTTGGAAACGCCTTTTGGGCTCTCGCTACGTAGGAAAGAAAGTTCCCATAGCGAGAAAATGCAGAAGGGTCAGCATCACCCGAGGGGCATAGCCTTCTTCCCTTAATACCGAGTGGTGAATAATGTTGATACAGGGCGGAGACGCGCTTTTTTGATGCGTGTCTCCCCTCTCCCTCATTAGAACGCGCAATCGCAGTGGCCGCCTCACGGAGACGTTTGTGGTACTTTCCAACCGTAGACTGTCGAAGTCTTACAATGCGCCCGTCAAAGTCAAACCCCAGGAAACTGACTTTCTGCGCCGGATGTGCACCGGAATACGAAAGAACCTCACCCGCGCAAACGCTTTCAAAATCAAGCTGAGCAACTCCGTCGCCATCAACCCGGAACGACTTGGTTTTCTCAGGCTGCAGTTTAACGGAATCAACATCGGCCATTAGATTGATGGCCTCTACAAGTGCATCAAAGCCAGATTTTGGAACGGCAATAATAAAGTCATCGCAATAACGAAGATACAAGCCGCCAACCTGTTCAACGGCAAGCCTGACTTTCATGTCGATATTGGCCATATAGATGTTAGCGAGCACTCCGCTTGCGGCAAGACCCTGAGGAATTCCCAGCCCAATACCCGTTCGCTTCCACGGTCTGGTGATGACCTTACTTTTGTTTGCAAGAAACTCCGCCTTTGGCAAGATAACATCCAGCTTATTAAGTTCGCGAATAGACTTGGACCGAAGCTCGATAGCTGCATCGCTGATCATTTTCTCCGGAGTAGGATCGATTGCCGGCCACGGCAATTCATGTCGAGTAGCCAAATCAGCAATAGGCCAGCACGAATAGCGAAGGATATTTTTAATAACTTGATAGTGATCGTCCGGCAAGCGTCCACTGGGAAACAACGAACGCAACGACGCTATTAGATGGGCATGATTTAGGTTGTCGAAGAAGCTCTCGAAATCACCCGTAAGCACAAAAGCCGAATCTTGCTCACGCATATAGTCGAATGCCTTTTTAGCTGAGGAAATATTGCTGCCAGCAGTTACGGCGCTGTCTGATGAAAGCGAAGAGCGGTACGCTACGGCAACCTCATTAAACTCTTCGGCAATAGCCTTCTTGTTATATAAGTCCGACCACAGATAAGAGTAGTACTGGAAGACGCGGTGATCGAAATGCGAGGCATAAGCGATATTGCGAACTTTGCAGCTTCGCTTACCTCCACGATACCGAACAGTAATGATCTCGTTGGAAATAAGAGGGTAGAACGCATGATGAGAAACGTACCCTGAATCTAAAATCTTGGCCTGAACTTCGGCAAAAGAGGCCCTATGATCGAAATGGGCATATGAACTTTTGGAACTATATCGAGGAATACGAGCGATATCGAACTCGGCCAAAATACCCCCCAAATAAATCAACCTGTCCGGATCAACAAGCGGCGGCTAACCCTCCCCGGACAGGCTAATCAAAGGCGCAGCAAGTGCAACCAACGCTTTCGCGGCCACCTAAAACAATGCTTGCCTATGGCATACTAGACGAAAGCGAGGAATTGGTACTTATGACCATCGAGGCTCTTATCCAGCTAGCAGCAGGCAACGCTGGTGTCAATGTTGCGAACGTCGGAATTTCGTCGTTTGCGATATTGACGGCAGTAGCGTACCCCATCGCCAGTTCGCGATGGGCAGTTAGCTTTATTCCCCATTCTTGCTTTGCTTAAACAGGTTATAAGAAATCGGCTCATGCAGTTAACAGCGCCTTGATGCACACCCAATTGTCTTGACGGCGGTCGCATCGAAAATGCTGGTGCGCCTCTACGGATACAAGGACTCCTCCATCTAATGCATGCACGCTAATGCATGCACACGGTCCGCGAGACAATATCACCGACAAGACCGTGAAAATCCCGATGTGCATAATCCAGGAGTTTGGATGCACAGACGGGTGGATTGTCATTGTTCAGATTGGTCGCTTCGCGCTCCTCGCCGACGGGCACATCGTTGAGGGCAAAGACATCAGCGCACAGCGAGGCCGAGGACCAACTCCCTCCCCCTCCCCCCAACATTCCCCAGAAAGTTCGCTGATGTTGACTGGGGTTCCCGTAAAATAAACTCCAACAAAATATGTGCGGAGTGCTGGCCTGGAGCTGCCTTCGGACCCTATTGACTGCTCACCGAGAGGCTCCGCTATGAAACGACCCCTTTACTACCTGCTCTGCGCGATCGCGTGCGCGTCCATGGTCGGCGCGACGATGCCCATGGCAGCCATCGCGGAAGCCATCCAACATCAGGAGACCGCCGAGCAGCAGTCGCAGGCCGACGCCACGAACAGCGACACAGCCAAAGCTGCAGACGACAGCAACACAAATGCGACAGCAGATACCGTAGAAGACAGCACCGCAACATCCACCGGCACCAGCGCCGTCAACACGGAAGACGCTGACGGCACCGCTGCCGAAACCGACACCCCCACCCCATCCCTCCGAGCCCAAGCCACCCCCACGCCCACCGCAATCTCCACCACGTCACAAACCACCTACGCCCACTCCGCCACGGCAACCCAAAACGGCGTCACCTTCACCGTCTCGTGGAACGACGCCCCCGCGGGCACCGCGACGACCTTCCACGTAACCCAGGCCAACGGCTCGTCCCAGGCCAAGGTGCGCATGGACGTGCCCACCTATTGGGACGGCGGTAGCCAGGAAAGCGTCTGCGACCCGTCGCGCGCGGCATGGGCCGGCTACTACAGCCTGGGCACCGCGGGCCACGACTTCACCTTCGACTTCACGGCATCGGGCACGTACCGCATCCACTTCTACTTTATGGACAACGACAGAAACGACCCCCAAAACGACAAGGGGATCTACTACCTGCGCACCACCGCGGAGGTGACCGTAAACGACGTCGCCCGCCCAAACGTCACGCAGATCGTCAACGGTGCCGTAGCCCAGTGCAGGCAACAGACAAACGGCTCGGAATACGACATGGCGCCGTGGCTCCACGACTGGACGCTCGACCAACTGGAGTACGACCACAGCCTCAATTGGTGCTCGGCCGAAAGCGGCCTCACGCGCCGCTAGGGCACCTGCGAGAGCTACCAGTGCATCTACTTGAGCTAGGCTAAGGGCCTATAAATCACGTCAGTCTCCAGAACCTCATCCATTACGGACATGAGCCGATCGTCCATCGGCACGTCAAGAATCTCAATGAGCTCTATCCCCGGTTTCAAAAATTTGGCATAGCCGAGATTAATTTCGATTTTCTCATCCTTATTATTTATAAGAAGCACATGAGACGATGAAGAAAATAGATTCAAACCGCCTTTAGGCTCAAGCGTGAACGTTATCCAGTCATTAGACGAAAGTAGTCCCAGCGAATCCATGGCGACTATAGATTCAAATGAAATTGTGCCCCCATTGTATGTCCAAGAATCATCTTCTGAGGTTTTAAGGAGAACCGGGATTGGAGTAAGTACCGAATTGGGCCCCACTTTCGCCCATAGACAGCACCGAAGAATTGAAAACAGCTGATTCGCTTCTTCCGAATCCATTTGTTCGAGTATTTTCTTCGTTCTTTTAGAGCGCGCGCGACCTGATGATACTTCCTGCGAAATCAATTTTGCCCATATTTCCCTCAGATCATCGTCATAGGCTGTCTGAGCTCCCTGAATGTCAAGATCAATGCAGGACTCCGGCAGTTCATCAACTCTATTCGAATCTGACATTCTTCCCGCGCGCTCAAGAACATTTAGCAAATTATCTGCCTGAGAAGCGCTCGTGTTATAACCATGGGCCACTAAACATAGCTGGCCATCAGTAAAAGTCGGAAACGCCCGTTTATAGATTGCAACAACATCCGCTATAGAACTCGCTTCGATACTCCGCATCTCCGCCTCGTCACGCGCGGCCCCAATGGGGTTAAGAGCCTTACGTGCGTTACGAATAAACCGCGCAGGGAACGACGCAAGATCACCGCGTCCATTAAAGCCTAGGTTAACAGTTGGTTGAAAGGACACGTCATTTGTCGAAATATTTACAGCGCCCGCCTGGGCATTAACTTTGATATCGTTATTTTGCAAGTCATTCATTGCGTCTCCCCTCATCAGGTAATAAGCGCTCACGCCTGAATTCCACTCATTCCCGTAAGCAACAAATAAGCAGTTAGTTTTGAATACTTCTATACAATTACACAATTATCGAAATGCGTAAAACTATGATTCATCTGAACGTACGCACTAAAGATGTTAACGCACTTTGTAGGTTGATTTCCGATCTCAGCCGAACACATTGAGCTGACGGCACGCTCCCGCAGTTAGCCGAACGCCCCCTAGGCCCCATCCGGGAACCGGGGGCGACATTTTCCCAGTTGAAGGAACGGTGGAAATGTGTTTGATAGGTCCGGTGGTCATGCTCCGCCCGCCGCCCGGCACCTCTTCCCAGACTCAGCCGGACGGTCGGTCCGTCTATTCCGTTTTTCTTCTAGGCTAGGCCAGCCAGTGGGGCATCGCCCCTCTCTGCGCGTGCCCCCTCGATGAGCCGCGGTGTCAGGTCGAGATCGCCGAGCGGCACGTCCCCCACGCCGCAGGCGTCCAGCAACGCCACCGCGTCCTCCCCGAGCATCGCCCTGAAGGCGCGCGCGGGCGCCGCGAAGCCAAGCGCGCCGCGGGGCTCGGAGTTCACGTGCGACATGGCCAGCGCCAGGTCGGCCATGACCAGACGGAAGGCCGTGGCGTGCATGTTGAAGGCGATCCACGCGCGAAAATCGCGCGAGGCATGCGGCAGGAAGGCCGGGGGTGGTGGCGGACAAGTTGGAGTCGATGCAACTCGGAGCGGCCGCGAGGACGGTGCGCGACGGGTTCGTCGAGACGCTGGCCTACACGGAATTCCCGCCCGATCACTGGCGCCGGATCAGGACGAACAACGGGATCGAGCGCATCAACCGCGAGATCAGGAGGAGGACGAGGGTCGTCGGGACTTTCCCGGACGGCAACTCGGCCCTCATGCTAGTGACGGCGAAGCTGAAGTACATAGTGGAGCACGAGCGGGGCAAGAGGAGGTACCTGGACATGTCGAAGCTGGAGGAGATGGACGAGCTGAGGGGAAAGGCGGAGGGCTAGAAGAGGACGGGGCCGAGGACGGCTAAATCAATTTGCGAAAAAATCTTGACGGTACCTTTCCTTAAACGTCAGTCTTTAAATGACAGGCTTATTTAAGGCCATTTATATCCAGCATGCCGCCATAAAAGAAAGAACGCCAGGGTGAAAGCCCACCCCGGCGCCCATAAAAAAACATCCAATGATGATGTAAAGCTTATCCACTAATAAAATCTGACATGGGACAACATCTAAGGCAAATGCCACATTCGCGACATTTGTCACCATCAACAATAGGAACAACATACCCATATTTGTCGCATGTAGGTTCAATGGCGTTGAACGGGCACGCCGTTCCACAACACAAACAACCGCAGCAGAGAGAGCTTTCTATTACTACCTCCACAGTCTGCTTATATTCCATTATCCCTTCCTCACGATTCTCTTAATTGAACCATAAAGACCAGAAGGCAGCATCTGTTTTGCAAGACGTTTAACAGTCAACCTTGGCTTAAGGGTAGTATCAAACAACGCCTCAAGATCTCCATAAGACCTATGGTTGGCAATCGCGCAAAGCAGATCGTCCCTCGATGTTGGCCTAACTGTCGGGCTATTCAAATTATGGTTTTCCCTAGAGGCAAGCTGTATATTGGAAACAATATATTTGCATTCCCTAGAAGAATACTGCTTGAAAAACTGCACCCCCTTCAAGCTGTTAACCAAGAGCAGGGAAACACCATTCGGGTCGTAAAAATCAGGATGAGCAGACTCAATACCCCAATAATCTCCTATCGTAAAGTCAGTTACACGCTCGCGCTTGGAAAACGGGCATTTATAGCATGACTCTCTGTACGTCTCTCCCCTGAGAAAGGCTGCATAATATGGATCATTATCGCCCGGCTCACATACCTCTATTTTTTTACCGTTCCTGTAGTAGTAGTAGTAGTAGTAGAGACCCCAGCCTTTTTTCTTCGTACGAAAACGAAATGAATGGATTCCGTCATCCGCTTTTTGCTTACGCGCCAACCAGAGCTGATGAGCCCGAAATAGCTCATTATTAGGGGCACCATGACAGATAAGGTCGCAGAGCAGCAATCGCTTAAGAAAAGAATCTGAATGCAACTTCAACTGAACGTACGCCAACACGGCAGCGCACTGACACGGAAGCCCGACAAACATAACAAGCCGGTCTGATTTCAAGCACTCAACCACGGAATCAAATATGCAAGAGATGTCACTTTGAACATAGGCGCTGCCCTGCAAACTAGCAAGCTCCTGAAGCGTTTCTGCCTTTTCATGAGCGACAAATCCTCCATCCTGCATTTTTGCCCCAAAGACGATACCGCCCATTGCAATAATCGGTCGAGCCAGGACAGAGAAAGCTCCTCCAGAAGCGGCGCGCTGAAGTGATACTTCATCCCGATCTTTAATAGCATAAACAGCAAGGGGCTCATGAAATTCCATTAACTACCTCCTAGATACTTTCAAAAAGACTGCCGATAAGAGCGTAGAGATTCTAGATCTGTACAACATAAAAGTACCGAATATAGAGAATACGAGGCTCAAAGCATTTAAATCAAATGACCCAGAGAAATAAGCTGCAGAACAGACAATCAAAAGCACTGCTGGAAGAAGGAACGAACGAAGCTCAACAGAAATACCAATTCTCTTTTCAAGAATTGCGCATCGAATGACAATGTTCAATATGAAAGAAATTAAAACCGATAAATTTGCGCCAAAGCAGCCAAAATATTCAGTTAAGGGATATACGAGAATGCCATTCGCAATACATGAAATGACCATCGATACGCCAATAGTCTTTGTATCCTTGATGACATAAAAAATGTTTCCAATGAATGTAGAGACCGCACTCACAACCGCAACCCAAAGAAACGAAGGCACGACAGAATATGCAGCTGAATATGACGAACCCACAAGGATAGGAAATGCGAGAGAGATCACCGGAAGAAGAACAGCTGTACTCGACAAAAGAAATCCGGTGTATTGTGAAATTGCACGAGAATAAAATGAAGCGGGCTTAATTTCACTCGTAAAAGCGACATCCTGCCAGGCAAGTGTAAAACAAGTCGTCGCCAATGCAACCGTCGATCCAAATTTTGAACCTATCGCAAAGACGCCATTTGCCGAAAGTGAAAGCACCGTCGATACTGCAACGCGACTCAAACTTGTAAGAAACCAGTAAGCAACAGAGTTAATACCCAACGGGGCAGAATAAATGAACAAATCACGCACTTGGTTTGAATCTGGTTTATGAATATGATTCCACATTTCCATACGGCAAAATAGATACACGCATTGAATCGTAAAACCCGCTGCGTACGAAATATATAAAGATTCATAACCCAAATGAAGGAGCAGAATCAAAAATAGGTTCAGGCCCACATTGAGCAAAGTGCAAAGAACACCCGAAATGGCAAAATCAACATTATTCCCCTTGCCTCTGGCAATACCGGAAAACATTGACTGGCAGTTAGTTGTCACTCCATAAATCAAAATCAAACCGAGCGACGGGATATCAATGAACAGAGAGAGGCCGAGGGCAATTAATATGTATAAGATGGTAGAAACAGCAAAAATAACCCAACCAGATGCAATTACTTTCCAGGGCGCCTCGCCCTCTAGATCGTCACGCATCATACGCATGACACTTGACCAGATATCACAGTACAAAAACGAGGTCAGTAGAGTGGCGTATGTAATCGACAAGTCATAGTAGCCATAGTCCTGAGTCGGAAGCACATTTGTGTAGAGAGGAATTAGCAATAGGGTAATTATTTTACTCATCGAGCTACCCACAAAAAAGATACCGGTCGATTTTGCAAACGAAAGGAATCCAGAACTCTTGCTATTAACTAAGGTATCTCCCAAATCTACAACGCCTCCTCAAGGAATGCGATGCTCTTTTTCCGCATCTCATCCAATTTCTCGGTAGCATACTCGAAGTCAATTTGGCGCTCATACATGGCAATGTCCTGTTGTGAAGCCAACATCCGATCCTCCGTGCCAGTCAGCGCAAGAACACTCGCAATGCGAGTGCTAAAGCGTTCAGGTGCAATGGCGGTAAACGGAACTCCAAAATTCAAAGAATACGCTGTCGCATGAAAAGAGTCAGTAATCACATATGAAGCATTGAGAAATAGACCAACAAACTCCTCAACAGACGGGGCGATGAGTGTCTTGGCAGATTTCATGACATCATAAATGCCGTATGAGATTTTAACTACATTCAAACCATACTTCTTTGCGACCGCCTCGACGTAGTCAACGAATGCCTTGCTCTTGTTAAGTTGATATACAAGTAAATAAGGGCCATCAATTCCCTCAGGCATCTTGGCAATGGATTCCCAATCATGCTTATTAAGCATGAGGGTTGGGTCCAAGACCAGCTGCGCATCGCTGAATCCTAAATCATTTAAAATCCCAATTCCAGATGATTCACGCATGGAAATAGCCTTGTATTGCGACAAAGCCTCCTTCATCAAAGGCTTCTCCCAATCATCAACTTCATTTCTTCCGATGCTTGCGGCAAAAGAAATACGCGGTTTCCCCTCCGGTGCAAACGTAAGATAGAAAGGCTTTTCGAAGCCATTGTTCCAAACACTATTCCAAACCTGATCAGAACCGGTGCAATATACATCCGCTACAGGGGGATAAAGTTCGAGCTCATCGGCAGAGCGATACATACGCTTAGAAAGGTGAAGATACTTAGACCTAAAATCATCAAACGGTTTCCTTTGACGCTTAACGATCGCACCCATAGGAACAGAGAGCAAACGCTTCAACCAAGGAGCCCTATCCCAAACACCTTGAAACTTCTGCATTCTTCTACCCATAAATGCTTTCTCAACTGCATACTCAGGCAGATTATCTGCTCGATAGTAATCAATAACCTCAACTTCCCATCCGAGCGATTCAAATATTTTTTGAGTCGCAAAGGTTTGCAAGCAGGACCCGTAATTTGAAACGGTGTGCAGGGTAATCAAAGCAACTTTTGACATAAATTATCCTTTCTTAGCAAGATAAACAGCTTTGTAAACAGGCCTCGCAAAACAATATGTAATAGCCTGTATTTTTTTGTAGCCAGGAATATCCTCATTCCGGATAACGCTTCCGAGAAAACGTTTTGGCTCCTTTAGAACAACATTTGCGATTTCATTCGGCATTTCGAGGTCTCTTACGGCAAACGCATTGTAAACAGCGACCTGAGAAAAAAAGCATGAAGTCTCAGCGACATTAATCAAAGCAGGCACATGCCTGCGGATATATTCGAGCTGTTCATGGGATGCCTCGATTGGAAACACGTTAACACGAGAACTTCTCGATATACTTCCTTCTCTATGCCGATAGTAATATAACGGCCTATCCTCATAATAAGAACAATTTGATCTTAAAATTAAGCGATAGCACATGAATTGATCTTCGGAGTTCTTGCCTTCCGGAAACGCCAGGCCTTTAAATAAGCTGGCAAGAAATAACTTTCCGTGCATTGACATATCAAAGGAACGGTACGAGTTTAGAGCTCGAGCAGCCTCAATCGGCCCAAGGCGTTTACTCGTAAAAGCCGGACGATTTTCATGGCTAGACTGTCCACCGCAATCGATATATCGCCCAGAAATGGAAATATCGGCATTAAACTCATTGGCATTTGAATACATAACAGATAAATAGTCGGAATCAATGTAGTCATCTGAATCAACAAAAGCGATATACATACCATTCGCCGCAGCAACTCCAGTATTGCGCGCGCCAGCAAGACCCCTATTCGCTTGGTCAATAATCCGAATACGCGAATCCTTTTTCGCATAATCAGCAAGAATCTCTCGCGATCTGTCCGTAGAACCATCGTTCACCGCTACTACTTCAAAATCGGCATAGCTTTGCGCAAGAACACTATCTAAACAATCAGGCAAATAATCCTCAACGTTATAGACAGGGATTATCAAACTTATATTAGGAGATCTCATAAGGAGCCTTTCATTAATATGGAGTGATATGGGACGACGTTATTGCCATTCCACATCCCGATTGTGATAGCGATATACACGATATATAGAACAACAATCACCAACTGAATCAGGAACTTCAATTTGATATTCGATATCGAATCGATTGCCAGAGGCAAAAGAATTACAGAAGGCAGAGAAAAAACCCAGCGCAAACGCTGAGAAAGCGGAATCAGACCGGATAAGATTGCAATTGATGTCGCAACAAGCTGGCACCAGAGAAGAATACGATAGCGTTCGGAATAAGCACCGCCATACAGCTTAGGCACAATCGCGGAAAATAATAGGACCACGACATTCAACGCGATAACGACATTCCCACTTTCGCCCGTATCAAAGATGGATCCGATATAGCCAGCGTATTGAGTTTTGGCAATGATGGTATTAACGAAAGATGCAATGGGGACCTTAAGAAGCAAAAATCCCGACACCAAAACCAAACAAATGCATGGAGTAATTTTAAGACGCGGAAAATAGTATGCAGCGATAAATACAAGCGAACTTGAGTGAAACGTGCTCGCTATCGCAACGCAGGCCGCAAATTTAACCGGATCTCTCTCCTCTATATAACGAAGCGAAAACAACAAAATGGAAACCGCAAGCATCTGCCTCATGGCGTTCATGTAGATAAACAAATAAGACATCCCAAATAGGAGGAAGACGGAGAATACGGGATGAGAAGATTCACGCATAATGGCAGCATATGTCAACGCGAAAAATGCTACAGAACATACCAGGAATACGGGCAGAGGGTTATCTGTAAAACGAGCGACAAGGTAATTGAGGGCGTAATAGCCGATTTCCATTTCCTGGAACCCCAAACCCGAACGCACACGATAGAAGTAAGGCACGTAAGT
Organism: uncultured Collinsella sp.; assembly: GCA_905208975.1. Taxonomy (GTDB): domain Bacteria; phylum Actinomycetota; class Coriobacteriia; order Coriobacteriales; family Coriobacteriaceae; genus Collinsella. The sequence goes on along the minus strand of CAJLRE010000010.1, from coordinate 4,321 downwards.
ATAAAAATAATCTTGCCCAACACCATAACGAAAGCCAGTAAGAATAATGAAAACAAGTGCGGAGGCGACAACGCCCCAGCGCGAATAATCTCGTCCGTCGCGGGCAGAGATTGCAGACCGGGATGTCGCCGCCACTGAGTTCAAAGGTCTCTGAGCTAGTAGCATAAAACCAACCGCAAGCAGAAGGCTAATCCAGTATGGAGCCAATAGACTCAAACCTCCCTGTAGCAGCAGCCAAATAAAAATCCGTCATCTTTTTCGTGTTATCCCTAAAATCAAAACCGTGAATAGCGGCGCAATCTGCATAGGCTCTACGATTGATGCACGATGATGCGCCAACGATTTGTTGTGCCCAGGCAACGGGACCAGCATTCAAATCTAAAAACTCTGTAATATCAGAAATGACAACTTCTTTCGTAATCTCAGAGGAAAAATAGCTCGGTAAACCGCTGCATTGCGCCTCAATTCCCACCAAGGGAAGACCCTCGAACAGGGAGGGCAAAACAAATGCATCCATAGCTGAATAGTAGGCCTGGGGCTCATCAGTAACAGACTGAAAGATAACCTTGCCATTCAGCCCTTTACTAGAAACGAGATTTCGTATCGAGCCCTCACGTTCGCCGGTACCCACCAGCAATAGACAGCTATCTGGTTTCAACCGAACAATCTCTTCAAAAATCTCAATCAAAAACTGATGATTTTTCTGCAAATTAAAGCGACCCATATGACCAACCAACAATTGTCCCGGAACAATCCCCAAGCTGCGCCTAATACGATCGCGATCATCTTGATTAAATGAAAACCGCTCAGAATCAATTGCATTCTTAGCTAAATAGAATTGTCTATCGCCAAAAAGATATTTGCCCGCTTCTGTAGAACACGCAAGGCGAATATTCGCGTGAATTCCAGCAGTCTTAAAGAGCAGTTTTTTTGTATACCCCTTTGGTGTTCGAAGATAGGAAGCTCCGTGGCTATGTGCTATGCGGGCACGTACGCCAGCATTCTCGGCAGCAAACAGATAAAGGCCCGCAAGACTCGCGGCATGGCCATGAACCACATCCCATTTGTTTTCAGAGTACAACCTCTTTAGCTCGCGCCAATAAGAGATAACATTCTTATTATCCAAAACAGGCAAACGATAAATACGGCCTCCAAGCTCCTCTATCTCATCATCGAAGAACCCTCGTGAATTGTGATGGACTAGAAAGTCAAAATGCACAGTATCGCGATCAATAATTCGATACATATTCATGATGTAGTTTTCAATACCGCCAGAATTCATATCTGGAACAGCATGAAGGACTTTAATCATCGCTCCTCCTGAGCATATTCGTATATACAAAGCCACGCAGGCAATTGGGCATCAGGCAAACAATCAGTTGGGGCAAAAAGGAAATCAGGAAATCTGCTACCGTAAAATAACCAATACGCAACTGAGCAGATTTGAACTTCCAAACATGAGCCAAATAACCCAGGCCTCCGCGCCTCTCATAAAAATCAGGACTAACTCTCATGGCCACAAGCGTTTCGTGAAGATTCTCAGCTCGGCAACCAGCTGCAAGCATTCGATTAAATAAATCCCAATCTTCGAAATACAGATACTCGGAACTGTAATTGCCCGCTTTCAACACCTTGGATCGTTTGAATGTCATTGGCGGATGACGAAATGGATTTCTACGCTTTGAACAAGCAATAATATTGTTGAGACCTTCGGGGAGATCCGTTCGTGCAATCGGCTTGTCAGGAGACTCGACGAATTCAATTACTTGACTCCCAACCATATCAAGACCATCTTGAATCGCCTTTAGTTGTTTCTCCATACGATCAGAACGTGCAATATCGTCTGTATCCATACGTGCAACAATATCGTTAGTACAAGCAACTATTCCCCTGTGTAACGCATAGCCAAGACCGTGGTTTTCCTCGTAGGCAATAAAACTAAAGATGCCAGGATAACGGCGGTCATACTCAGCCAGAACTGAATCGAGTTCTTTTGTTAACGGTCCATCCTTAACCATAACGATTTCCGCAGGTGGAATCGTCTGGTTAATAATGCTGTCCAAAGAAGCACGAAGATACGCAGGGTTCTCCTTAAGATAAATGCTCATGAGAACGCTATAAGCCTGAGAAGCCATCTATCGCCCCGTCCTCTTCTTGCCGAACATGGCACCAAAGGTGCCAGTGAAGCATTTCCAGTCCATGCGGAAGCAGCGATTACACACGTAGCGGAGCTCGATCTTCTGGCGTAAGCCGCTCTCGAAGGTCGCGGCGTTTCGGTCAGTCGCCTGCCAAAGCCCAGTAATGCCAGGCTGAACAGAAAGCAGCTCGGCCTTCTCCCCGTCAGTAAAATGTTGTTCAAGTTCATCCCTTGTGATGGGACGCGGGCCAATTACAGACAGATCACCGTTTAGCACATTGAGAAACTGCGGCATCTCGTCGATAGAACATTTACGAATGAATTGACCAATCTTGGTGATGCGGGGATCATCATCGACCTTGCGCTCGACTTCCCACTGATGCAGCTGCTCAGGGCTCAGATACTTCTGCACGTTGCCAGCATCGGCGACCATGCTGCGAAGCTTAAAAATCCTGATTGTCTTTCCGCCCTTGCCAACGCGCTCTTGCGTATACATAGGACTGCCGGGCGATTCAAGGCTAATGAGCGCACACACTACAGCAAGAGGAATCAGCAGCAGAACACTCATCAAAAGACTAAACACAAGGTCAAACAGTCTCTTGACGATGCGATATCCAAGCGTGCCGCTCGGCTTTATCTGATTGAAAGCCAGCGCACCAACCGTTGATGTACAACTCTCTGTTACTTCTTTAGCAGTCACGATAAAACTTACGTCCCTGTCCCCAGGAACCCCCCCCCGTCCATGAATCAAAATGCGAACGAATTGCCGGTGCAACGTCTCCCTTACGTTTTGCTGGGCACGTCGAGCGGAAGTAACTCCCTAAATGCGGAGTCGCCTTCGCCCACGTCCACCAGGCACCAGCGTTTATGACGGTCGATCTTCTTTACACGGGCCTCTTGCCCCACCAAGGGACCCTGCTCTATGTGCAACACGCCGTCTTCTATGCGCGCAACGCTGTTACGCACCACGCCGTCGTCGTCCAGCACACTGCGGTACCAGCCCTGCGCGTCGTCCGGCATGGGCATGTACGCCCGCTCCCTACTGCCGGCGATGCGGCAGCCAAAGCTCAACTGGGCCAAAGCCCTATCGAGCGCGGCAGCATCGTGCGTAGCGACGAAGAAATATTCCTTGTACATGGGTTTGGTTTGGAGCGACCAGGCACCGTCCCGCTTAAACCAGAACTCCTTTTGCATCACAAAAGCGTCCTGCATAAGGTTGTGCGGGATAATGCGGCGGACCTTTTCGCAGGTCTCGCGCTCTTTTCCATGGGGGGTGTGAACCAGATACCAGCGAACGCGGCCGTGCTGGCTGCTGATGGTGGCGCCGTTAAAAGCGCCTGGCAGCTGCTCTTGGCGCCGTGCCGTCTGTTCCATGTTCTCGCCCCCCCCCTTTGGCTTTGCGATGCACGCAAATGCAGGGGCGTTTAGAACAGGCTTCTCGCTCGCAACTAGGCGCAGTCGCAAAAGTACAGGTTTTTGTAGAGGGGTATGGAGATGTATCTACCGGCAGGACATTTTGCGTAATCTGGGCAATCGCTGATTAATTGCTCGTATAATTGTCTATGTCGAAAGATACAAAAACCTGTACCTTTTTGTGCAACAAAAAAGCCGCTCAACCAGCGGCTTTTCTAATTTTGGTAGGAAAAAAGGCGACCGCCCTGTGTGGACGGTCGCCTTTGTTAATTGTTGTGAAGCTTGCCTTAGGCGCGAGTCTTAATCTCCTCGGTCACCTTCGCAACAAACTCATCGACACCCATCTGAACGGTCTCGTTGGAGCGATCGCGGACGGAGATGTTGCCGGCCTCGACCTCCTTCTCGCCCAGGATGAGCATGTAGGGCACGCGGTCGATGCTGCGGGCCTCGCGGATCTTGTAGCCGATCTTCTCGTCGCGGTCATCGCAGACCACGCGAATGCCGGCCTCCTCCAGCTTGGCGCACACCTCGTGGGCGTAGTCGCGGCTCTTCTCAGAGACGGGAAGCGCCTTGACCTGCACGGGGGCCAGCCAGGTGGGGAACTTGCCCGCAAAGTGCTCAATCAGAATACCGATAAAGCGCTCGATGGAGCCAAAGCACACGCGATGCAGCATGATGGGGCGCTTCTTGGTGCCATCGGCGTCCACGTACTCCAAGTCAAAGTTGAGCGGCATCTGGAAGTCGAGCTGCACGGTACCGCACTGCCAGGTA